>NZ_AZUP01000001.1:3691310-3998919 GCF_000527135.1 Methyloversatilis discipulorum
ACCTCGCGGCGCAGCAGCGCTTCATCGCCGACGCGGCGCACCAGATGCGCACGCCGCTGACCGGGCTCAAGAGTCAGGCCGAACTGGCGCTGCTCGAAAACGATCCGGCGCAGATCCGCGCCTGCATGGAGCAGATACTGGTCAGCGCCACTGGTGCGGGACACCTGATCAATCAGCTGCTGGCGCTGGCGCGCGCAGAAGCGAGTACGGAGAAGGTGCACGCGGTCGAGCGGGTAGAGCTGAATGCGCTGCTCGAATCGCTGATTGCCGACTGGGTGCCGGCTGCGCGCAGGCGCCACATCGACCTCGGCTTCGAGCGGGCGCACGTCGCGCTGTACATCGACGCTAATCCGGTGCTGCTCGGCGAAATGTTCAAGAACCTGATCGACAACGCGATCAAGTACACGTCCTACGGCGGCATCGTGACCGTGCGCTTGAAAGCAGACATCCGTGCGATCCTGGAAATCGAGGACACCGGGCCCGGCATTCCGGTCGAAGACAGGCAGCGCGTATTCGAACGCTTCTATCGGGTGCTCGGGACTCAGGTCGAAGGCTCCGGGCTTGGTCTGCCCATCGTGCGCGAGATCGCGGAGCTGCATCGCGCCGAGGTCGAACTGCTAGACGCACCCGGCAACGGCGGACTGATCGTGCGCGTGTCCTTTCCGCGCGTGGTGGAACAGGTTCCGACCGACGCCGCGGCGCTGCCGTGGCCTGTCTGAGGGCAGGCATGGACATGCTGGATATCGGACTGCGCGCGGTCATCGTCCTCAAGGGACTCAACGAAATCGTGCTGCTGACGCTGATCGGTCAGGCGGCGCTTTACCTGCTTGCCGGGAGCCGTCGTCATGGCAACCTGATCTACAACGCATTCAACCAGGTCGGTGCGCGCGTTTTCCGCCTGTTCCGTTACATCACGCCGCGCTTCGTGCCCGACCGCCACCTGCCGTTCGTTGCCTTTTTCGGACTGCTGCTGGTCGAACTCGTACTCATCATCGCCAAGATATCGCTGGTCGCCGAAACGATGCTGCGCGCGCAATGATCGACGCAAAACCTTTGACAGAAACGCGATCAGATACTAATATCGCTGGCTCTTTGGCCAAGTAGCTCAGTTGGTAGAGCAGCGGATTGAAAATCCGCGTGTCGGTGGTTCGATTCCGCCCTTGGCCACCAGAATTCTCCGCGCGCAGTCTGCGCGCAAACAAAAAGGGCCTCGCGGCCCTTTTTGTTTTTCTCCCTCCGAAACCGTCATCCGCTCACGCGGCGTTTCGCGCCAGGTACTTCCCTCGCATCTCCTCCAGCAACTGGTCGTACAGCGGCTGCATGAACGGTGGCAGGTGCGCCATCAGTTCCCTGCGGTAGATGACCGACGGCACGCGCTTGCCGCGGTGCTCCACCGCCTGACCGATCAGGTGGATGCGGAAGCCCAGTGCACTCAGATGCCGGGCGAGTCGCGCCTCGGTCAGCGTGAAAAGATGTTCGATGTCGTGCAGTTCGGCGGCGGCCAGCAGGCCGAGGTAGAGGCCGACCGGAATGTAGGGGAAGCGGGGCTGGTCCCGCGTTCCCATGTCCTCTTCTGAAATGGCGATCGGGCCGCCGCTGTCGCCCTTACGTTTGCGGTAATCCGACAGCACCGCGAGGCGTGAAATCTCCACCATGCGCCGACGGTCGATGCAGGCCGGGTCGATGATGCTGCGGTCGATTGCCGTCTCGCACAGGTGTTCGAACGGGAGCGGTTTCGCAAGGTCGTCCGGGTCTGGCTGCACGAGCCGCACACAACCAACGATGCGACCGCTTGTCTGCGCGCGCAACGCGATCTGCAGCGCGTGCGCGTCGAAACCGTCGGTTTCCTCATGGTCGGGGTTGGTGGCTTCGTAGCCCAGTTCCTGGCAATACACCTCGTGCCGGACGCGATAGACCTCGTGCTTCATCGCCTCATCGACCGCGGCTTCCACCGCGAAGTACTTGGCGAAATTTTCCTTGAGGTTTCCGACTTCAAGCAGAAACATGATGTTGTCCGACCGTGTATGACGCCGCGGGTGCATCCCGCGTGCGTGGCCTGCTGACCTTACTGTAGTTTCTTCAGGTATTCCTTGTCGAACACCTTGTCGGGGATGTCGCGCAACTGCATCGATGCGTACTCGAGCGTCGATTGCTCGCCCTGCTTCAGTGCGTCCTGCATGACCAGACGGGTCGGGCGGAGTTTGCCGCCCAGCGTCTTGTATTCATCATAGACACAGGTCTTCAGCAGTTTGTCCGACAGGGAGTAGAACTCGGCCTTGTGCGGCGCGTTGTTCGATGTGCGCACCCAGAGCAGCACGCGCGAGTAGGTCACGCCGCGATCGACCGCCGTCAGTTCGAGCACGTGATGATCGCTGCCATCCACTTTTTCGGTACGCAGAAGCTTCGGGGTGTAGTCGCCGGAAAAGTTGGCGCGCGCCAGGTCACCGTTGGCGACCTGGCCGGTCAGGCGCTGCGCCAGCGACAGCCGCACCGGTTGCGATACGGTGGGCAGGAATACCCACAGGTCGCGCGCCTTCATCAACAGGATCTGGCCGCGCTCGGAAGCCGGCTCGACCGTCTGAACGATGGTGTTCTCGTTACCCTTGGACAGGATGCGGTACTTGCGGAATTCTTCGCCGCTGGACGTGGTCGAGGTGACGCTGACCTCGACCTGGAAGGGCTCCCGCGGGAAGCGAATGGTGTCGGCCTTTTCAAGTATACTCGCGGCATCTTGGGCAAAGGCGGACGGCGCAATGCAGAACGGTGCCGCAAGAGCTGCAACAGTTGCAAGGATCCGCGCGAACGTCTTGCGCCGGGGCGACGATCGGCCGGTGGTGGTGGCTTCGCGCATGCCGAGCGGGGTGTTCGGAACATTCATTTTTTTGTCTCCAGCACCGGGCGCATGACCCGTCTTCTGAACCGGGCTTCCTGATGAACAACGTCGTCCAGATCCGGAATGTGAGCCGCAGCTACATGCTCGGCGGACAGCAGGTCAATGCCTTGAAGAATATCACGCTGGATATCGAGGACGGCGTGTTCATTGCCATTGCGGGGCCCTCCGGCAGTGGCAAGTCGACCCTGCTGAACCTGATCGGTTGCATCGACACACCGACTTCGGGGCAGATCCTGATCAACGGTCAGGACGTGTCGGGGCAGACGCCGGACCAACTGGCCAGTCTGCGCGCGCGCACCATCGGTTTCATATTCCAGACCTTCAATCTGCTGCCCGTCCTGTCGGCCTACGAGAACGTCGAGTATCCGCTGCTGCAGTTGCCCGAAGTCAGCAAGGACGAGCGCGCGAAGCGGGTGAAGTACTTTCTCGACATCGTCGGGCTCGGCCCGAAGATGCATCATCGGCCCAACCAGTTGTCCGGGGGGCAACGCCAGCGTGTCGCGATTGCCCGCGCGCTGGCGGTGCAGCCGGCCATCGTGCTGGCCGACGAGCCGACCGCCAACCTCGACCGCAAGACCGGCGATTCGATTCTCGAGCTGATGCGCGAGATCAACCGCACGATGAAGACCACTTTCATCTTCTCGACCCACGACAAGCGCGTGATGTCGATGGCCGACCGTCTGGTGCGCATCGAGGACGGTGAACTGACCGCGCTCGGTGTACAGAAATCGCCGGGCGAATGGGCCTACGTCAAACCCCCGAAATCCGCCACTCTGCAGGCTGCTTCATGACGCACTTCGATTTCCTTTCCGCCCTGCGCCGCCTGCCCTTGGCGGCGCTGACGCTGGCACTGCTGCTTGGGGTCCGGGCCGCGCCGGCAGCCGACGCGCTCGACGATCTGTTCGTCGAACCGGCGCCCGAAGCCGCCAGTGATGAGCAGGGCAAGCCGAAGGCCGATGAGCAGAGCTCGTCGTCGATGTCGGGCTGGCGTGGCTTCAGCCAGTTCGAACTGGCGCGCACGGTTGCCGGTAACAGCCACTGGTCGAAGGCGCGCTGGCGCAACGAGCTCGGCCGCAGCGGCAGTTTCGGTCAGGGCATCAAGTGGAAGGCTGTCGGCCGCGTCGATTACGACTTCGCCTACGGTTGGGAGAGCGACTTTTACCCGGCCGCGGTACGCGACGACCGGCGCAGCGAGTTCGCGTGGCGCGAGGTCTATCTCGACATGCCGGTCGGCGATGTCGAACTGCGCCTTGGGCGCCAGCACATCGTGTGGGGCGAAATGGTCGGCCTGTTCTTCGCCGACGTGGTGTCGGCGCGCGACATGCGCGAGTTCTTCACGCAGGAATTCGACCAGCAGCGCATTCCGCAGTGGGCGGCCCGCGCCGAGTACTTCAGGAACGACTGGCGCGCCGAGTTGATCTGGGTGCCCTACGTCAGCGTCGACAATATCGGCCGCTTCGGCGGCGACTTCTATCTGACGCAACCCGATCTCCCGGGTATCAGCGCGACCTACGACGCGCAGGAGCGGCCGGACCGCAAGCTCAGCAACTCGAACTACGGCCTGCGCGTCGGTACCCTGGTACAGGGTTGGGATCTGGCTGCCTTCTACTACCGCAGCCTGGACGTGAATCCGACCTTCAGTCGTCGGTTCGTCGCCCCGACCGCGGTGGTCTATACGCCGCGACACGACTGGATTCATCAGTATGGTGCAACGCTGACCAAGGATTTCGGCAGCTTCCTGCTGAAGGCCGAAGCGGTGCTCACCTACGATCGCTACCTTCCAGTGTCGCCGCTGTCGACACGGCCCGACGGACTGGTCCGTCAGGACATGGTTGACTATGCGATCGGTATCGACATTCCCTTCATGTCCGAGTCGCGGCTCAATCTCCAGTACTTCGAGCGGGCGCACATGGACAAGGCGCCCGACCTGCTGGCGAACCGGCGTGAGAACGGCATGGCGGTGCTGTACAACCACAAGTTCGACGAACGTCTCGAGGGCGAGCTTCTGTGGGTGCAGTCGCTGGTGCGCAACGACTACATGTTCCGCCCCAAGCTGATCTGGCGCGTGCAGTCCAACTGGCGCGCGCAGTTCGGTGCGGATCTGTTCGGCGGCAATTCAAATGGCTATTTCGGGCGTTTCGGCAACTCGGACCGCTACTACGGCGAGCTGCGCTACTCCTTCTGATTCGGGCGGAGGTGCCACATGCGAGTGCTGATCACGGGCGGTGCCGGCTTCATCGGTTCACATACGGCGGACGCGCTGCTGGCCGCTGGTCACAGCGTGCGTGCGCTGGACATTCTCGATCCGCAGATACATGGCGAAAGCCGCCAGCGGCCGGCCTATCTCGCGCCCGAGGTGGAACTGCAGATCGGTGACGTTTGCAATGCCGACGACGTCGCGCGCGCGCTCGACGGCATCGACGCGGTCTACCATTTTGCCGCGCTGACCGGTGTGGGTCAGAGCATGTACGACATGACCCATTACGCGCGGGTCAATGGTCTGGGCACGACCACCCTGATCGAAGGCATCGTCAAGGGTGGCCACGCGCTGAAGCGTCTGGTGCTGTCATCGTCGCGTGCGATCTACGGCGAGGGGGCCTATGTCTGCCGTGAGCATGGCGCCCAATATCCGGGCGCCCGTTCGCGCGAGCGCCTGCAGGCGGGCAAGTTCGCGATGCCCTGCCCGGTCTGCGGCGATGATCTCGACGCGGTGCCGACGCCGGAAGACAAGGTGTCAGAGCCGTTCTCGGTCTATGCGATCACGAAGAAGCATCAGGAAGATTACGTTCGCTACGCGGCGAACACCTTCGGTATTCCTGCGGTCGTGCTGCGTTACTTCAACGTTTTCGGCTCGCGTCAGTCGCTGAAGAATCCCTACACCGGCGTGGTGTCGATCTTCTATTCGCGCATCTGCGCCGGCCAGCCTATCTCGGTGTACGAGGGCGGCCTGCCGGTGCGCGACTTCGTCCATGTATCCGACGTCGTTGCGGCCAATATGCGAGCACTGGTCGCAGACGTGGCACCTGGCTCGGTGTTCAACGTCGGCGCCGGCGAGGCGAGCACGATCGCCGACATCGCCAACGCGCTCGCACGTGCAGTCGGCAAGCCGGTGACGATGGAGGACAAGGGGGAGTACCGTGTCGGCGACATCTTCGGATGCGTTGCCGATCTGGCGCACTCGCGCGCAGTGCTCGGTTATGAGCCGGCGCGTACGCTTGATCAGGGCATGGCGGAATTCGCCGCTTGGGCGGGCGGGCAGCCGTCGGAGGATCGCTATCAGCAGACCGTCGCCGAACTGACGCGCTTCGGCCTGTTCGGTCGCGCCGGGGGCGCCTGATGTCGACCCGCCGCCGCGTTCTGTTCGTGGCGGAAGCGGTATCCCTCGCGCATGTCGCCCGGCCGGTCGTGCTGGCGTCGGGGCTCGCAGCGCATCATGACGTGTCGGTCGCGACCGCTCCGGCCTTCGATCTATGTTTCCGCGGAACGGATCTTCGCAGGCTCGGGCTGGAGAGCATTCCAGCCAAGCTTTTTCTCGATCGCCTGGCGGCCGGCGCACCGCTCTACACCCGCGCCGAGCTGGAGCGCTATGTCGAGGCCGATGTTGCGTTGCTGCAGCGCGAACGTCCCGACGTGGTGATCGGTGATTTCCGTCTGTCCCTGAGCGTATCGGCACGGCTTGTCGGCATCCCTTACTTCGCGCTGTGCAACGCGCACTGGAGTCCCTGGTCTGCCCATTCACGCTTTCCCTTGCCCGACATTACGCTGACCAAGGTGCTCGGGCCGGCACTCGCTGAGCCGATCTTCCGGCTGGCGCAGCCGCTCGCCTTTCGTCTGCACGCCGGCCCGCTCAACGCGGTACGCAGGAAGAACGGCATGAGTGGTTTTCCCGACGTGCGTCATGCCTACACCGACGGCGATCTGACGCTTTACGCCGATACGCCGGGTCTGGTGCCGGTGCGTCCGGACTGTCCGCCCAACCACCATTTCATCGGGCCCATCATCTGGTCGCCCTCGATGCCGCTGCCGGACTGGTGGACGTCGATGCCGCCGGGGCCGCTTGCCTACGTCACGCTGGGCTCCACTGGACGGGTCGATCTGCTGCCGGAGGTATTTCGCGCGCTGGCCGACGCGCAGGTCAACGCAATGACGGCCACGGCGGGGCGCTCGGACGTGGCTTCGCCCGGACCGCACTGTTTCGTCGCCGACTATCTGCCGGGGCTCGAAGCCGCTGCGCGTGCAGATTTCGTCATCTGCAATGGCGGGAGTGCGACGGTCTATCAGGCCTTGTCGACCGGCACGCCGGTCGTCGGTCTGTGTTCGAACATGGATCAGTTCCTCACCATGTCGCGTGTGGTCGATGCCGGTGCGGGGATTTCACTGCGTGCGGGCAGCGTGAGCTACGAACAACTGCGGATCGCACTCAGACGCATGGTCGGGGGTGAAGCTGAGGGCTTCAGGCGTGCCGCAAAGACGGTCCAGCAGGACTTCGCCAGTTTCAATACCTGCTCGATTCTGAACGGGCTGGTTGTATCCGCATAAAGGCGGGCTGACCGGGCAACGACGGATTCGGAACGTGCGCTTTCGAACGCACAAAAGAAAAACGGGAGCTTTCGCTCCCGTTTTTCATGCTGCTTCGACTACCTGAATCAGGCCTTGCGACGGCGGGCCAGAGCCAGACCACCGAGTGCCAGACCGGCCAGAGCCAGCGTGCCCGGCTCGGGGATGCCCTGCACCGGACCGTTGAAGTCGGTCTGGAAGATGATGTCCGGGCCGGCTGCAACGCAACCCGTCGGGCCGCAGACCGTGCCACCGTTCACCGCGCCGATGTTCGGCACTTGACCGGCGATGATGGCCGACGGATCAACCGACTGGAACGGCAGGTTCTGGCTGATGTTGGTCACCAGGAAGGAGATCAGCTCTTCATTCCAGAAATCCGTGTCGATGAAGTTCGGCAGAACGGTCAGCAGGTCGAACTCAGGCGTTGCGCCCGAACCCGTCACCGACGGGGTGCCCGACAGCGGCGAAGTGCCGTTGAGCGGCTGACCATCGCTGCCGACCGTGCCCAGGGCGCCGGTGTTCGCGTTGAAGTTGGACACCGAACCTGCACTGCCCGGAGCGATCGTGCCGTCGAACACCAGCGTGCCGGTGTTGAAGCCGGTGCCGGCCGCGTAGTTGGCAGCGGCGTCGGAATCCAGATCCTTCACATAGACGCGGAAGTAGTTGTTGGTCTGGACCTTGGCGAAGTCGAACACGGCGATGTTGGCGCCCGGCACGGACACGGCGGTCGTCACGACTTCCTGGTAAGCCAGTTCGAAGGTGATTTCGTACTTGCCGGCGGTCGAACCCGAGCCGTTGTACAGGCTGCTGGCTGCGGCACCGGTGCCGCCCTGCAGCACGGCCAGGCGGCCTTGCGAGAACACGTTGAAACCGTAGCCCTTGCCACCGTTCATGCCTTCAACGGTGCCACCGGCCGGGTTGTTGATGAAGTTGACGAAGGCTTGGTTGCCGCCTTGCGCCAGAACCGGGGACGGTGCCCAGTCGAAGGCGGTGATTCCGTTCACGTTGCCGTTCGGCGTGGTGATCGAAACCGGGGCAGCGTGCGCGGCAGCGAAAGTGCCTGCCAGTGCCACTGCGACTGCAATTTGCTTGAACTTGATCATTTCATTGACTCCGTTTGTTGGCTTGGGAGAACCACGGTTGGCTATAAGCAATCGGCGGGCCAGTTTTTGTGTTGCGTTTTACTTCTTTGAATTTAAATAAGAAAAATCTGTGTCCTGATGGTTTCTGGCGGTTGGCGGATGCGCTCTGCCGCCGCGTGTAAAGTCCACCGACAGTCTGGTTTCAAGACGCTTCGTGGTTCTGCAGTCGTTCGAGGGGCAGGCGCAGTGAGCGGCCGGGGATGTTTCGGCTGCGACCGATGCGGCATGCCCAGACCGCTCGTCCCACGTCCTCTCCCGGCAGCAGGCTGCCCAGTCTTTGCGCCAGATCGTCGGCGCGGGCGAGTGCGTCGCCGTTCTGCGTGAATCGACGCCCGGCCCGCGCGTACTGGTTGAAGATGAGCGGCGTCATCTCGGGCTGTGACTGCAGCCCCAGTTTTTCGACGGTCAGCCAGAGCCGTTGCATGGCACGGCCCGTTGCGACGTGATCGTCGATGCGGTCGGGGCGGGTCGGAGCGATCATGAAGGCGTGCGCCGAGCAGGCGATGCCCGGAATCAGGTCGAGTTGCAGTCGCGGTGCGAAAGTGCCGAAAAGCCACCTGTTAAAGAATTCGACGCGACTCCAGCTCGCCATGACGAAACGCATCAGCTTGCCGGTGAGCGGATCAACGCCGACGGCGGCCTCGGGGATGCGGTCCTCGCTGAAACGCGCGCCCCATTCGATCACCCGGCAGTGGGTCTGGAAGGCTTCCGGAATGGTCAGGCGGATCTGCGCGCTGTCGAAATTCAGTTTGGCGATGCGCAGGCGATCCCGGAATTTTCCGAACCAGACGATGCGGTAGGGAAACACGGCTGCTTGGAGCGCCTGCCGCTCCTCGTCCGTCAACGGTCGGCTGCCCATCGCACGTCGCTGCACGGAGCGCGTCGTGATGCACGGGAGCAGCGGGTCGGGTGCGACTGATGGGGCGGCGATCAGCCGGACGTCGAACTGCAGATGCGTGTCCGGCGTGTCGGGCCGGCGAGCGATATCGGCGCGAAGGCCGTGGGCTGTTGCTGCAATGGACAGTGTTTCCAGCATCGCGCCGACCGCAATCTGGCTCGCGTGCCCCTCAAGGTCATAGACGCACCAGTGCCGGGTGTCGAAGCCATGCACCCGCACGTGATCGTCGGCGAGCACCTCGAAACGCCAGATCTGGGTGTTGTCGCCGCTCGGCGCCCAGCGCGCGAGGTCGAGGATCTTGTCTACGGTGCGCATTCGTCTCTCCGGTGAGCTGCGTGTTCAGCGGGCGTTGATCTGTTTCAGCAACTGGCGCCGACCGAGGGCGAGAATGAGCCGCTGCAGCGGGTGCCGGTTTCCACCCGGGCGCCAGGTGCGCACCATCCGGTTGCGGTAAGCGTCGAACTGCAGCGCCCAAGGTGCCGCGCGGACTTCGCCGCGACCGAGCAGCAGCTTGACCGTTTCGGCGGCGGCGACGCCTGCGCACAGGTTGCAGCCGATCATCGTCGATGGGCCCTTGCGCGCTGCGAGGTCGATCCGCCAGGGCTCGACCAGATAGGGGCGATGCAGTCCGGCAGGCGCAAGGCCGACCAGGAATCTCAACGCCTGTTCGGTCTCGTCGTGGCCCTCCAGCTGGAAGTAGTCCTCGAAACTCATGCCGCGCGGCGAGAACACGAGCAATCCGGCGCCCATCCCGAGCGGCGCTGCCGTCACCGCCGGGATGCCCAGGCGATGGCAGGCTGCGAAGGTGGACCTGCGAGCGGAGAAGGCGAAGAAATCGAGGCCGTCTACATAGACATCGCAGCCCTGCAGGAAGGCATCCGGCTGCTCCGGCGACACACCTTCCGGAAAGCAGGTTATGTCGGCCTCGGGATTGATGTCACGCGCCTGTTCGGCCAGCACCTCGATCTTGGGCCGGTCGACCGTGCTCATCATGGCCCCGACCTGCCGGTTGAAGTTGTGTACACCGAAGGTGTCGAAATCGGCGATGCGGAATCGTCCGATGCCAAGCCGGGCCAGCGTCAGCAGGTGGGCGCCGCCGACGCCGCCGAGGCCGGCGATGGCGACCGTGCTGCGCCGAAGTCTGGCCTGTTCGGCCTCGGTGAACCAGCCGAGGTTGCGGCTGAAGGCCTCGTCGTAATTGAAAGCAGAACTCATGGCGTCGCCTTGTATGTCCGTTGGCTGCGGGGCACGCTTCCGGGACATCGGATGGTGAGGTAAAAACTGTTATGCTGGCAATACCTTAGCATCTGAAGTCTTGAATTCGCATGAAGTTTTGGCTGCTCGACCTTTGGCTTGCGATGCGCAGCGTGCTCCGCCAGGGGCGACGCACGCTGATTGCCATTGGCGCGGTGAGCTTCGGCGTGATTGCGATGATCCTGTCGGCCGGGTTCATCGAGTGGCTGATGGAGGGTATGCGCGAATCCACCATCAAGTCGCAACTGGGCCACGTTCAGGTGGTTCGACCGGGGTATGTGGAACGGGGCACCTCCGATCCCTTCGGTTTCGTCATTGACGGCGAAGATGCGGCGCGCACGAAGGTCGAGCAGGGCGCGGGCGTCAAGGTCGTCGCGCCGCGTCTCAGCTTCAACGGCCTCGCCAGCAAGGGCGACAACACGCTGGCCTTCCTCGGCCAAGGGGTCTCGGCGAAGGCGGAGGCGGTGCTGTCGAGTTCGGTCACGATATCGCGCGGGCGCAATCTGTCGCCCGACGGCGTCAACGAAATGATCATGGGGCGCGGCCTGGCGGCCAATCTGGGCGTCAATGTCGGCGACACCGTGGTGCTCATGACGACGACTGCCGCCGGCAACGTCAATGCAGTCGAGGCGCCGGTCGTCGGCATCTTCATCTCGGTCAGCAAGGAATACGATGATTCGGCGCTGCGCATGCCGCTGGCGCTGGCGCAGCAACTGGTGCGAGTGAATGGCGCGCAGCAATGGCTGGTGCTGCTCGACGACACGGACAAGACCGACGCCAAGCTGGCCGAACTGGGCAAGGTGCTGCCGGCCGCGAACTTCGAACTGGTGCCCTGGTATCGCCTGTCCGACTTCTACAACAAGACGCGCGATCTGTTCGCCAGTCAGGTCAATGTCGTGCAGTTCATCATCCTGATGATCATCGTGCTCAGTATTTCCAACACGCTGTCGATGAGCGTGATGGAGCGCGTCAGTGAGATCGGCACCTGCATGGCGCTGGGTCTGACGCGGGCGCGGATACGGCGCATCTTCATGTCGGAGGGCGTGATGCTCGGTCTGGTCGGCGGTGGGCTGGGCGTTGTCGTCGGCTGCATCCTGGCGCTGGCGATTTCCGCCGTCGGTATTCCTCTTCCGCCGCCGCCCGGCATGGAACAGGGGTTCAACGGCGAAATCCGGCTGACTTTCGGCATCGTCGCCAAGGCGCTGGCGATTGCCGTGGTCAGTGCCTTCGTGTCCAGTCTCTACCCTGCCTGGCGAGCGTCGCGCATGAATATCGTCGACGCACTGCGGCAGAGTCGCTGAACGCCATGTTCAAGCTCGCACTCCGCAACATCCTCCGGCAGAAATCGCGGACCGCGATGACGCTGGCCGCAATCATCTTCGGCGTTGCCGGACTGATCCTGAGCGGCGGTTTCGTGGCAGATGTGCTGACGCAGCTCGGTGAAGCGACGATACACAGCCAGCTCGGCCACGTGCAGGTGTTCCGCAACGGTTTCTACGAGCAGGGCGCGCGTTCGCCCGAGAAGTTCATGATCGACGACGCCGACAAGGTCGCCGAGTTCGCCGCCCGCATGCCGGAGGCGGATGCGGTGCTGCAGCGTGTCAATTTCACTGGCCTGCTGAACAACGGCAAGGCGGACTGGGCGGTCATGGGCGAGGGCGTGGAGCCGGACAAGGAAAACCGGCTCGGCACCTTCGTACGGATCACCGCCGGCCGTGCGCTGCGCGACAGCGACACCGGCGGCATCCTGATCGGCGATGGCGTCGCCAAGGCCTTGGCGCTTGCGCCAGGCGATACCGTCACGCTCATCATGAACACTGCCGACGGCGCATTGAACACAACGGAATTTGCGGTGGTCGGGGTTTTCCAGAGCTTTTCGAAAGATTTCGACGCCCGTGCCGTAAGGATTCCCATTGCGGCGGCTCGAAATCTGGTTGCGCGTGACGGCTCCAACGCCATCGTGCTCCTGCTGCACCGGACGGCCGACACCTGGCGGGTGAAGGATCTGCTGGTGCCCAAGCTGGCGTCGCTGGGGTTCGACATCCGCGACTGGGTGCAGCTTTCGGATTTCTATTCGAAGACCGTGGAGCTCTACCGCACCCAGTTCGGCGTGCTGCAATGGATCGTGCTGATCATGGTGCTGCTGAGCGTCTTCAATACTGTAAACATGAGTGTCTTCGAGCGGGTCGGTGAATTCGGAACGCTGATGGCGCTCGGAAATTCGCGAGGATACGTATTCCGGCTCGTGCTCGCCGAAAATGCCCTGCTCGGACTGACCGGCGCGGCAATCGGTGTGGTGGTGGGGGTGCTCGTCGCGCTGGCGATCAGCGAGGTGGGCATTCCGATGCCGCCGCCGCCGAACTCGAACGTGGGGTACACGGCGTCGATACGTGTGCTGCCCGAAACCGTGCTGCTGGCCTTTACGGTGGGATTGGGCGCGACCGTGGTGGCGGCCTTGCTGCCGGCACGCAAGGTTTCGCGTACGCCCATCGTCGATGCGTTGCGGTACAACATCTGACCGGCCGTGACGCATTAGAGCGCGCGTCCGGATGCGTTGGCTATGATTCGCGGCTTGTCTGGCTGCTGTCCTGTGGAGGATGCAATGTTGAGTTCTGACCGTCTGATGTCCGCACTGCGCGTGCTTGCGCTGCTGCTCGTGCCGCTTGCCTTCACGGCCTGCTCGTCGTCGCCCTATCCGGCCGCGCCGACTCAGGCTTACAGCGACGATTACAACTACATCCTGGGTCCCGGTGACTCGGTGAACATCGTCGTCTGGCGCAATCCTGAAATCTCGTCCACGGTCACCATCCGCCCGGACGGCAAGATCACCGGCACCCTGTTCGAGGATCTGCCGGCGGCTGGCCGCGACCCCACGACGCTTGCGCGCGAGATCGAGCAGGTGCTGTCGAAGTACATCCGTGACCCCATCGTGACGGTCATCGTGGCGGGCGGCATCGGTCCCTACAGCGAGCAGATCCGCGTGATCGGCGAAGCGGCCAAGCCGCAGGCGCTGGCCTACAAGCAGAAGATGACGCTGCTCGACGTGATGATCGCGGTTGGCGGCATCACCGAATTTGCCGATGGCAACGCGGCCACCATCCTGCGCACCTCCGAGGGCGACAAGCAGTACAACGTGCGCCTGAAGGACCTGGTTCGTCGCGGCGACGTGACGGCCAATGTCGACGTCAAGCCGGGCGACATTCTCATCATTCCGCAGAGCTGGTTCTGATCAGCTCAGTCATGAGGCGTCCGCCGGAAGGATCGTGTAGCTGTGGATGATTTTCTGCGCCAGTTTTCTGGCTATCTCAGGTCGGCGTGGGGCTATCGCTGGATAGGCCTGCTGGTCGCCTGGGTGGTCGGCATCATCGGCATGGGCGTGGTGCTCGTGCTGCCGGACCAGTACCAGGCGTCGGCGAAGATCTATGTCGACACCCAGTCCATTCTGCGCCCGCTGATGTCCGGTCTGGCCGTTCAGCCCAATCTCGACCAGCAGATCAACATGCTCAGCCGCACGCTGATCAGCCGGCCGAACATCGAGAAGCTGATCCGCATGGCTGACCTCGATCTCGAGGCCAAGACCAAGACCGAGCGCGAAAAGCTGATCGACGATCTGATCGCCAGTGTGAAGCTCACCAGTTCCGGCCGCGACAACCTCTACATCGTGTCCTATCGCGATCAGAAACCGGCGCGGGCGCAGAAGGTGGTGCAGGCCATGGTGACGCTGTTCGTCGAGTCGGGTCTGGGCAGCAAGCGACAGGATGCGGATCAGGCGCGCAAGTTCATCGAAGAGCAGATCAAGGCCTACGAGGCCAAGCTTCTGGAGGCGGAAAACCGTCTCAAGGAGTTCAAGCTCAAGAATCTCGAGCGACCGGGCGGCGGGCAGAAGGACTACTTCGGCAGCCTGGGCGAGGTGCAGGCTCAGCTCAACCAGGCGCAGCTCGACCTGCGCGAGGCGACCAATTCGCGTGACGCGCTGAAGCGCCAGTTGCTGGGCGAGGAGCCGACCATCAGCGCTGACAACTCGGCGATGGTCTTCGCACCCTCCGGCCCCGGTGGCCCGTCGACTGCCGAGATCGACATGCGCATCTCCGGCATGAAGAACGAGGTCGAAGGCCTGCTGCAGCGCTACACCGACAAGCATCCGGACATTCTCCAGCTGCGAGCGCGTATCCGTAACCTCGAGGAAGAGCGCAAGCAGATCATCGAGAAGCACGCGGCCGAAGCGGCCAAGGAGGCCGATAGCAAGCCGGCCGATGCCAAGCCCGAGGCGAAGCCCGTGGCTGGCGGCGCGCAGATGCCCAATCCGGTGTACCAGCAGATCAAGGTCGCACTGGCGTCGGCCGAGGCCTCGGTCGCGTCGCTGAGTGCGCGGGTCGGCGAGTATCAGGCGCGTCTCGACGCATTGAAGCAGTCGTCGCGACTGGTGCCGGAACTGGAGGCGGAGTTCAGCCAGCTCAACCGCGACTACGAGGTGCATCGGACCAACTACAACAACCTGGTATCGCGTCGCGAATCGGCCTCGATTTCGGAGGAGATGGACGCGACCGGGGTGGCGGAATTCCGCCTGATCGAGCCGCCGCGTGTCGATCCCAAGCCGGCGGCGCCCAACCGGCTCATCCTGCTGACCGTTGTACTGGCGGCGGCCATCATCGTCGGTGGTGCTGCATCGTTCGCCGTATCGCAACTGCGACCGGTGTTCCACGACGGCCGGATGCTGGCCGAAGTGGCCGGCGTACCGGTGCTGGGTTCGGTGTCCATGCTGCTCGCGAACGAGCGCAAGCGTTACGAGCGTCGCCGCAGCGTCGTGTTCTTCGGCGGTCTTGGTGGGCTGGTGGCCGCCTATGTGGCGATGCTGGCTTTCGTGTCGCTCGTGATGCGCAGCGCCTGAGGATAGATCATGAGCATCATCGAACAAGCAATCGAACGAATGGCCCATCTGAAGCGGGCGGGCGTCGATATCGGCGAGGAACCGGCTGCAGCGCCCGAGGCGCCGCCAGCGGCTGCGCCCGCTCCTGCGGCGCCCGTCGCCGCCGTGCCGCCAGCGGCTGAGGCCGTGCCGCAAGTGGCTGCCGCGCCGGTGCAGGTGGCGGGCGGAGCCGCCATTGATTCATCCCGCTACGTCGAACTCGACCTGGCGCGTCTCGACGGGATGGGTCTGGTCGTGCCGTCGGCCCCGCGTTCGCAGATCGCCGAAGAATTCCGCGTGATCAAGCGCCCCATCCTGGCCAACGCCCACGGCAAAGGCGCGGCGCCGGTCGATAACGGCAACCTCATCATGGTGACCAGTTCGGTGCCGGGTGAGGGCAAGAGCTTCAACTCGATCAATCTCGCGATGAGCATCGCGATGGAACTGGACAACCGTGTCCTGCTGGTCGATGCCGACGTTGCGCGCCCTTCCATCCTGAACCTGCTCGGCCTGCCGCCGGCCAAGGGGCTGATGGACGTTTTGCTCGACGAGGACGTCGGTCTGCCCGACGTGCTGCTCCGTACCAATGTCGAGAAGCTCACGCTGCTGCCGGCAGGCATGCCGCACAAGAACGCGACCGAACTGCTGGCCAGCGGTGCGATGCGTTCGCTGCTGGTTGAACTGGCGCATCGCTACCCGGACCGCATCATCATTTTCGATTCGCCGCCGCTGATGGTGACCACCGAGGCGCCGGTGCTCGCGCAATCGATGGGGCAACTGGTGATGGTGGTCGAGGCCGGACGCACCACGCACGCGATGGTGAAGCAGGCGCTGGCCAAGGTGCAGGGCTGCCCGGTCAAGATGCTGGTGCTGAACAAGGCGCGCTATGCCCGTACCGACGGCTACTACGGTTACTACGGTTACGGTTACGGCTATGGCTCCGAAACCGGTTATCGCGACACGGCCAAGGCGGGTTGAATGAGGACAGGACGACCGATGCTTCGCCCGATCTCCCTGGCCATCCTGGGCATCGCCAGCAGTTTCGGTTCGGCGCACGCCGAAGGCTGGCGTCTGTCGACCAGCGCGTCGGTGCAGGTGATCTCGTCCGACAACATCAACTTCTCGCCGGTGGCGCCGTCGAGCGATGTGCTGACCGAAGTCACGCCGACCATCGATCTGCGGCGCAGCAGCCCGCGCCTGAAGCTCAACGCCAATTACTCGCCGCGGATGATGTATTACGCGGACGACACCTTCCCGTCGCGCATCGCGAACAACATGAGCGCGAACGGGTCGTTCGAGGTCGTCGATGACCTCTTCTTCCTCGACGCCAAAGCCAGTCAGACGCAGCGTCGGCGATCGGTCTTCAATGCCCAGCCCAATCTGCTGAACAGCACGCTGGGCGATTCGACCGAGACGCGCGTATTTTCGCTGTCGCCGTCGATGCGCGGCACGGTCCGGCTCGGCGATATCGCGACATGGAAATCCAGCTACACCATTGCACGCAGTGAATCGTCGCGCCGCGAGGGCGCACTGACCAGCCGTACGTTCTCCGGGACGCTGCAGGGCGCTCCGGCGACGCTGAGCTGGAAGGGCGTGCTCAGTTCGCGCGTGACCGACTCGGGCAATGCCAACAACAGCGAACGCGAAAGCATCGTCGGCTCGCTGATCTACAAGCCGGATGTCCAGATCGAACTGACCGGCCGCTACGGCTTCGAGAAGTCGACGATAGGCAATCGGCGGGACGGCGCCACCTATGGCGGCGGCCTTGACTGGCGTCCGTCACAGCGCACTGCGCTGTCGCTCGATTACGACGAGCGGCCGTACGGCAGTACCGCCAACTACAAGCTGTCGCACCGACTGCCGAGGACGGCTTTCAATGCGGCCTACACGCGCAACATCGTGAGCCGGATCGACACCTTGCTCGAAGGATCGGGCCTGGAAGATCTTTACGAAACGCTGGCCTTCGTCGAGCCCTACGCCAGCATCGCCGATCCGGACGAACGGCGCGACGCGATCCGCGCCGACGCGCTGGCCGGGCGCATCCCGGGCTACGGTTCGCTCGATTCGCCCATCCTGACCGACCGCGAATACCGGCGCTCGCGCTGGTCGCTCGGCGTGGTGCATACCGGAGCCCGCAACACGCTGTCGTTCACGATGTACCAGTCGACCAACGACAGCGGAATCGGCTCCGTTGGCGGCTCCCTTACCGGCGATTTCGCCGAGGCTTCGGTCATTGTCCAGAAGGGCTGGACCATCGGTCTGTCGCACCGGCTCTCCCCGGTCAGTTCGCTGAACTTTTCGCTGAACTCCTTCGACACCAGTGGTCGTGTGACCTCCCGCACGACGACCGAGCGCAACGTGTTCAATGCGACATATTCCACAGCGCTTGGTGCCTACACCAGCGGCTCCATTGGTCTGCGCATGATGCGTGGCACAGTCGCCGCCGGCGATGTAGACGAAAATGCACTGATCGCCACGGTGAGTACACGCTTCTTCTGACGCGGGCGCCGTGATGCGCATGCTGCAGAACCGTGCAGCGCCACCGACGCCCTGAGGGGCGGGTACCCAACGATCGAGATCCATGTACGAGTCCTTCTACGGTCTTTCCGGCAAACCTTTCCAGCTCAATCCCGATCCGTCCTTCTTCTTCGGCAGCAAGGGCCACAGGCGCGCGCTCGCCTACCTCGAGTACGGGCTGCATCAGAGCGAAGGTTTCATCGTCATCACCGGCGAGATCGGCGCCGGCAAGACCACGCTGGTGCGCAGCCTGCTGCAGAAGCTCGATTCGAAGAAGGTGGTGGCGGCCCAGCTGGTCAGCACCCACCTCGACGCCGAGGACACGCTGCGTCTGGTGGCTGCCGCGTTCGGCCTGCCGAACAAGCAGCTGAAGAAGGCGGATCTGCTGCTGTCGATCGAAATGTTCCTGCTGTCGCTGACCGCTGCCGGCAAGCGCGCACTGCTCATCGTCGACGAGGCGCAGAACCTGACGCCGCGCGCGGTCGAGGAACTGCGCATGCTGTCGAACTTCCAGCTCGGCGAGCATGCGCTGCTGCAGAGCTTCCTGGTCGGTCAGCCGGAGTTCCGTGAAACGATGCAGAGCCCGCACATGGAGCAGCTGCGCCAGCGGGTGATCGCGTCCTACCACCTCGGACCGATGGACGCGGCCGAGACCGAGGCCTATATCGAGCACCGCCTGAAGCACGTCGGCTGGCGCGGTTCGCCCGCTTTCCAGTCCGGTGCGCACGAAGCCATCTTCAAGGCGACCGAGGGCGTGCCGCGGCGCATCAACACCTTGTGTGACCGCCTGATGCTGGCCGGCTTCCTCGGCGGTGCGACCGCCTTCACCGCGCAGGACGTCGCCGGCGTGGTCAGCGAAATCAAGGATGAAGCGGGTGACGCGGCCGCGGCCGCGGCGATGGCCAAGCGACCGGACGGCCCGATGCCGTCCGACACCGCGGCACACGCCGCTTTCAACGGCGCCGGTCTGCGCAGTTCGCCGGCGCTGTTCGATCTCGACATGTCGCAGTTCCGTCTCGACGCCGATTCTGCTCAGCGTGTGCGCGACTACGTGAATGCGCATCAGGCGGGCAATCTCGAAGAACGCCTGTCACGGATGGAGCGTACGCTCGAACAGACACTGGCCCTGCTGTATGAAATCGCCGAGCGCTCGACCGAGCCGGCGGACAAGGAGGCGGAATGAGCGCTGCCCAGGTGATCGCTCCGGTGCTGTGCGTCGTCGGCGCACGGCCGAACTACATGAAGATGGCGCCCATCCTGCGCGCCTTCGACGAGCACGTGCCGGCGATTCCGTGGGTGCTGGTGCATACCGGTCAGCACTACGACCACGCGATGAACGAGCGCCTGTTCAGCGGTCTGCGTCTGCCGACGCCGCATCACAATCTCGAGGTCGGCTCCGGCACGCACGCGGTGCAGACCGCCGAGATCATGAAGCGCTTCGAGCCACTGGTCGATGAGCTCCAACCGTCCTGCGTGCTGGTGGTGGGCGACGTCAATTCGACGCTGGCCTGCGCGCTGGTGGCGGTGAAGAAGCACGTGCCGGTGGTGCATGTCGAAGCCGGCCTGCGCAGTGGCGATCGCGCGATGCCGGAGGAGATCAACCGCATCCTGGTCGACCGCATTTCTGACCGGCTGTACACCACCGAGCGCAGCGCGCTTGGCAATCTGAGCGGCGAAGGCGTCGACGCCTCGTGGGTCCATTTCGCCGGCAACGTGATGATCGATTCGCTGCTGTCCAGCCGCGCGCTGGCAGTGCCGCCGGCGAAGACGCTGGCCGAGCACGACATCGACCCGGCGCTGATCGCCGACGGCCGCTACGGCGTGGTGACGCTGCACCGTCCGAGCAATGTGGACGACCCCGAACAGCTGAAGCGGCTGGCCGCGATGCTGACGCAGGCGGCCGCACGGCTGCCGCTGCTGTTTGCGATCCATCCGCGTACCCGTGGCAATCTGGAGAAGTTCGGCCTCGGTGCGCTGCTCGACAATCCGCGCATCGCGCTGCTGCCGCCGCTGGGCTATCTCGAAATGCTCGGCCTGATGAGTGGCGCGACCGTCATGATCACCGACTCCGGCGGTCTGCAGGAGGAAACGACGGCGCTGTCGGTGCCCTGCCTGACGCTGCGCGAGAACACCGAGCGACCGATCACGGTGGAGCAGGGCACGAACACCGTCATCGGCGCCGACGAGGCGCTGTTCGTGCGCAGCCTCGACGACATCCTTGCCACCGGCGGCAAGCGCGGTCGCGTGCCCGAGTACTGGGACGGCAATGCCGCCCAGCGCATCGCCGCCGACCTGCACGACTGGCTGCTGCAGCGGAGCGCGCACTGACATGAACGCCCGGACCGACATCCGCAACGCCTTCACCGTCGACGTCGAGGATTACTTCCAGGTGTCGGCGCTGGCGCCCTACATCGCGCGCAGCCGCTGGGATTCGATCGAGTGCCGCGTCGAGCGCAACGTGGACCGCATCCTCGCGCTGCTGGCCGACAGCGGCAACCGGGCCACCTTCTTCACGCTGGGCTGGATCGCCGAACGTCATCCGGACATGGTGAAGCGCATCGCCGCCGCGGGGCACGAGATCGCCAGCCACGGCACCGCTCACCTGCGCGCGACCGAACAGTCGCCAGCCGAATTCCTCGACGACATCACGCGCGCCAAGAAGGTGCTGGAAGACATCACCGGTGTCGAGGTGCGCGGCTACCGCGCGCCCAGCTTCTCGATCGGCCACACCAATCCGTGGGCGCTCGACTGCGTCGCGCAAGCCGGCTACCGCTACAGTTCCAGCATCTACCCGGTCAAGCACGACCACTATGGCATGCCGGACGCGCCGCGCTTCCCGTTCGCGTCGCGCGACGGCCTGATGGAGGTCCCGGTCACCACCGTGCGCATGGGCAGCCGCAACCTGCCGGCCGGCGGCGGCGGCTACTTCCGTCTGCTGCCCTACGCCACCTCGCGCTGGCTGCTGAGCCAGGTGAACAAGCGCGATGGCAAGCCGGCGATGTTCTACTGCCACCCGTGGGAAATCGATGCGGAGCAGCCGCGCGTGCAGGGCGTGGACGCCAAGTCGCGCTTCCGCCACTACATCAATCTGCACCGCACCGAAGGCCGGCTGGCGCGCCTGATGAGTGATTTCCGCTGGGGCCGGATGGACGAGGTGTTTCCGGAGATCGCCCGTGCGGCCTGAGGCGGAATTCATGACTGCAGTCAGCGTGCGCGCGCCGGTCGATGCCGACCGCGCGAACTGGAACGCCTTCGTCGAAGCCTGCCCGGCGGCAAGCTTCTTTCACCTGTTCGAGTGGCGCGACATCATGCGCGACGTGTTCGGCCATGCTACGCACTACCTGCTGGCCGAACGGGGTGGGCGCATCTGCGGCGTGCTGCCGCTGGCCCAGGTGAAGAGCCGGCTGTTCGGCCATTCCCTCGTGTCGCTGCCCTTTGGCGTCTATGGCGGCGTCGCGACCGACGACGAAGAGGCGGCGCTGGCGCTCGAAACCGAGGCGCAGCGCATCGCGCAGTCGCTCGGCGTTGATCACCTCGAATTCCGCAATGTGAATGCGCGCCACACCGACTGGCCGACCGAAGACCTGTACGTCACCTTCCGCAAGCAGATTTCCCCGGACGTCGAGGAAAACATGAAAGCCATCCCGCGCAAGCAGCGCGCGATGGTGCGCAAGGGCATCAACAACGGCCTGAAGGCGGTGTTCGACGCCGACAACAGCCGCTTCTTCGAACTGTATTCGGACAACGTGCATCGCCACGGCACGCCGGCGATGTCGCGCCGCTATTTCGACACGCTGCGCCGCACTTTCGGCGAGCGCTGTTCGGTCATGACCGTCGAAGGTCCGGACGGCGCGTTGCTCAGTTCAGTCATGAGCTTCTACTTCCGCGACGAAATCCTGCCCTACTACGCCGGCGATGCGGTGGCGGCGCGCGATCTCGCGGCGAACGACTTCAAGTACTGGGAACTGATGCGCCACGCCTGCGAACGCGGCATCCGCGTGTTCGACTACGGTCGCAGCAAGCAGGGCACCGGTTCCTACTCGTTCAAGAAGAACTGGGGCTTCGAACCGACACCGCTGCATTACGAGTATTGCCTGTACAAGCGCGACAGCCTGCCGCGCAACAACCCGTCGAACCCGAAGTACAAGCTGATGATCGAAGTGTGGCGCCGCATGCCGCGCAGCTTCGCGAACACGATCGGGCCCTTCATCGTCCGCAACCTGGGCTGACCGGCGTGGAGCCGCTGCTCTTCCTTGCCCATCGGCTGCCCTTTCCGCCCAACAAGGGCGACAAGATCCGCTCCTTCCATCTGCTGAAGCATCTGGCGCGCGGCCATGCGCTGCACGTCGGTGCCTTCATCGACGATGCCGCCGATCTGCCGCATGTAACGGCACTGCAGGCGATGTGCGCGCAGCTGCACACCGAAACCATCGCCCCGCGCAGCCGCAAGCTGCTGTCGCTGCGCGCGCTGGCGACCGGCGAGGCGCTCAGCGTCGTCTATTACCGGTCGGCAGCGATGCAGCGCTGGGTCGATGACACCATCGCTCGTCACGACATCACCAAGGCCGTCGTGTTTTGCTCGACCATGGCGCAGTACCTCGATCGCCATCCGCAGGTGCGCCGCATCGTCGATCTGGTCGATGTCGATTCGGCCAAGTGGTCGGAGTACGCGCCGCGCCACCGCTGGCCCATGTCCTGGCTGTACCGGCGTGAAGCGTGCACGCTGCTCGATTTCGAAGCGCGTGTTGTCGCTGCGGCCGACCGCAGCCTGCTGGTCACGCCGGCCGAGGTCGCGCTGTTCGAGTCGCTGGCGCCAGCGCAGAAAGGCCGTGTCGAGGCGCTGCCCAATGGCGTCGATGTCGACTTCTTCAACCCGGCCAACGCTGGCGCGAATCCCTATGCAGACGGCGTCAAGCCGGTCGTGTTCACCGGCGCGATGGATTACTGGCCCAATATCGACGCCGCCTGCTGGTTCGCCAACGAAGTGATGCCGCGCATCCGCGCCGTCGAACCGGCCGCGCATTTCTTCGTCGTCGGCATGAATCCGGCGCCTGCCGTGCGCGAACTGGAGAAGACGGGTTTCGTCACCGTGACCGGCCGCGTCGACGACGTGCGCCCTTGGGTCGCGCACGCAGCCTGCGCGGTGGCGCCGCTGCGCGTGGCACGCGGCATCCAGAACAAGGTGCTCGAAGCGATGGCGATGGCCCGGCCGGTGGTCGTATGGCACACGCTGGCCGCCAGCCTCGACGCGTCGCCGGAGCGCGATTTCATCGCCGCTGACGCGGCCAGCTACGCCGAGCGCGTGCTGGCATTGTTCGACCCTGCACGCGCGCAGGCGATCGGCGATGCCGCGCGTGCTCGGATCGACAAAGTCTATCGCTGGGACAGCGCACTGGCCGCGCTCGATGCCTGGCTCGATGCGCCGGCTCCGGCGCGTTCAACCCCACACGGAAGCACGCCCGATGTACAACCCGACGTCCTCCATGCCCGCGGCTGATACCGGACGCAGTGCTGCGCCCTGGCGGACAGCCGGGCCGGTATTCCTGCTGCTGTTCGCACTGCTGCTGTGGCTCTACTGGGGCACCGCCGTATCGATGGCGGAAATCTGGTGGCGTTCGGAAACCTTCGCTCACGGCCTCATCGTGCCGCCCATCTTCCTCTGGCTGGTGTGGCGCAAGCGCGTAGCGCTGGCGGCGCACGTGCCGCAGCCCAGCGTGTGGGGGCTGGCCGCGCTGGCCGCGTCGCTGGCTGGCTGGCTGGTGGCCGACGTCGCCGGCGTGCAGGTGGTGCGCCAGCTGGCCTTCGTCGCCAGCATTCCGTCGCTGGTCGTCGCCGTTCTCGGCTGGCGTGTCGCCTGGGTTATCGCCTATCCGCTGGCCTTCCTTTTCCTCGGCGTACCGATGGGCGAAGGCCTGATGGTGCCGCTGATGAATTACACGGCGGACTTCACCGTTGCCTCGCTGCAACTGCTCGGTTTCCCGGTCTATCGCGAAGGCACTTTCTTCGAACTGCCGTCCGGCAGCTGGTCGGTGATCGAGGCCTGCAGCGGGCTGCGCTACCTGATCGCCTCGCTGACCGTCGGCGCCCTGTTCGCTTACCTGAGCTATCGCACGCTGTGGCGCCGTGCCGCCTTCATCGTTGCGTCCTTCGTCGTGCCCATTGTCGCCAATGGCTTCCGCGCGCTGATGATCGTGCTGCTCGCGCACTATTCGGACATGAAGCTGGCGACCGGTGTCGACCACATCATCTACGGCTGGGTGTTCTTCGGCGTCATCATGCTGCTGCTGTTCTGGGTTGGCTCGTTCTGGCAGGAGAAGGAAGCCGACGATGTCGCGCCCGGCGCCGGCTCGATCGCGCTGCGGCCGGTCCCGATGCTGCGTACGGCGCTGACGGCCGCAGCCGCGGCAGTGCTGCTCACGCTGCCACCGCTCTACGCCTCACAACTGGCGCAGCGCGCACTGCCGGCCTCGCCACAACTGGCGCTGCCGGCCGAAGCCGGCGACGGCTGGGCGCTCGATGCCGGGCCGGCGCTGACCGATTGGCGGCCCACCTTCCAGAACCCGGACCGCGAGCGCACGGTGCAGTACCGTCGCGGCGACGAGGTCGTGGTGCTTCATCTGGCCTGGTACGGCCGCCAGCGACAGGACGCCGAACTGATCAACTCGCGCAACTTCATGATCCGGCAGGAGCACGACGTATGGTCCAACGTCGGTGAGCGCGTGATCGACACGCCGGCGCATCCGGTGCGCGAGACGCGTCTGCGCTCGACCGCGCTGCGCCTGCTGATTCACGACTGGTTCGTCGTCGACGGTGAACCCACCGTCAGCAGCGTGCGCGCCAAGCTCATGTTCGTACGGTCGCTGCTGCTCGACGGCGAGGACAGCGGCTACGCCGTGGTGCTGTGGACGCCGCAGCAGGGCGAGGATCCGGCGGCGCGTGCGCGCTTGGCTGGGTTCGCCGCCGTGATCGAACCGCATCTGGGCAAGGCGACCGCGCCGTGAAGCGCGTCGTTCACGTGGTGCATCACTTCGGCACCGGCGGTATGGAGAACGGGATGGTGAACCTGTTCAACAATTTCCCGCCAGGTGACTTCGAGCACCACGTGGTCTGCCTGCAGGGGTATTCGCATTTCGTCGAGCGCATACGCGACGGCCGCGTCACCTTCCACGACGTGAAGAAGACGCCGGGCAAAGATCCGGCGCATTACCTGCGACTGTGGAAGATGCTGCGCACGCTGCGACCAGACATCTTGCACACGCGGAATCTGTCGGCGCTGGAAGCGGTGCTGATCGGCTGGCTGGCCGGCGTGCCGGTGCGCATCCACGGCGAGCACGGGCGCGACGTGTTCGATCTCGACGGCAGCAACGCGCGCTACAACCGGCTGCGCCGGCTGGTGCGTCCCTTCGTCCACCGCTATCTGACCGTCAGTCGAGACCTGCAGAACTGGCTGCGCGAGGCCATCGGCGTTGATGCGGCGCGCGTCACGCAGATCTACAACGGCGTGGACAAGCAGCGCTTCTGCCCGCGCACCGACACCACTCGCAGCGTGCTGCCGGAATCCTTCCGCGGCGACGCCTTCGTGATCGGCAGCGTCGGCCGCATGGTCGGCGTGAAGGACTACCCGACCCTGGTGCGCGCCTTCATCGATGCCGCGCGGCGGCCGGGTGGCGAGCGCCTGCGCCTGGTCATCGTCGGCGACGGTGGCGAACGCGCCCGCTGTCAGGCGCTGCTGGACGAAGCCGGTGTGGCCGACCGTGCCTGGCTCACCGGCGAGCGCAAGGACATTCCCGAGCTGATGCAGGCGTTCGATCTGTTCGTGCTGCCCTCGCTGGGCGAAGGCATTTCCAACACCATCCTCGAAGCGATGGCCTGTGGCCTGCCCATCGTGTCCACCGCCGTCGGCGGTACGCCAGAACTGGTGGACGACGGCATCAACGGTCGGCTGTTCGTGCCCGGCGACGTCGCAGCGCTGTCGACCTGCGTGCAGGAATACGCATCCGACGCTGCGCTGCGGAATGCGCACGGAAGTGCATCACGGCAGAAAATCGAGGCCTCCTTTAGCATTGAAGCCATGGTTGCCGCCTATCGCGACGCCTATCTTGCGCTGTCCGCGAAGCAAGGTCGCCCGGACGGCTCCACCACCTGACAGGATTTCCCGCATGTGCGGTTTCGTTGGCATTTTCGACACGCGCAACCGGCGTGATGTAGGTCGCGACGTGCTGCACCGGATGAACGAGGCGCAGCATCACCGCGGCCCGGACGAGGGCGACCTCCATCTCGAACCCGGCGTCGGTCTCGGTCACCGCCGGCTGTCCATCATCGACGTGGCGAGCGGCCAGCAGCCGCTGGCCAACGAGGACGGTTCGGTCATCGTTGTGTTCAACGGCGAGATCTACAACTTCCAGTCGCTGATTCCGGAACTGACCGCGCTGGGCCACACCTTCCGCACGCGCAGCGACACCGAAGTGATCGTGCATGCGTGGGAGCAGTGGGGCGAAGCCTGTGTCGAGCGCTTTCGCGGCATGTTCGCGTTCGCACTGTTCGACCGCAATCAGGACATCCTTTTCCTCGCGCGCGACCGCCTCGGCGTGAAGCCGCTGTTCTACTCGCTGCTGCCCGACGGCCAGCTCATCTTCGGCTCGGAGCTCAAGGCGCTGACCGCGCACGGCGGCTTGAACCTTGATCTCGATCCGCTGGCGGTCGAAGAGTACTTCGCGCTCGGCTACGTCGCCGACCCGCGCACCATCTACCGCCACGCCTTCAAGCTGGAGCCGGCGCACAGCCTGCGCATCCGCCGCGGTGAAACGCCGCCGGCACCGCGCCGCTACTGGGACGTCGACTTCGGCCACGTCGAGCAGATCGACGAAGTGCAGGCCGAGGAAGAACTGATCCGCCGGCTGCGCGAATCGGTCAGCCTGCGCATGATTTCCGAGGTGCCGCTGGGTGCCTTCCTGTCCGGTGGCGTCGATTCGTCGGCGGTGGTGGCGATGATGGCGCAGTCCTCCGACACGCCGGTCAACACCTGTGCCATCGCCTTCGACGATCCGGCTTTCGACGAATCGAAGTTCGCCCAGCAGGTGGCCGACCGCTACCGTACCAACCACCGCGTTGAAATGGTCGCGTCCGACGACTTCGACCTGATCGACACGCTGGCCTGGCTGTACGACGAGCCCTACGCCGACAGCTCTGCGCTGCCGACCTACCGCGTGTGCCAGCTGGCGCGCAAGCACGTGACCGTGGCGCTGTCCGGCGACGGCGGCGACGAAAGCTTCGGCGGCTACCGCCGCTACCGCATGCACCTGATGGAAGAGCGTCTGCGTTCGCGCCTGCCGCTCGGCGTGCGCAAGCCGCTGTTCGGCACGCTGGGCCAGATCTACCCGAAGGCCGACTGGGCGCCGCGCGTGTTCCGCGCCAAGAGCACCTTCGAATCGCTGGCGCGCACTTCGGTGGAAGCCTATTTCCACTCGGTGTCCATCCTGCGCGACCCGATGCGTGCGCAGCTGTTCAGCCCGCGGATGAAGGCGGCGCTCGGCGGCTACAACGCGGTCGAAGTGTTCCACCGCCACGCCGCGCGCCATACCTCGGACGAACCGCTGTCGCTGGTGCAGTACCTCGATCTGAACACCTATCTGGTCGGCGACATCAACACCAAGGTGGATCGCGCCAGCATGGCGCACTCGCTGGAAGTGCGCGAACCGCTGATGGACCATCCGCTGGTCGAATGGCTGGCCACCTTGCCGGCGTCGCTGAAGATACGCGGACAGGAAGGCAAGTACCTGCTGAAGAAGTCGCTCGAACCGCACCTGCCCCACGACATCATGTACCGCCCGAAGATGGGCTTTTCGGTGCCGCTGGCACGCTGGTTCCGCGGCCCGCTGAAACAGCGTGTGCGCGACGCCGTGCTCGGCAGCCGTCTGGCCGACACCGGCTGGTTCAACCGCCCCTATCTCGAACACCTGGTCGACGCGCACCAGTCCGGCCTGCGCGACTACAGCGCGTCGCTGTGGACCCTGCTCATGTTCGACGCCTTCCTGCGCAACCAGGAAGCGTCGGCCATCCGTGCCGCCGCCTGAAAGAGACACCGATACCGATGCGCATCCTGCACGTACTGGATCACTCGATTCCGCTGCACAGCGGCTATACCTTCCGCACTGCCGCCATCCTGCGCGAGCAGCGCAAGCTCGGCTGGGACACGCACCACGTCACCAGCGTCAAGCACACCGCGCCCGGCCCGCTGGTGGAAGAGGTCGATGGCCTCACCTTCCATCGCACGCCGTGGACACCCGGAGCCGTCGACCGCGTACCGGTGCTGCGCGAGCGGGCGCAGATGCGCGCGCTCGAAGCGCGTCTGTTCGAGGTCGCGCGCGAACTGCAGCCGGACGTGCTGCACGCGCATTCGCCGGTGCTCAATGCCTTCCCGGCGCTGAACGTCGGGCGTCGGCTGGGCATTCCGGTCGTCTATGAAATCCGCGCCTTCTGGGAGGATGCCGCGGTCGATCACGGCACCACCACCGAAGGCAGCCTGCGCTACCGCGCGACGCGCGCAATGGAGACGCGGGCGGTGCAACAGGTCGATGCCG
This sequence comes from Methyloversatilis discipulorum, assembly GCF_000527135.1. Taxonomy (NCBI): domain Bacteria; kingdom Pseudomonadati; phylum Pseudomonadota; class Betaproteobacteria; order Nitrosomonadales; family Sterolibacteriaceae; genus Methyloversatilis; species Methyloversatilis discipulorum. Next base: position 3,720,058 of record NZ_AZUP01000001.1, read on the forward strand.
TCACGACGATCTGCGAAGGCCTGCGCCGCGACCTGGTCGCGCGCGGCGTGCCGGAGTCGAAGATCACCGTCATCCCCAACGCGGTCGATATCGACAACTTCGCCTTCGGCGTTCCGGGCGATGATGCGCTGCGTGCCGAACTGGGGCTGACCGGCAAGCGGGTGCTCGGCTTCATCGGCTCGTTCTACGCCTACGAAGGACTGGACCTGCTGCTGCGTGCGCTGCCGGCCATCCTGCAGCAGGCGCCGGACATCGCGCTGCTGCTGACCGGCGGCGGGCCGCAGGAGGAGAACCTGAAGAAGCTGACGCAGGAACTCGGCCTGCAGGAACACGTGAAGTTCACCGGCCGCGTGCCGCACGCGCAGGTTCAGCGCTATTACAGCCTGGTCGACGTGCTGGTCTATCCGCGTCACTCGATGCGCCTGACCGATCTGGTGACGCCGCTCAAGCCGCTTGAAGCGATGGCGCAGGGCCTGCTGCTGGTGGCGTCCGACGTCGGTGGTCACAAGGAACTGATCCGCGACGGCGAGACCGGCATGCTGTTCCGTGCCGGCGACGCCGACGATCTGGCGCGCAGCGTGCTGCGCCTGCTGGCCATGCAGGACCGCTGGCCGCAGCTGCGCGAAGCCGGGCGTCGCTATGTCGAAACCGAGCGTAACTGGACGAACTCGGTCGCGCGCTATCGCGACGTCTATGGCCGGCTGACCGGCCGCGCGGCTGCATGACGCAGCGTGGGCCGCACATCGTCGTATTCTCGACGTTGTTCCCCAACGGCGCGCAGCCGCAGGCCGGCGTGTTCATTCGCGAGCGCATGTTCCGGGTCGGCGCCGAACTGCCGCTCACCGTGGTCGCACCGATGCCCTGGTTTCCGTTCCAGTCGCTGCTTCGACTGATACGGCCGCACTTCCGGCCGGACGTGCCGCGGGTCGAAGTGCAGCAGGGCGTGACCGTGCTGCATCCGCGTTTCCTGTCGGTGCCCGGTCTGTTCAAGAATCTCGACGGTGTGCTGCTTGCGCTCGGCGCGCGCGGCACGCTGGCACGCCTGAAGCGTGAGGGTCGTCTGGACGTGCTCGACGCCCATTTCGGCTATCCCGATGGTTATGCGGCCAGTTTGCTGGCGCGCTGGTTGCGCGTGCCGTTCACGATCACGCTGCGCGGTACGGAAACCCGCCACGCGCGTACGCCGGGACTGCGCGAACGCCTGCACGCTGCGCTCGAACGAGCCGACCGCGTGTTCTCGGTGTCCGCTTCGCTGGCCGACATCGCCGCCGGCCTCGGCATCGCCCGCGACAAGCTGCAGGTGGTGGGCAATGGCGTCGATACGCGCAAGTTCCATCCGGTCGACCGCGACGAGGCCCGGCGTGCGCTGGGCATTCCGGCCGACGCTACGGTGCTGATCAGCGTCGGCGGCCTGACCGAGCGCAAGGGCTTCCACCGCGTGATCGAACTGCTGCCCGCCTTGCGCCGCGAAGTGCCGAAGCTGCTCTTCCTGATCATCGGCGGTGCCAGCGCCGAAGGCGACTGGGGGCCGCAGCTCAGGCAACAGGTGCGCGAACTCGGACTGGAGGACTGCGTGCGCTTTCTCGGCACGATGCCGCCGGAGGCGCTCAAGCAGCCGCTGTCGGCGGCCGATGTGTTCGTACTGGCGACGCGCAACGAGGGCTGGGCCAATGTGTTTCTCGAAGCGATGGCCTGCCGGTTGCCGGTCGTGACGACCGACGTCGGCGGCAACCGGGAAGTCGTCTGTCGCGACGAACTGGGTACCGTCGTACCCTTCGGCGACGCCGCCGCGCTGCAGACGGCGCTGTCCGCCGCGCTCGCACGCGACTGGGACCGGGATGCCATCCTCGCCTACGCGCGGGACAATGAATGGGATGGACGGGTGGCCATGCTGGTCGCCGCGTTCAGGGCACTGGGCCGCAGCGGAGCGGTCGTCGCCACCGACGAAGGAGTCAGACGAGTTGGCTGAAGCATCGAAATGGGCGCATGTGCGCGAGCAGATCGAGTACCGGACCCTGCTCGCGTCCAAGTGGTGCGTGCAGCGCCTGCCGCGTGCCGCCGGCGCACGCCGTCACGTGTTTGTCGCCGGCATGCAGCGTTCGGGCACCAATATGCTGATGGACCTGATCGAGCGCAGCATGCTGACCGACGTCTATCACGAGCGCGACCCGCGCGCCTTCGACAACTACATGATGCGCGAGCTGCCGGTGATCCGCCGGCTGGTCGAGCAGTCGCGTGCGCCGCACTTCGTCATCAAGTGCCTGTGCGAACTCGATCGCCTGCCGGCGCTGATGAGCGAGTTCCAGCCGTCGAAGGCGCTGTGGATCGTGCGTGAGTACCGCGATGCGGTGAATTCCGCGCTGGTGTCCTTCGGCCGCTTTTCGCAGCAGATCGACCGCATCGTGCGCGGAAAGGCTGACGGCGAGTGGTTCGCCGGCGGCATGTCAGACGACACGCTGCGCCTAGTGCGCGAGCTGTGGCGTCCGGACATGAACGAGGCGACCGCGGCCGCGCTGATCTGGTATTTCCGCAATCTGCTGTTCTTCCAGATGAAGCTGGACCGCAATGCGCGAGTGAAGCTGCTGTCCTACGAGTCGCTGGTAACGCACCCGGTCGAGGAATGCGAGGCGGCGTTCCGCTTCATCGACCTGCCGTTCACGCCTTTCATCACGCGCAAGGTGTTCGCCAGTTCGATCAGCAAGAAGGCGCCGCCGCCGGTCGAACCGGCCGTGGCCCAGTTGTGCGACGAACTGATGGCGCGCTTCGCCGCCGTGCGGGGGACGCATGCCTGATCTGCGTACCCGTCTGGTGTCCGGTCTCGTCTTTCCGCTGCAGGAAAGGCTGAAGAAGCACAGCACGGTGGCCGACCGCCGCGCGATGGAGGACAGCCAGTGGTGGCCGCGCGAGCGGCTGGAAGCGCTGCGCGTGCAACGCCTGCGCGCGCTGCTGACGCATGCGGCGACACACGTTCCTTACTACCGCGATCTGTTCGCGCGCATCGGTTTCGATCCGGCTGCGGTGTCCAGCCTGACCGACCTGCAGCGCCTGCCTTTCCTCGACAAGCCGCTGATCCGCGCTCACACCGATGCGCTGAAAGCCGACGACGCACGTGGTCTGGCGCGCTTCAATACCGGCGGGTCGAGCGGCGTGCCGCTCATCTTCTACATCGGCCTCGAACGCGTCAGTCGTGACGTTGCCGCCAAATGGCGGGCCACGCGCTGGTGGGGCGTCGATATCGGTGACCCGGAAATCGTGCTGTGGGGCAGCCCGATCGAACTGGGCGCGCAGGACCGCGTGCGCCTGCTGCGCGATCGCCTGATGCGTACCCGGCTGCTGCCGGCGTTCGAAATGTCCGATGCGAAGGTCGACGGCTTCATCGACGAAATCCGCACGCTGCGGCCGAAGATGCTGTTCGGCTACCCGTCGGCGTTCGCCCACATCGCCCGCCACGCGCAGCGACAGGGCGTGCGCCTGGACGATCTCGGCATCAAGGTGGTGTTCGTCACGTCGGAACGCCTGTACGACCATCAGCGCACGCTGATCGAACAGAGTTTCGGTGCGCCGGTGGCCAATGGCTATGGCGGCCGTGACGCCGGCTTCATCGCGCACCAATGCCCGTCCGGCTCGCTGCACATCACCGCCGAAGACGTGATCGTCGAAATCGTCGATCGGGAAGGGCGGGTGCTGCCGCCGGGCGAATCCGGCGAGATTGTCGTCACCCATCTGGCCACCCGTGATTTCCCCTTCGTGCGTTACCGCACCGGCGACGTCGGTGTGCTGGCAGCGCCGGACGACGTGCCCTGCGCCTGCGGTCGTACGCTGCCGGTGCTGAAGGAAGTGCAGGGCCGCAGCACCGACTTCATCGTCGCCAGGGATGGCACGGTGATGCATGGCCTGGCGCTGATCTACATCGTGCGCGACATGCCCGGCGTGGCCGGCTTCCGCATCGAGCAGGAAAGTCTCGATCTGACCCGGGTGAAGGTGGTGACCGAGGCCGGCTTCCCGGCCGACGGCGATGCGCGCATCCGCGCCGGCATGAAGGCGCGGCTCGGCGAATCGGTCGAGGTCGTGGTCGAGCACGTCGCGCAGATCGCCGCCGAAGGCTCGGGCAAGTTCCGCTACGTCGTCAGCAAGGTGGCTGCATGATCGAGGTGACGCGCCGTGCGTGACATCGTCGTCACCATCGCCGTATTCGGCATGTTGCCCTTCATCCTGCGTACGCCCTGGATAGGCATCCTGGTGTTCACGTGGCTCAGCCTGATGAACCCGCACCGGCTGGCCTACGGTTTTTCGCTGAGCTTTCCGTTCGCGATGATCGTTGCACTGACCACGCTGGTGGCGCTGCTGTTCTCGAAGGAGATCAAGAAGATCATCTGGACGCGGGAAAGCATCATCCTCGCGCTGTTCGTCATCTGGATGTGCATCACGACGACACAGGCGATCTACCCGGCCGACGCGCAGATCCAGCTGGACAAGGTGTTGAAGATCCAGCTGATGATTTTCGTGGCCCTGATGATCATGCGCAGTTTCGACCGCATCGAGGCCTTGCTCTGGGTGTCGGCGGCGTCGATCGGCTTCTATGGATTCAAGGGCGGCATCTTCACCATCCTGCGCGGCGGCGTGTTCCGCGTGCAGGGACCGCCCGGCACCTTCATCGGCGGCAATAACGAGATCGGTCTCGCGCTGGCGATGACGGTGCCGCTGCTCTACTTCATGCGGTCGCGGGCGGCCAATCCGCTGCTCAAGCTCTTCCTGACCACCTGGGTGGTGCTGACCGCCTTTGCGGCGATCGGCACGCAGTCGCGGGGCGCGATGCTGGGCATGGCATCGATGACGGTGTTCATCTGGCTGAACAGCCGCAAGAAGATACAAACCGCCCTCCTGCTGGCGGTGACCGGCTACGCGATCGCGAACTTCATGCCGCAGTCGTGGTACGACCGCATGAGCACGATCGAGACGCACGAGGAGGACAAGTCCGCACAGGGGCGCGTCAACGCATGGTGGACCAGCTTCAACATGGCGAACGACCGCATCTTCGGCGGCGGTTTCGAGTGCTGGAAGCGACAGGTGTTCGCGATGTACGCGCCCGATCCGACCAATGTGCGCGACGTGCATAGCGTTGTGTTCGAAGTGCTGGGCGAACACGGTTACATCGGGCTAGGTCTGTTCTTCACCCTCGGCCTGTTCACCTGGCTCAGCGCCGGCTGGAGCGCCCGCCGGGCGCGCAAGATGCCGGACATCGCCTGGGTGGCGGACATGATGCGCATGGTCCAGGTCAGTCTCATCGCCTACGCGACGGCCGGCCTCTTCCTCGGCCTGGCCTACTTCGACTACTACTACACGCTCATCGTGGTCGTTGTCGCGACGACCTGGCTGATCAGGCGGCGTCTCGCAGGCCTGCCGGATGACGACTGGGCCCGCGCGCGACCGGCCGGGCTTTTCGCTGGCGGCCGCATTCCGCACCTGTGGCCCTGGAAGGCGAAGCCGGATCCAGCGCGATCCGGCTCGTCCGGGTGACACGGGAAGACACGACATGGATATCAAAGCGGCTTGGCGCGCGCTGCGCCGTCGACTGAACAGACGCGCGATCGGCGAGCTGCAACTGATGAAGCGTTACGAGAAGGTGCATGGTCGTCCTTTCGACCCGGCGCACGTCGAGCGTTTCACCGAAAAGGTGCTGCAGCGCATGCTCGTCGTGAACAGGCGCGGCAATGCACTCTATTCGCGCCTCAGCGACAAGTACGCGGTGCGCGACTATGTGCGCGAGAAGGTTGGTGCGGAACACCTGGTCGATCTGATCTGGTCGGGTACCGACCCGCGGCGCATTCCTTTCGACACGCTGCCGTCGAAATGCGTCATCAAGACGAACAATGGCTCCGGCGGCAATATTCTGATCGACGGTGCCTGTGACCGCGATGACGTGATCGCCCGCCTGACCGAGTGGCTGGGCAAGGACTACTACTGGATCGACCACGAGTATCACTACGCGAAGATCAAGCCGCGCGTCGTGATCGAGGCCTATCTCGACGATGGCCAGGAGAACGGTCCGCTCGACTACAAGCTGTGGTGTTTCGACGGCGTGCCGCAGCTGGTCCAGGTCGACGATTGTCGGCACGGTATCAACGCCTTGTACGATCGGGACTGGACGTTGCTGCCCTTCCGCTACCGTGACAACCAGAAGGACTTCAACATGCCGCGACCGGCCAATCTGGACCGCTTGCTCGAAGTGGGTGCCCGCTTGTCCGAGGGTTTCGATTTCGTCCGTGTCGATCTGTACAACGTGCACGGACAGGTCTATTTCGGCGAGATGACCTTCACACCGCTGGGCGGGCGCATGCGTTTCCGCCCGGACGAATGGGACCTGACCGTCGGGCGCTTCTGGCAACAGGCGCACTGACCAGCGGGCCGGTATCAGCGTTTCAGGTCGCGCGTGTGTTCGACCGTCTGTTGCATCACCGCCGCCCACGAGAAATCCCGATGCGCCCGCGTTTCGGCGCGGGCAGCGCAGGCGGTGCCGAAGCCAGTCGTCGGGTCGAGCAGCCTGAACAGCGCCTCGGTCACCGCGGGCAATGAATTGCCGTCGCAGCGCAGGCCGGTTTCGCCGTCGAGCACGGCCGAGCCGGTGCCGCCGGCCATGCCGGTCAGCGAGGTCCGGCCGCAGGCCGCCGCCTCGATATAGACCATGCCGAAACCTTCAGTGTCGGCGCCGATGTCGCGGTTGGGCATCGCGAACAGATCGCTCGCCGCGTACCACAGGGGCAGGTCTTCGGCACTGACACCGCCGAGCAGGTGGATGCGTTCCGGCATTGCCGATGCGGCACGGATGCCGGCCAGGTATTCGGCGTCCTCGCCCTTGCCGATCACCGCGTGATGCACATCCAGTCCGCGGCGCACCAGTTCCGGCACCGACTGCATCACGTAGTCGAAACCCTTGCGCCGCGACAGCCGGCCGACCGACAGGATGAGCTTGGCGTCGGGCTTCAGGCCGAGCGAGGCGCGCAGCTTCGAGCCATCCAGCCCCGGGCGGAAGCGCTCGGTGTCCACGCCCGGGTTGATGATGACCACGCGTTCCGGCTGCACACCCATGTCGAGCAACAGGCCGCGCGTGAATTCGCTGTTGGCGATCACCAGCTGGGCGCCGCAGTAGGCCTCGCGCATCGCCTTGACCCGGCGCGGCTGACGCCAGGTGGTGATTTCCTCGCCGTGTGCGTAGATGACGACCGGCAGGCGCAGCAATCTGCCTGCACGCACGGCGACCAGACCTTCGGGCAGCACGCGGCCGGCGTGGATCTGCGTGACCGGATGGCGCCAGCCCACGCTGAGCGTCTTCACGAAGAATTCGAGATAGACCGGCAGCGATTCCGGCCGTAGCCATGGATAGCGCTTGAGCCCGAGGCGATGGATGGTGTTCGGGCTGGCACGGTCGTGCTCTTCGGCACCCGGTACGTCGGCGGTCAGGATGTGCGTGCCGGCGCCGCCCATGCGGCGGTACACCTCGTCGAACCACACGGCGGTCCCGCCCTTGGTGGGCTGGAACAGTTCGGTGATGACCAGAAAGCGGGCGTCGGGCGCGTTCATCGCCTCACCCGTCCAGTCGCGCATTCGGATGCGCGGCCAGCCAGTGTTCGAGCATCATCAGCACCCAGATCATCACGCCATAGTAGGAGGCGTGCTCGCTGCGGTGGCGCTCCAGCAGATGTTTGACGAAGGCGGGCTGCACGACGCCGCGCTGCGCCAGCGCGTCCAGTGCGTCGTGTGCCATGCGGCTCAGTTGCGGGTCCTGTTGCATCCACAGGCCGAAGGGCAGGCCGAAGCCGTGCTTCGATTTGGTGATCGTCGCCTGCGGCAGGAAGTCCTTCAGTGCGTCCTTGAAGAACCAGCGCAGCTGACCATCGCGCACCTTGTAGTCGGCCGGCAGCATGGCCGAGAAGTCCATCAGCCGCTCGTCGAGCAGCGGGTAATGCACCTCGATGTCGGCCAGTTCGCACATGCGCGACACCTTGCGCAGGTCGCTGTCGGCCAGCGTCTGCTTCAGGTCCAGATGCATCATGCGATTGACCATCGCGTTTGATCGCGTGCGGCCGTATACCTCGCGCGCGATCGCGCGCGGGTGGTCCGGGTCGATGCCGCGCAGCAGCCGCTCGGGCAGGATGCGCGACGCGCCCTCGCGTTCGACGTGGTTGAACACTTCCATCCGGTCCGGCAGCGGAATGCTCGCGCGCTGCACGTAGTTGCGGCCCTTGCGTAGCACGCCCACCGCCAGCGCGTCAGGCAGGTGACCGAGCACGCCATTCAGTATCGCGCGCAGCGGCGCCGGCACACGGCCGTAGCGCTCGAACACTTCCTGATCGGCATAGCGCGCATTGCCGCCGAAGATCTCGTCGCCGCCGTCGCCGGCCAGCATCAGCGTCCGGCCGTCGGCGCGCGCCATGCGGGCGCAGAAGTAGGTCGGCACCGCCGAAGCGTTGCCGAAGGGCTCGTCGTAGATGGCTGCGATCTTCGGGATCGCCTCGGCAACGTCGGCCGGGGTGACGTAATACTCGTGCGCGGTGCAGCCGAAATGACCGGCCGCGATGCGCGCGAACTCCATCTCGTCGAAGCCGTCGGCGTCGAAGCCGATGGAATAGGTGTCGGGGCCGCGACCAGCGACACGGGCCATCATGCCGGCGACGGTCGAGCTGTCGGTGCCGCCGCTGAGGAAGGCGCCGACGCTGTCACGGGTGGTCGCGTCGCGCACCGACGATTCGAGCAGTTCGCGGAACTGCGCCGCGTAGCGGGCATAGTCGTCGGGCGTATCGTCGGCGTAGGGCATGCTCCAGTAGAAGCCGGTGCGCAGTGCGCCGTCGCGCAGGTGCACGTATTGCGCCGGCAGCAGCTTGAACACGTCGCGGTAGATGGTGGCCGGCGCTGGCACCATGTGGCAGTAGAGGTAGTCGTACAGCGACTGCGGATCGATCGCCGGGCGCACCGCGGGATGCGCGGTCACCGCGTCGGTCGTTGCACCGAACACCAGTGTGCTGCCGCGCAGCGCGTAGCACAGCTCCTGCGCGCCGACGCGATCGATGGCGAGCAGTGCTTCGTGCCGTGCGCCGTCGACCACGGCGAGCGAGAAGCGTCCGCGCAGCGATTCGAGCAATGCCGGGCCGCGCTCGCGCCAGGCCTGCAGCAGCGACTGCGCCATGCCGGTGTGCGCGGCGCGCGCGGCCAGGTCGGCGTCCGCCCACGACGGCTTGCCGGCCAGTGCCAGCAGCAGGTCGCCGTCCTTGCACACTTCCGTATCGCCGGGACGGGCGCGTACCGCCACCGCGGCGCGGCCTCCGAGACGGAACTGCACGCCCGCATCGGACAGGCCGCCAAGGCGCTCGGCCATGCTGCCGATCAGCCCGGTGCGATCGTCGAGCGGTGCATTGGGAGGATTCGGGCCGTCGAGCCAGCCACAGATCTTGCTCATCGTTCTTCCCTTTCAGTGCGGACGTACTCGCCGGTGTCACCTTCGCGGTACGTCTTCATCGGTGTGCTCCAACCAGGCGGTCGTACAGCCTGCTGTATCCCTGCGCGACGCTGTGCAGCGAGAACTGCTCTTCGGCGATGCGCCGGCCGTTCTCGCCCAAGGCGCGACCGGCCGGTGACAGGCCGCTGCAGACGGCCAGTGCCAGCGCCTGCGGATCGTCCGGCGAATAGGTGTAACCGGTGCGGCCGTGCTGCACCAGATCGCGGGTGCCGCTGACATCCGCGGCGACGCAGGGCAGGCCGCTGGCCATCGCTTCCAGCACCACGTTGGGCAGGCCTTCGCGGTGCGAGGGCAGCACCAGCAGGTCGGCCGCGCGCAGATAGCGCTCGACGTCGGCACTGCGCGGCCGCAGCATGAAGCGCTGTGGCGCCTGCCTGCCGAGTGCGTTCAGGCGGGCGATCAGTTCGCCGTTCGGATCTTCGCGACTCTGCGGGCCGACGGCGACCAGCAGGGCGCAGGTGCCGAAGGCGTCCTGCTGCACCCACTGCGTGGCCAGCCACTCGATATTCTTGCGTGCGTCCATCACCCCTGCGTACAGCGCGACCGGCACGTCGGCCGGCAGACCGAGTTCGGTGCGCAGCGCCTGCCGGTCGGCCGCGTCCGCCGGATGAAAGAGCGCCGTATCGACGCCATTCGGCAGATAGTGGATGCGTTCGGCAGGCAGGCCGCAGTCATTGAATTCGCGCACCAGATCGCGGCTGATCGCGACGCAGGCGTCGACCTGCCGCAGCAGCGCACGGTGCAGCCGGCCGCTCAGCGTGCGGCCGATGTCGTGCAGGTCGTCGTTGGCCAGGCTGGCCTTGACGATGGACTTCAGACCGGCGGCGCGTGCCAGCGGACCGACGATGGCATTCGTGTAATAGGCGCCGTGGCTGTGCAGCACGTCGAACTCGTGGCGGCGTCGCCACACATAGGCACACAGATTGGCCCACAGCCGCAGTTCGCGATGCTTCACGCCGCGCCCGGCATACAGACGGGTGACCGGAAAGCCATCCACCGTGTCGTGCTCAGGCAGATCGCGCCAGCGCACCGTCACGAATTCGACATGATGGCCGAGTCTCCGCAACTGCCGCGCCAGCATCAGCGCCTGCTGCGCAGCGCCGCTGAACTCGGGCGGAAAATAGGTCGAGTACATGAGCACGCGCAGCGGCCGCGCCGCGGCCAGACTGGCGGGCGTGAGGTCCTGCTGGGACGGTGTGCTCGATGCGCTGTGCAGGCTCATGCGGGCCGGAGGCGGTCGGGTGCGTAATGGGCGCCTACTGTAGCCGAGCCTGCGCCCCAGCGACGAGGGAAGATGCCGCACTGCCGGATGTTCGGCCGGTCAGCTGTCGTGCCGCGCCCGCCACGCCGCGAGGTTGATCAGCCCCCATACGCGGTGTGCCGCGTTCGTGTCGCCGGCGATGAAGCGATCGCGCCAGCGGATCACCTCGGCCGGATCGAGGCCGGTTCGTTCGATGGCGGCAGCGTCGCCCAGATGGCGCTGCACCAGGCGATGGTCGTGGCCGCGCAGCAGCGCGACGAGGTCGATATTGAAGCCGCGTTTCGGTGTATCCCAGATGGCTTCCGGCACGTGCCGCGCCAGCAGGTCGCGCAGCAGGCGCTTTTCGCGTCCGGCCTGCCAACTCCACGCCTCCGGCATCGCCTGCAGCAGGCGGCTGACGTCGGCGGCGCCGAACGGGTGCTCGACACGCAGTCCGGTCGCCAGCGCGGCCTGACGGATGCGGTCGTCCGGCTGCGCCTCGCCCTGCAGCACCGACAGGCGCTGCAGATGCGAACTGCCGGCCAACGCCGCGTGTTCGCGGTAGAAGCGGGTGGCCGAAAGGTCGGCCGCGCGACCGGTCAGGCGGGCGATGTCGGTGGCGGTGAAGCCGTTCCAGCGGATGAACAGGTCCTGCGCCACGTCGAAGCGGAACATCCGCGCGTAGCCGCCGAGCAGCGGCAGTGCCTGCAAGGTGCCGGCGATGACGCGGCGCAGCGGCGCCGGGACGCGGGCCACGTGGTCGTGGGCGATGCGCCGCCAGCGCGCCGGCATCAGTCCGGCCAACGCTTCGGCGCCGGTGCCGTCGAGCGCGCGGTCGGACTGCTGCACGCACGCTTCGTACAGCAGCCGCGTCGGCATGCCGGCCGGGTCGCAGTAGGGCTGTTCGGCATGCGCGTGCGCCCGCTCGAACACGGCTTCCAGCGCGTCGAGGTCGGGGCGCAGCACATGGTGGCGCAGGCCGAGGTGGGCGGCGATGCGCGCCGCGGTGGCGGATTCATCCAGTGCCGCGTCGTCGAAGCCGACCGACCACGCTTCGATCGTGTGACCGCCGTGCCGGGCCAGTGCGCACAGCAGGGCCGAATCGACGCCGCCGCTGAGGAAGGCGGCTGGTGCGCGTGCGCCGTCCAGGCGGCGCGCGATGGCGGCCAGCAGGCGGTCATGGATTTCGTCGCAGGCGGCGCCGTAGTCCGTCGGCAAGGGCGGCGCTGCCGCATGCGGCAGCGCGCGCACGCCACTGCTGTCGAACACCAGCGCGGCGCCGGCTTCGAGCGCGTAGACGCCGTCATGAATCGTGTTCGGTGCAGCGATGTCGAGAAAGCGCAAGAATTCGTCGAGTCCGCGCGGCGAGGTGCCGGGCCGGGTCGGCAGCTGCGCGAGCAGTGCGTCGAGACCGGTGGCGAAGTGCAGGCAGCCCTGTGCGTCGCGATGCCAGAACAGCGACACCGAGCCGGCCGGGTCGCGCGCCAGCAGCAGGCGGCGTTGTGCGCCGTCGCAGGCGGCCAGCGCGTAGCGGCCGTCGGCGTCCGGCGCGACGCCGTCACGCAGCGGGTCGTTCAGCGTTTCGCCGCGGAACAGCTCGCCGGCGAGATGCAGATCGCCCGCTGCCGCAGGCGGTCGGGACCATTCCGGCGACAGCGTCAGTTGGCCGCTGCGCGGATCGAAATGTCCATGCGCCGTCGCGTTCATGTCGATATCGCCCTGAGCCACTGGCGCAGCGCGCTCAGCGGGTGACCGGCAGACAGCGATTGCCGCGCCAGCGAGCGCAGTTCGCGCCGGCGCAGCGCATCGACGCGCGCCGCGAGGTGCTGCGCCTGGGGCCATTGCGCGAGGCGGTCAAGCACGTCGATGTAGGCGCGCTGCATGGCCGTGGTGTCGCGCGACAGATTGCTGTCATGACGGCGGCGCAGCAGCGCCAGGCCCGGATGCCACAGCAGCGGGAAACGCGCTGCGCAGCGCAGCCACAGGTCGAGATCCTCGACCAGCGCGAGCGAGGTGTCGAAACCGCCGAGCGCTTCGAAGGCGCTGCGACGCATCACGACGCCGCCGGTGGTGACGAAGTCGGCGTCGAGCAGCTTGTCCAGCGGATCGACGACGCGATTGGCGTCGCCGAAGAAGTCCGCACCCAGGCCGCCCTGCTCGAACAGCGTTCGTGCGTGCGGCCGAGTCGTGCCGTCGCCAGCGTCGTCGAACTGGCGGCAGTCGCCGAATACCAGCGCTGCATCGGGCGTCGCCTCCAGCAGCGCGAGCCGCGCCGGCAGGCTGTCGGCCGGCCACAGGTCGTCGGCGTCGAGGAAGGCGATGAATTCGCCGCGGCCCGCGGCGACGCCGGCATTGCGCGCGGCGGCGGGTCCGGGCGCCGGGCTGTCGATGACGCGCGCGCCGGCGGCCTGCGCAATGGCGGCGGTGTCGTCGCTGCAGTGGTTGGCGACGACGATGATGTCAGGGGCGAAAGACAGCGGCTGAGCCTGCACGCTCGCGATCGCGTCGGCGATCCAGCGGGCCGCGTTGTGCGCCGGGATGACGACGCTCAGCATCGCTGCGTCAGACCGGGCGGCCGGTCAGCATGGCCAGCGCCAATGACAGGATGAGGCGGCCGCGCGCCAGCGGCGCCAGCGCGAAAGCCTGTGCGAGATCGCGCAGCGCGGCCGCGCGTTCACCGTCGCGGTAGCGCCACTTGGCGTAGTCGGCCAGCACGCTGGCGCGGCAACTGCGCCAGAAGGCGGATTGTTGCGCCAGCGGCAACAGCGGCCGGTTCTTGTCCAGACAGTCGAGTGCGCCGCGGCGCATCGCCTCGCGGTTACGGCTGACGCTGCCCGGATTGCGCGTCACCACGACCTGAAGATCGGGCAGACAGGCGTAGCGGCCGGCGGCGGCGAGGCGCACCCACTGGTCGGTATCCTCGGCGCCGCGCAGGCTCGCATCGAAACCGCCAGCGCGCTCGAGCAGGGCGCGCCGGACCATCACCGACGACGCGCCGCCGGCGACTGCAGAATGACCGCCAAGTATGCGCGCCACCAGATTGTCGGCTTCCGGCGGACAGCCCCATTCGCCGACCTTGACGCCCTCCGGCGACTGCAGTTCGGTGGCGTGCGAGCAGAAGCCGAGGTCGGGTTCGGCGTCGAGCAGCGCGACCTGTTGCGCGAGCTTGTGCGGACGCCACCAGTCGTCGCTGTCGAGAAAGGCGATGTAGTCCCCGCGGGCGGCGGCGATGCCGGTATTGCGCGCGGCCGACATGCCGGCGTTCGGCTGGCGGATGACGCGCAGCGCGTCGCCGCGGCGGGTGAGCAGGGTGGGTGTTTCATCGGTGCTGCCGTCGTCGACGACGATCAGTTCGTAGTCGGTAAAGGTCTGCGCCTGTACCGAATCGATCGCGCGGTCTATGCACCAGGCGCAGTTGTACGCCGGCATGACGATGCTGACGCGCGGCGTGCTCATGCGTCGGTGTCGTAACCGAGGCGCGTCTGCATCGGCGCGATGCGGTCGAGGATGCGCTCGATCAGCTCCGGGTTCTGCTGCTTCCACTTCGCCTTCGCCGGCTTGCCCTTGACGATGCTGGTCGGGCGCTGGTCCAGCGTGCGGCAGCGCTGTTCGATGTCCGGCGTGAACTCGAGGTCGAGCCGCGCATAGACGTCGCGGAACATGTCGACCGGCCGCTCGAACAGGTCCTCGTAGCGCAGGTGTATCCAGCGGTTGGCCGGCAGCGCTGCGGCGGCGTCGAGCGCGAGCTGGTTGGCGCTGATCCACTGGAAGGCGCACACCTCCTCGATCGGCGCGCGGTTGTAGGCCTGCCAGCCGGGCGCGAGGAAGAAGGCCCAGTCGGTGTACTCGCCGCCGTTGATCGCCACCGGCTCCGGGAAGTCGCCGAGGAACTGCGACAGGTGGAAGTCGCCGTCGGTGCGGCCGAGGCGCCAGCCGTCGATCATCGAACTGATGTTGTCGCGGCCGTCGCGCTGAATGAACACGAACTTCGCTTCCGGGAACAGCGCGTGCAGGTAGCCGATGCGCATCACGTTGATGCAGGTCTTGTCGAGCACGCGGCCGCCGCCGAGCCGGCGGTAGAAGAAGCGCAGCGCGGCGTCGCGATGTTCCGGCTTCGCGTGTTCGGCGCCAGCGGCTTCCGAATGCCAGCCGTTGTTGAGCGGGCCGTACAGCTCGTTCCAGAACTGCGGGATTTCGAATCCGAGGTTCACCAGCTGTGTCGACGCACCGATGGTTTCGAAGGTGACCGTGGTGCCGGAGCGCGAACAGCCGACCAGGAAGACCGGCGGCTGCGGCGTCGGGCGGGTCAGGTCCCACCACAGGCCGCGTGCGTCGCGCTGCAGTTCGACGAGGTTCTTGGCGACAATGTCCGGATCGCGCAGCTTGACCAGTTTGTTCAGCATCGGGGTCCGTTCAGCGATTCTTCAGTGCGCCGTGCAGCTCGCCCAGCGAGGCCGCGAGGCGCACGAGGTAGTGACGGCGACGATCGGCCGACAGCGAGGTCGCGACCGCGCCGAAATAGCCCAGCGCCTTGCGCAGCATGTAGGCGGCCGGCCGGATGCCCTCGACGTGGGCGACCGAGGACGAGCGGATGAAGGCCTTGCGCACGACGTAGCCGGTGCGCAGCCGCGCGCCGTCGACATAGTGATACTGGATCATGTCGGGTACGTACACGAGCCGTGCGCCCATCGCGAGCCCGCGGGTCACCCAGTCGAAGTCCTCGGCGCCACCGAGGTCGTGCCCCTGCGGGCCCAGTTCGGTCGAGAAGCGGCCGATGCGGGTCGCCCATTCCGTTCGCACCGCCAGATTGCCGCCGCCGGGCACGGCCTTGCCAACCGGCACTTCCATGCCGTCATCGCCGAGATCGAAGCGCGGCACCGGCAGCGGATAGACGCGGTAGGGCCCGGTATCGCGTGCCCATGCCGGCTCGCTGCCGTCCCAGTCGGGCAGGATGCGGCCGCACAGCAGGGCGGCTTCCGGGTGACCGTCGAAGGCCGCGCACACCGCCTCGATATAGCCCGCATCGACGCGATGGTCGTCGTCGACGAAGGTGACGCAGTCGCTGTCGATGCGTGACAGCGCACGGTTCAGCGCATGCGATTTGCCGGGCGTCGGTTCGTGGTCGGCGAGCAGTGGCAGGCCGTGCTGGCGCGTTTCCAGCCAGTCCAGTGTGTCGTCGCTGCAGGCGTTTGCCATGACCATGATGCGCACCGACCAGCCCGCTGGCCGGCGTGCTGCGTCGAGCGAAGCCAGCGCCTTCGCCAAAAGCGCGCGGCGGTTATGCGTGCAGATCAGTATGGTCAGTGACGGCATTGCGCAGCGCGAAGCCTCAGGCGGCGCTGCCTTGCGGCGCGCCGCTGCGGCCGCGCCGGCGGTAGCCGCGCAGCATGCCGAAGGTGTGCGCCGCATTCATGCCCTGGCGCAACGCGCCGGGTTGAGCGGTCACCCACATGCGCAGCCAGCGTGCCGTGTGCGACAGCAGCTGCCGCAGCAGGAAGGGCGGTACCCCGAACAGTTCCTTCGAGGCGCGTTCCATCCGGTGTTCGCCGAAGCGCAGGCCGCCGCGGTAATGCAGGCGCAGGAAGTAGCTGCGTTTCAGGCGCCAGGTCTCGACGAAATGGTCGACCACCATGTCCGGCCGATAGCGCAGCTTGAGCTTGCGTTCAAGCAGGGCGCGGAACATGACCGCGTCGGATCCGCCACCTATCACGTTGCCGACGCGGTCGAAGCGCTTGTCGAAGCGCAGGGTCGGATCCTCGCGGAAGATGCGCATGTCGTAGGCGACGTTCGCGGTCCATACCGGCGTCGTGTCGTCCTTGATCCAGAATGCATCCGGGCCGTGATTCACTTCGGCGAGGAAACCGAGCAGATTGTTCTCCAGCCAGCGCGGGCGCTGGCCCGGCGCGAAGCTCACCTCGACCCGGCCGCCGGCGCACTGGGCGCCTTCTTCGCGTATCGCATGCCGCGCCGCCTCGACCAGACCTGGATGCGGCAGTTCGTCGTCATCCATGTAGATGAGGATGTCGCTGTCCATCGCTTCGGCCAGCCCGCGATTGCGTGCCGGGACGATACCCTGGGTCGATTCGGTCACGTAGCGCAGCGGTACGCCCGGCTGGGCTGCCAGACGCTCGAGCACGGCCAGCGTGTCGTCACTGCTGTTGTTGTTGATGACCAGGATTTCGAAGGGCTCGGCACACTGCTGCGCGCGCATCGCGGCGACCAGTGCCTCGAGCCGGTCCGAGCGGTTGTAGGTACAGAAGGCAAAACTGATCATGACGACTTGCTCCGGGTGTCTGCCGCATTCGGGCGGCGCCGGGTATTCAGCAACAGGCGGTGCAGCGGCAGCGGCAGCAGGGCGGGCAGCATGTAGAGCCAGTCCTTCGCGCCACCGTAGCCGCTCTTCATGACGGCGCGGAACAGCGGACGCGCGGTCAGCAGGTCGCCCTTCCAGTAGCTGGTGTAGGCGCGGTGCAGCAGTTCGCCGTCGGTGATGTCCCGCACCTTCTGCGGGCCCAGGCGGGCGGCAATGTCAGGATTCCCGGCGAGAAACTTGCGCTGCGCGCGCAGGTGGTTGAAAGCAATGCGCGAGCGGTTCTTGGTGATCTGCTCGCCATCGTGGAAGTGATAGAAGGCCAGCACCTCGGGGACACGCACCAGTGGCAGCACGCTACCCAGCCGCAGCCACAGGTCGTAATCCATGCACGAACTGAGCGCGGTGTCGAAGGCGCCGTGGCGGCGTATCGCCGCCATGCCGAGCATGGCGCCGTGGATGGGCCAGCGGCAGCCGCCGAGCAGCGCTTCGACCTTGTCCGGTGTTTCGTAGTCGGGCGGTACGAAGGGCTGGCTGCCCTCGCGGCCGACGCCGATGTTCTGCCAGCCGCAGTAGGCGAGTGCTTCGTCTTCGCGGCCGGCCAGCGCGGCCGACATGCGTTCGAGGAATTCCGGATGCCAGGTGTCGTCCGAGTCGAGAAAGGCCAGCAGGCGACCGCGTGCCTGCTCCAGACCGGTATTGCGCGCGGCGGCGGCACCGGCGTTCGTCTGCTGCAGCGGCACGATGCGCGGGTCAGCGGCGGCCAGCGCCTGCATGACCTGCCAGGAGTCGTCGCGCGAGCCGTCGTCGACGATGATCAGTTCCCAGTCGCCACGCGTCTGGGCCTGCACGCTCGCCACGCTCTGCGCGAGGTGACCGGCGCCGTTGTAGCACGGCATGACGATGGAGATGGCAGGCGTCACGCTGCGCTGCTCCGCGGGGCTGGAGGCGGCAGGGGGGCGGACGGGGCGAAGGACGGTCGGACGGCGGCGGTCACGGTGCGTGGGCGGATGCGCGAAGCTCTTTGGCGTCCCGGAATGCTAGCAGCGCTTGCCGGTAGGCGCGCTGGTATACGTCACGGCCCGCGCCGGTGACCTCGACGCCCCAGGCGGGCGTCCCGTCCGACATCAGTTGTGTGGCCATGTCGCGGTTCACCGCCACCGCGTAGTGCGAGCCGTCGTAGGTGTTGTCGGTGCGCGCCGTCTGTTCGCCGGGCAGCGAAAAGTCGATCAGGCGCGGGAAGTGCCGGGCGGTCGCGTACAGCGCGTCCAGATAGCCGTCCAGCAGGCCGTGGCGCTCCATTTCGTCGATGCGCCAGGCGCTGACCGGCGGCACGTAGGCAAGCACACGCGCGTCCGGAAAGCGGCTCGCCAGTTCGCCGTACAGGCGCGCGTTGGCGCTGTCGAACGGAATCGACTGGCGGCGCCGGGCGTCGTTGCGCTGCAGGCCTTCCGCGCTGCGAAAGCGCGCCGGGTCGAAGGCCGGGGCGTCGGCGCGGATGACACAGTCGAAATTGCGGTCGTAATAGCGCGGCGTGCCGGGCTGGGTCAGCGCCTGCCAGGACAGCGCGAGGCTGCCGGCCGACAGGTAGTCGGCCAGCACGCCGGGCGGCGCGCGCAGTTCGCGGACGAAATCCGGAATCGACGGCGGGTCGCGCCCGTCGCGCAGGAAATTGAAGCCATCGACACCGACCACGACGAGCTTCGGCCGCATGCCGAGGTGGCGCAGGTAGTCGGCGTAGGCGACGAATTCCTCGATCTGTCCGCTGGCGAAGGACAGGTTGAAGCAGCGGTGCGGCGAGAAGGCGTCACCCGGCATCAGCGTGCCGCGCGAGCTGCCGAAGATCACGCAGTCGTAATCGGCCAACCGGCGCTGCAGCAGGTTGATCTTGGACAGGCGCTCGTTGAAGTGCGGATTGACGCCGCTGAAGCGGTTGCCGCCAAAATGCCACAGCGGATCGACCGCCGCATTGATGGCGAAGGCGAGGGCGCAGACCGCCGCCGCGCTGAGTGCCGTCAGGGCCATGTAGCGGCGGAAGGAAATGACCGGTCGGCTCATGCGCGTCAGAACTGGAAGTACAGAAACTCGCTGACGCGATTCAGATGCAGCAGCGCGAAGCCGAAGGCACAGCCGGCGCCGATCGCGGTCAGCCGGGTTGGTCGCCAGGCCAGCCGCGACGCCTGTGCCCGTTCGAGCGCGGGCTCGAAGCGCGCCATGATCTGCTGCGAATTCGGTGCCAGCCAGACGATGGCGAGCAGGCCAGCGATCCAGAACGGTGCGTGACCGGACGGATCGAAGGCGGTGACCGGTACGCCCTGTGTCGCGTTCAGGCCGAGGGCGTTCAGCGCGGCGGTCAGCTGCCAGGCCAGCGGCCAGTTCGCCGGTACCTGCAAGGCAGCGTCGCCGCGCATCGCGTCGATCAGCCGCCAGGCGGTGTCGAAGTCGCTGGCGCGGAAGAACACCCAGGCCAGCACCACGGCGACGAAGGTGAGCGCCGCGCCGGCTAAACGCTCGGCGCTGCCGGCCGGGCGAGCAAGGATGCGCGCACGCAGCGTGCGCCAGCCGTGGTTCATGCACAGATAGGCCCCGTGCAGCGCACCCCAGACGACGAAGGTCCAGCCGGCGCCATGCCACAGACCGCCCAGCACCATGGTGAGCAGCAGGTTGATGTAGCGGCGCAGCGGGCCGCGCCGGTTGCCGCCCAGTGCGAAGTACAGGTAATCGCGCAGGAAGCGCGACAAGGTCATGTGCCAGCGCCGCCAGAACTCGATCATGTTGGCTGCCTTGTAGGGCGAATCGAAGTTCAGCGGCAGGCGCACGCCGAACATGCGCGACAGGCCGATCGCCATGTCCGAGTAGCCGGAAAAGTCGAAGTAGAGCTGCAGCGTGTAGGCGAGCGCACCGCACCAGGCTTCGATGACGCCCGGCTGCACGCCATTGCCGGCGGCCGAGAAAACCGGTGCCACGTACACCGCCACGCCGTCGGCCAGCACCACCTTCTTGAACAGCCCGATGACGAACATCGTGCCGCCGACGGCGATGTTTTCCCAGCTGAAGCGGTAGGTCGCCGCGGCGGCGAACTGCGGCATCATTTCCTTGTGATGCAGCACCGGCCCGGCGATCAGGTGAGGAAACCAGGTCACGAACAGGCCGTAATGCACCGGGTTGCGTTCCTTCACCTCGCCGCGGAAGGCGTCGACCAGGAAGGCGATCTGGGTGAAGGTGAAGAAGGAGACGCCCAGTGGCAGCACGATGTGTTCGAGCTGCCAGCCGAAGTCGCCGACCGCATTCGCGCTGTTCACGACGAAGTTCGCGTACTTGAACCAGCCCAGCAGCGCCAGGTCGGCGGCGATGCCCAGCCAAAGCAGACGCTTTGCGCGTGCCGTCGCGCCGGCCGCATGCGCCGAAGAGATGGCCGAACCGACAGTGAAATTGAAGGCGATCGAGGCGAGCAGCAGCAGGACGTGTATCGGTTCCCACCAGCCGTAGAAGGCGAGCGAGGCGATGAACAGCCAGCCGGCGGCGATTGCGCGGCCGACGCGTGCCAGCAGGAAGAAGCCGGCAAAGGTGAGCGGCAGGAAGCCGAGCAGGAATTCCCACGAGTTGAACAGCATCCCGGCTCAGCCTCTTCCGAGCAGAAGCCGGCGCAGTGTCGCCGACCAGCCCACGTCGTTGGTGCCGGCCGCCAGCTTGCGCATGAAGCTGCCGCTGTTGTCCGAGTTGTAAACCGTCAGGCGGCGCAGGCTGAACGGATCTCCATCGCGCAGCGCCCAGCCGGTGCGCGTGGTGCAGGCGCCGGCGTAACCCGCGTCGCGTACGGCCGCGGCACAGCGTGCGTCCCAGGCGCCGTAGGGGTAGGCGAAGCTGTGCACCGGCGTACCGGTGATGTCTTCCAGCGCTGCGCGCGAATCGCGCAGCTCGCTGACCAATGCGCCGTCGTCGAGTGCGGGCAGGCGCAGGTGGTTCACCGTGTGCGAGCCGATCTCGATGCCCGATTCCGCGAGGGCACGCAATTGCGGGCGGTCGAGCAGCGTCAGCGGCGGCCGGTTCTTCGAGCTCCAGCGGGGCGCTTCGCCGATCGAGCCGGTCACGACGAAGCAGGTGGCACGCATCTGTCGTTCGCGCAGCAGGTCGAAGGCGGCCAGATTGTCGGCGTAGCCGTCGTCGAAGGTGATCACCGCCACCCGGCCCTGCCAGCGCGATGGCTCGGCCAGCAGTTCGCCCATGCTGGGCGTGGCCCAGCCACCGGCCTGCAGGATGTCCATCTGCGCACGGAACTGCTGCATCGAAATCGCCCATGGCCAGTCCGGGCGCGCGGTGCCGGCAGCCACCGAGTGGTACATCAGCATCACCGGGCCGTGCCCGCCGGCCCGGCGCAGCAGCAGGCGCGAGACCGGATCGCTCATTTGCGCGGCTCCGAACGCAGGAAGGGAATCTTCGCCTTCCACTTCTGCTGCTCGCCGGCAAGCGCTCCGATCGGCAGGAAGAGAAAGCACAAGCCGTAGACGGCTGCACTGCAGCCGCCGACGACGATCAGGTGCAGCAGTTCCGGCAGGTTCCGCGCGTAGTGCTCGAGCGGCAGTGCGACGGCGACCATCACTGCGGCCAGCAGCAGCGCCGGCGTCAGCGCGCCGAACAGTTCGCGCCAGCGGGTGCCGAGGCAGCGCGACGCCAGCCAGTACATATGCGCGGCGTTATAGACGGCGACCAGGATCAGCGCTGCCGCGACGCCGTTCAGTCCGTACTCGAGGCCGGCCAGTGTCGCGCCGCCGGTCAGCAGCAGCAGTGCGATCTGCACCTTCAGTTCGCGATGAAGCCAGTTGCGCGCGGCCAGTACCGCCCCGCACAGATTGGCGATCATCAGGAAGGGGCTGGCGATGGCCAGCAGCGACAGCGGCCCGGCGGCTTCGATCCAGCGCGCGCCGTACAGCACGTTCATCATCGGTGCCGACAGCAGATGCAGCAGCACATAGAACGGCGCCGCGTACACGGCGACCAGCCGGATGCTGTGCAGGAACATGTGACGCGACTTCGCGTCGTCGTGCTGCTCCCGCGCCAGCGCGCGGAACAGCACCTGATAGACCGAGCCGACGATGAACATATTGGGCATGCGCACCAGGCTGTCGGACTTGTTGAACAGACCGACCGCGCTCATGCCCAGCGTGCGGCCGAGCACGAAGTTCGACGCCTGGTTGCGCAGGTAGACCACGATGTCATTCACCGACACCAGAAAACCGTAGCGCGCCAGCTCCCGGCCGCGTGCGAACTCGAAGCTCAGACCCGGCCGCCAGCGCGCGATCAGCGACAGCGCCAGCGCGTTGGTGAAGGAGCCAGCGAGCCCGCCGAGCACCAGACTCCACACACTCCAGCCGGCAAAGGCCAGCCCGATGCTGGTACCGCTGGCCACGAACAGCGTGAGGACGCGGGCGACCGTCTGTGCCTTGAAGCGCATCTCCCGGTGCAGGATGCTGTTCGGCAGATTGACCAGCGGGCGCGTGATGAAGGTGAGGGCCGACACGCGCAGCAGCTGTTCGTACAAGGGCGTGTCGTACCAGCGGGCGAACCAGGGCGCGGCGCAGAAGAACACCGCGTAGATGGCGATGCCGATCAGCAGCTGCAGCGTGAACACCACGTCGTAGTCGTGTTTCGTCGCGTCCTTGGCGCGCACCAGCGCCTGACCCATGCCGCCGCCGGACACGAAGCCGGCCAGGCCGGTAAACACCTGTATCGTCACCAGCATGCCGAATTCGGCCGGCGCGAGCAGGCGCGCCAGTACGATGCCGAAGGCGAAGGTGAGTATCTGGATGCTGGTGTTGCCCAGGAAGAGCCAACCGACGCTGTGTCTGAAGCTGTGACTGGCGGCCATGCGGGCGAATGAAGGGGCTGGTTCCGGAAGATCCGCCTCGGCGGCGGGAGTGAGCGCGAAAGTATCGCATCAGACGGGGCCGATACCTTGCACACCCTGTCACGCCGTGGCGCAGGCCAGTGTTGCCGGTCTGAAGCCAAGCGTTAGCTGCGTCGCTGTTCGCGCCACGCTTCGCGTGGTCTACTGGACGACCTTGTGACCCACCGGAGAGACCTCGCATGCTTCCGTCGATCCTGCGATCCCCAAACTCCCGTCGCTGGCGGCACCTTGTCTGGATGCTCCCGCTGTTCGTGTTCGCCGCAGATGTCTCAGCGCGCAGAAATGAGACCACCAACTGGACGGAGCAGGACTTTGCGCTGTATCCGCCGTTCTGTCGCGCACGCATTGAACGCGAGCCGAAGGAACTGGTGGATTACTGGACCCAGCGGCTGGGGCCCAAGAACTACCTGCACATCCACCACTTCTGTTTCGGGCTGAAGGCGCTGAATCTGGCTTACGCCAATCTGAACAACAAGCAGCAGCGCGAGTTCATGGCCAATGCGGTGGTCGGCAACTTCAACTACATCATCGACAGCACGGAAAGAACCTTCTATCTGCGACCGGACGCCTACGTGAATCTCGGCCGCGGCCACCAGCTCCGCGGGGAGTACGACATTGCACGGCAGAAGTTCTACGAGGCGCTCAAGCTCAATCCCAAGCTGGTCGACGCCTGGGTCGCGATGAGCGACATGTACTACCAGGCGGGCAAGAAGGCGGATGCGCTGTCGGTGCTCCTGCAGGCGAGTGAGTACTGCGGTGAGAACAAGAAGATAGACCTGCGCGTCGCCGAGATGCGTGCGGCCGGAATCAAGCCGGCGGCGATCGAGGTGGTGCCCGTTCCCAAGCCCAAGCCGGCGGAAGCTCCGCCGGCCGCCGAGGGCGCAGCGGCTCCGGAAGCGGCGTCGGCCGCCGAGTCCGCGCCCGCAGCAGAGCCGGGCGCGACGAACGCTCCCGCGGCTGAGCCCGCGCCCGCAGCGGCCGAGTAAGCGTTCTCAGTCGGCGCGCAGTCGCCTGAGCAGAAGAGCCAGATGACCTGCCCGCGGTGCCAGGCGCAGCGAACGGATGAAGTCTCGCCAGAAACCGGGCGCGGCACCCGGAGTGGCCCAGAAGCGGTCGAACAGGGCGTTGCCCAGTGCGCGTCCAAGCAGCCTGCGCTGTTCGGCTTGCAGTACCGGCTGCAGGCGCTCGAACAGCGCGCGTTTCATTTCCACGTCGTGCTCGTGCATGCGGCTGGCCAGCGTGGCCTGTGAAAAGTAGCTCTGACCGTCGCGCCGCCACTGGTAGAGCGGATGGTCGACCAGCACGCAGCGCAACCCGCGCGCAGCGGCCTCGATCGCCCAGGCCGATTCGGGCCAGTGGTCGTTGTCCATCGGGCTGACCGCATCCAGTGCGGTGCGCCGGAACACCGGGTGCTGGAAGGCCGCCGGTACGCCGAGCAGCAGCGCGGCAAACAAGCGATCATCGAAGGTGATGACGCATTCGTCGTTTCCGGCGGAGGCCCCGGCGAGGCGCAGCGTGCGTCGAGTGGCACTGCGCTGTCGCAGATTGACGTCATCCGCCTCGTCGCCGAATGCCTCCACCCCGATGAAGGCCACGTCGGCCTCACGCAGTGCCGCTGCGGCGGCGGACAGGGCTTCCGGCGCCAGCCTGTCGTCGTCGTCGAGCTGGGCGATCAGGTCGCCGCGGGCGGCGGCGAAGCCGCTGTTGCGCGCAGCGGCGACGCCGCGCGGCTGTTCGTGACGGATCAGGCGCAGCCGCGCACCGACGATGGCTTCCAGCGCAGCGGCGTCGATCGGCGGCGACGAGCCGTCGTCCACCACCACCACCTCCCAGTCGGTGCAGGTCTGCGCCGCGATCGAGGCGAGCGCCTCGCGCAGCAGTGCGGGCCGGTTGTGCGTCGGTATCACCACCGACACGCGCGGCGCGGCGTTGTCCGAGATTGCGCTCATGTCCGCCAGGCCGCGACGCGATGGCGCAGCGCCTGCCGCCATTCGCCACGCTGTCGCGCCAGCATCGCGGTGCCGATGCGCGCATCGCGCAGGGCACGCCGGGCGGCCGGCAGTGCCTGGGTCATGTCTGCCGACTGCAGATGGGCGCACAACTCCTCCAGCGCCCGTATGTCGCCGCGCGCCTGTTCATAGCGGTCGCCCGAGGTGTTGTTGGCATGCTGGCGGTAACTCACCAGCGTTTCCGCCTGATAGAGAATGGGGGCGTGCGCGGCCGTGCGCAGCCACAGGCTGTAGTCGTCGGCCCAGAAGCCGCGCTGTGGCAGAAAGCCGCCGGCTGTTTCGTAGGTGCTGCGGCGGATCATCACCAGCGAGGCACTGAGGATGAAATTGCCGCGCAGCAGTGCGTCGAGGATGCGACCGCTGCCGCGCAGGCCGTAGCCCGAGCCGGTGGCGGCCAGCAGCTTGCCGTCGGCGTCGATGCGCCGGTGATCGCAGTAGGTGGCGCCGGCGTCCGGGAAGCGCTGCATCAGATCGGCCTGGCGTGCCAGCTTGTCGACATCCCACAAGTCGTCCTGGTCGATGAAGGCGATCAGGTCGCCGGCGGCGGCATCGGCGCCGGTGCGACGCGCGTGCGCCTGGCCGTGATTGGTCTGCGATAACCGCGTGATCCGGTCGCCGTAGCGCTGCAGCAGCGCTGCACTGTCATCGGTCGAGCCGTCATCGACGACGACGACGCGCGCTGGCGGCAAAGTCTGCGCGAGCACCGAGTCGATGGCCTGGGCCAGATGCGCAGCACCGTTGTACACCGGCATGACGACGCTGATCGACGGCGCAGCCATGGCAGCTCAGTGTTGTGGCCGCGCCACGAAGGCGAACTGCTGCGGCTTGAATTCAGCCAGCCAGCGGTCGAACAGGCGGAAGGCGAAGCGGCGCAGCGGCGACGGCGACCACCACGATTCGTTGATGCCTTCGACGGTGTCCACCCGGTAGCCGCAGTCCTGGATCATGCGCAGCGCGCTCTTGCGGGTGAAGAAGCGCAGATGGGTGCGGTCGCGCACGCCACGACCCTCGTAGCGGAAATCGCGCTCGAACAGCATGTGTTCGACGTTGTCGACGTGCAGCAGATTGGGCAGCGAAATGATGACGACGCCGTCCGGCGCCAGCCAGCGCCGCGCCAGTTCGAGCGTCTGCCAGGGGGATTCCATGTGCTCGAGCACGTCGTTGAACACGATGGCGTCGAAGTGGGCGTCCGGCAGTGCGCAGCCTGCCGCCATCGGCTCGACCAGCACGTGGTCGAGCCGGGTTGCTGCCAGCGCGGCGGCGTCGGCGGCCGGCTCCATGCCCCATACCTCGATGTCGCGCACCTGTTTCAGCGCGTGGCCGAAGGCACCAGTATGGCAGCCGACGTCGAGCAGCCGGCGCGCGCCTGCGGGCACGAAGCGCTGCATTTCGCTGCGCGGGGAGTCGGGGTAGCGCTGGATGTCGCTCACGGATCAGAAGTCGAAATAGATGAAACGCTGCGTGCTGCCGCCGAAAATTACCACACACAGTATCGCGGCCGCATAGACGCCACCGCGCAGCAGCGGGGTCACCCGCGACCAGCGATCCAGACCGCTGGCGCAGGCGCTGACGATGCGCGATTCGAGCAGCACCAGCGCGCAGGTGAGCGCGGTCAACAGCCACACATAGCTACGCACCGCCGGCGGACTGGCGTCGCTGCCGGCCAGCCCGGCCATGCGGGCGCAGATGTCGAAGGCCTGTGTGGTCGATGCGGCGCGGAAGAACACCCAGGTGATCCAGACCACCACCATGCTGCAGCCCCAGGCGAGCACCGCATAGGCGGAGCGCCCGCTGGCGGACTGCGGCTTCGGCAGCCAGGGCTGGACGACGCGGTGCGCCACCAGCCAGGCGCCGTGCAGGAAGCCCCAGATGACGAAGGTCCAGGCGGCGCCGTGCCACAGGCCGCCGAGCACCATGGTGATCATCAGATTGGCCAGCGTGCGCGCGTAGCCGGCGCGGTTGCCGCCGAGCGACACATAGAGGTAGTCGCGCAGCCAGCGGGACAGCGTGATGTGCCAGCGCTGCCAGAATTCCTGCGGGCTGCGGCTGATATAGGGGTAGCGGAAATTGCGCGGCAGGTCGACGCCGAAGCCGCGCGCCAGACCGATCGCCATTTCGCTGTAGCCGGAGAAGTCGAAGTAGATCTGCAGCGCGAAGGCGGTCACCGCCAGCCAGGCGGTGGCGGTGTCCAGCCGCGACGGATCGGCCCACAGTTCGTCGGCCAGACCGGCGAAGTTGTCGGCGAACAGTATCTTCTTGATCAGGCCGCCCATGAAGATGAGCGCGCCCACCTTGAGGTCGCGCGCCTGCAGCGGCCCCAGGCGCTCCAGCTGCTCAACCAGTTCCGAGGCGCGCAGGATGGGGCCGGCCACCATGTGCGGGAAGAAGCTGATGTACAGCCACCACGAGCGGAAGGAAATGCGGGTGGTCCATTCGCCGCGGTACACGTCGATCATCACCGACAGCATGTGGAAGGTGTAGAAGCTGATGCCCAGCGGCAGCGCCCAATGCGTCCAGTGGCTGTCGAGGCCGGTGTCGGTATGGCCGGCGAAGGCGGCGACCGCGATCGCCGTGTCGATCAGCATGCCGAGATACTTGATGGCACCCAGAAGCGTCAGGTTGAGCACCAGCGCGATCACCAGCGTGCGCTTGCTGCGCGTGCGCGACAGCGCGCTGTAGAACAGGTAGTTGAGGCTGACTGACAGCACCAGCAGGATCAGGTAGGCCGGTTTCCACGAGGCGTAGAAGATGAGGCTGCCGGCCAGCAGCACGACCGCGCGCTGCGGCTGCGTGCGGCACAGGCCGTAGATCGCCAGCAGCGCGGCGAGAAAGACGAAGAAGACGGGCTGGCTGAAGATCATCGTGCGGTGTCCTTGCGCCAGGCTGCGCCCAGTGCGGCGCTGTACAGGCGGGCGCCGCCGTCGTTCAGGTGACCGGGGTCGGCGAAGTGGTCGGGTTCGAGTGGCGGCACATCGACCTGGAGCCAGCGCGCGCCGAGCGCTTCCAGCGCCGGTGTGACGCTGGCGTAGGGGCCGGGCGAGGCGCCGGGGCCGAAGGCCGATTCGCGACCGAACAGCGGGGTGGCGATCAGGTGCACGCGTACGCCTGCCTTGACCAGGCGATCGACCAGCTTGTGCATCGCATCGACCATGCGCGGATCGGGCGGCGCGCGCGTGCCGGCTTCCTGCGCCATCAGCTGTTCGCGGTTCTGGAAACGGCCCTTGAAGCCGGCGCGGTAGCCCATGTTCTGCGCGGCGCCGCCGCCGACCGGCTCGACCTCGCCGACGGTCGCTTCGGCGAAACGCAGCAGCTTGTCCGGTTCGCGCAGTTGCCGCAGATTGCCGCTGTAATACCAGGTGCGCAGCAGCGAACCGAACAGCTCGGCATGAAAGCCGGCATCCAGCAGCGCGTCGCGTTCGGCCAGAAAGCCGTAGTAGCCGAGCGAGTCCTCGTGCTGGAACAGCGTTTCGTCCAGCGTGATCAGTACGTCGCTGGGTCGGGCGCCGGCTTCGAGCAGGCGGTCGGCCACGCCGTGCAGCACCAGTGCGTTGGCACCCGGCATGCCGAGGTTAAAGGCGCGTACTCCGCTCGGCGATCCGGCCGCGGCGAGCAGGGCGTCGGGCGCGATGCCGTTGTCGGCGCGGCTGTTGCCGAGCACCAGCAGCGACGGCCGGGCGTGTTCGACAAAATCGATCTTGTCGGTGGCGCGGCCGACTGCGAACACGGCGCGGTACCGCTGCAGCACCGCGTCGCTGTGCAGCGCCAGTTCGAAGCAGGCCAGCAGGGCCAGTGCAATCCATGCGGCCGGGCCGAGCGCGGCCGTCCATCCTCTGTTCATCGGGACACCCAGGCGCGAAGTTGATCTATCCATCCGGCGGCCGGCGCGCGCGTACCTTCGCCTTCGACGGTGAGTGTGCGGCGGCTGCCGTCGGCCAGTGTGGCGGTCGCCTCGACCGCCAGCCGGTCGTGCGGATAACGAAGTGACAGCCGGCGGCCGGGCAGCGCGATGTCGGCGACGATGCCGTCCGGCTGTTCGACCACCGTGGCGTCCATCGGCGGCAGTGCGCCCAGGCCCGGGCGCAGCACGACCAGGAAGCGGTCTTCCAGCGCCGGCGCGGCGGGCGAGATTTCCAGCCGCCAGGCGCCCGGATCGAGATCGGCCGGGCCGCGCGCGATATTGGCGGCCAGCGTGCCGTTCTCGTCGAAGTTGCGGCCGTCGACGAAGAACTCGAAGCCCTTGCCGCCGATCGGCACGATGCGCGCGTCGCGCGGGTAGAGCACCTCGCCCTCCAGCCGTGGCAGGCCGGCGACCTCCATCACCGGTGCGCGTTCGATCACGAAGCGCCGGCCGTCGATGCGCGGCGCCTCGGCGCTGTGCAGCAGCCAGCGCTTGGCGAACCCGGCGCGCGTCGATTCCAGCGTGTCCTGCACCACCAGCATGTCGGCCGCGCGGTCATAGACGAAGATGCGCCAGGCGCGCTCGACCCGCCGCGTGCGGTGGTGGAAGCTGTGGGCGCCGGTCTGCGCGCTGGTGTAGGCGGCGGTGATGTCGGCCAGCGCGATCAGCAGGTCGTCCTGCTCGACCACGCGCACCATGCGCCCGGTGTGGAAGTCGTCGTACTTGCTGCGCCAGTCCTCGATATCCATCGGCGCGGCGTGCAGGTCCCAGCCGGAACCGACACGGCGTTGGCCGCCGTCGTTGGCGATGGTGCGCGGCTTCTTGTTCTGGCGCGCCGGCATCGGCAGCGTGTCGGCCGGGTCGGTCACCGTCAGCGTGTTGTGGGCGATGGTCTGGTAGTGGTAGTTCAGATGGTGGTCGGTGCCGTAGCCGCAGTAGCAGCCGCTGTCCAGGGCCAGCGGCGCGCCCTTGTACAGCGTGAAGCTGCCCTGGTCGAGATGGCTGTGCGACCAGTAGTTGTCGCCCGCCTTGAAGCTCAGGTGGGTGGCGTCGTCGCGCCAGCTGCTGCGGACGAGCAGCCAGCCGAGGCCGTCGGCGTAATGGGTGAGCGGCTGCGCCTGCACCGCGGCGGGCGAGTACAGCGTGGCGTCGGTGAGCGGACCCCAGGGCCAGGAGGTCGGAGCCGGCTTGCGGTCGGGCTTGCCGTACAGCGTGTAGGCGGCCGCGTGGCGGTACTCGAGCGCCAGCGCCAGTGCGTCGTCCACCGCTCGGCGGCCGAAACGGCCGTCGCCGATCTTGACGCTGCTGCCGTCCGGCAGCTGGCGCATGACCAGGAAGTCGAGGAAGCCGCGCAGCGCCGGCTCCTGCCGGAACAGGTCCTCGCCGGTGGCCGATCGCCACATGGCCGGCAGCTGATAGATGGCCTGGCCGATGCCGATGCCGACGTATTCGTTGCCTTCGTGCCAGCCGCCGTTGCGCCCGCCGATCTGCCGCCACACCGGCAGCACGCGGTTGATCCAGTAGTCGTAAGTGAAGGCCATCACCGGCGCCGCGCGCGGATCGTCACCGTGGATGGACAGCGCGCAGGCCATCAGCGCCTGGAAGGGTGCGTTGTACAGATAGACGTTGTACGGCGACAGCGCCTCCAGGCGGATGACGCGGATCTGGTGATTGCAGGCCTCGATCACCTTGTCCTTCAGCTTCGGCATCAGCTCCGGCGGCACGCGGTCGTGCAGCCAGTCGTAGACCTGGGCGATCGGCTTGGTCTGCGCGTGGCCGCGCCAGTTGGGCTTCATCCGGACGACGCGCTCGACGATGACGCGCACATCCTGCGTCTCCGGCGCCAGTACCGCCGCCTCGATCGCCGCGCTCAGATCGCCGCTGCCGCCCTTGGCGCGCTTGACGAGCTGAGCGATGTAATCGGGGTTGTCGGCGCGCAGGCGGGCGATATCGCCGAACGACGGATAGGGCAGCCGCGGATGCGCGTGGCGGAAGCCGGGCAAGGCGGGCACTTGCAGTTCCTCGGGCAGCGGCAGCGTCGGCTTGCTGCGCGCGGAGGCGAGTACGGTCGGTGGCGGCGTGCGTGCGAGCGACCAGACCGCGCTGGCGCTGCTCAGCAGCAGTGCGGCGACCAGCGTGAACGCCAGTCGCGGGCGCACCGGCGAGCGCGGCCGCGACGCCTCACCGGCTGCCGGCGCCAGATGGCGGACCGTCAGCACGGCGCCGGCCAGGGCCATCGCCACCGTGGTGATGTCGGGCGTGCGGCCGGGCACATACTGCTGCATCCATTCCAGTCCGAAGGCAAGGCCGCCGCAGGTGAGCACGATGGCTGCGGCGCCGCCGCGTCCGCCGCCGGACAGTCGGTGCAGCGCCGCGGCCAGTGCGACATAGGGCCAGAAGGTGTCGATCAGCACACTCAGCCCCTGCATCGGATTGTTCAGGTGGGCGACGAAGGGCGTCCAGTTCAGCTGCCGCAGCGCACCGGGCTCCGGTGTCAGTTCGACGATGGACAGCGCCAGCACCATGGCCAGCGCGGCCAGCGCGGGGCGTGCGGGTTTCAGGCGGCGCGGCAGCGCCAGCCCGGACAGCAGGCCGGCCGCCGCGCCGGCCAGCGCTTCGGCCGAAAGCTGGCGGCTGATCACCGCCACCTTGAGCAGCAGCACTGCCAGCACGAACAGCCACAGAAAGCGCGGCAGCGACGCCGTGCGCTGGCGGGCGTCGCGCGTCAGCAGCGCGAGGGCGAACAGTGCCAGCGCGTAGCCGGCCATGCGCGCGAAATCGAAGCTGGCCGGGTCACCCAGCGTAGCCGCCAGCGGCGCGAGACCGTTGCGCAGGGTGCCGAGGTCGAGCGAAGGGACGAAGGGTGACAGCTGCGACAGGGCCCAGCCGGCAATGGCGGCGAGGGCCAGATCGGCGTCGCGCGTCGGCTGGAAAGTGCGCGCGCGCCAGGCCTGCAGGCGGGCGACCAGGCGCCAGCGCGGCGTCAGCAGTGCGGCGACGGTGGCGCCGACCAGCCCGCCGGCGGTGTTCAGGATGAAGTCGGCCAGCGAGGGCACCCGCTGCGGCAGATGCGCCTGCGCCGCTTCGACTCCGAAACTGAGGGCCGCTGCGAAGGCCGTCGCCAGCGCGATCGACAGCAATGCCGGCCAGCTTCGCGTCAGCCAGCGCAGCCCGATGCCGAGCGGAATGTATATGAGGGCATTGACGACCAGATCGGGCGCCGACAGCGCCTTCGTGTTCCACACGCCGAGAAAGGCCAGCGCGTCGGCGGTCGGTCGCCAGCCGGTAAAAGGGTAGAGGCTGCCCCACAGGATCAGCGCGGTATAGACGACGCATGCCGCGAGGACGTTCCGGGTGTGGCGCGCTTCGAAGGGCATGGACGGAGGAGAGGGGGCTGGCTGACGGAGGACGTGCGCGGCGATTATCCGGACCGGCACCGGCGGCCGATAGGGGGTGGCGACGGCTTGTCGCTGCCGGAAGTGCCATCAGTCACGATCGGCGGCGGGCCGGAACGCGAGTCGGCGGCCGGTCTGTGCGAAAGTGCGCACCCGGAGGAGGGGACGATGTACGGGCTTTACGGGGCATTGCTGCTGTGGGCGGTGGCGCTTTACTGCGTCAGGCGCGATCTTGCGCGCGCCTGGGCCGAGCCCTGCCTGCGTTGCCCGGTCATGGTGTTCGAGGGCGACGACTGGGGTTACGGTCCGCCGGAACAGGCCGACGCGCTGCGCGACATTGCGCGCGTGCTGTCGGCGCATGCCGATGCGCAGGGCCGTCATCCGGTGATGACACTTGGCGTCATCCTCGCCGGCCCGGACGACGCACGGCCGGACGAGGCCGAAGCCTGCGTCGCGCTGGACGACGCCCGGCTGGCGCCCGTGCTGGCGGAAATGCGCGCCGGCGTGGCGCGCCGCGTGTTCTCGCTGCAGCTGCACGGCATGCAGCACTATCACCCGGCGGTGCTGGAAAAGGCCTGCGCGCAGGATCCGGCGCTGCGGGCGTGGCGACGCCAGCCCTTTCCGGCCACCGAAGACCTGCCGTCGCCATTGCAGAGCCGCTGGGCCGACGCCTCCAGCCTGCCGTCGCAGGCGCTGGAACGGGCCGACATCGTCAGTCGGGCGACGGCCGAAGTATCGACTTTCGCCCGCATCTTCGGCGTGATGCCGGCGGTGGCCGTGCCCCCCACCTTTGTCTGGAACGATGCGGTCGAGACCGCCTGGGCGGCGGCCGGCGTGCGCGCACTGGTCACGCCGGGCGAGCGCTACGAGCGGCGTGGCGCCGACGGCCTGCCGGTCGATAGCGGCCGGTTCTACCGGAACGGACAGCGTTGTGCGTCCGGGCTGACGGCGCTGGTGCGCGACGACTATTACGAACCGGTGCGCGGCCACCGCGCCGAGCGCGGGCTGGAGGCGCTGGCGCGCAAGTGGGCGCAGCGACGCCCGCTGCTGCTGGAAACGCACCGCTCGAACTTCGTCGGCCGGCATGCCCGTCACCAGGACAGTCTTGCGGCGATCGACAGCCTGATTGCCGGGGCCAGAAAGCGCTACCCGACGCTGTGTTTCGTGTCCGTCGAGGCGCTGGCCGACGCCTACGCAGCCGGCGGATCGGCGCTGCTCGACCACGGTCTGCAGGCCAGACTCCGGGCCTTGCCGGCCCGCCTGCTCACCACGGGGCGCCGGCGCAAGGTCCTGCTGGCGCTCTGTGTCCTGACGGTGTTTGCGCTCGCGCTGACCGCCTGAAGCCGCCGCCGGGCGCCGGAATGCGCTTTTTCATTGTGGAAATTTGTGTCTCCCGGCCGCGCCGGTAGCCCTGAAACGGCGTCGCAACGTGCGTTAGTTATCACCGCCCCTGTGTGCCGCGGCGTCTTGTGACCAGATTCACGCGTGATCCCCGGCTCAGCCCATATCGTTCGCGCTCAACAAGCCGGCGCCCCCGCGTCGGGACAATATTCGCGGCTGGTCCGATGCATCGTCCGGGCGGCCGAAAAGGGGTTGATTGTGGTCAGACTGTTCAGTCACTACGTACCTTCCGTCACGCTCATGAGACTTATCGCCGAGGCGATCGTGCTGTTGATCGCCGGTTTCGGCGCCGCCTGGATCAGCGCGCCCGCCAGCATGGAATCGCTGTTGCCCGCGCTGTTGCCGGCTTCGGTTTTCGCAATACTGATGACGCTGCTGATGAGCGCGCTGGGCCTGTACCAGCGGGAACAGCCGCGTAACCTGTCCGAACTGGTCGGCCGCGTGCTGTTCGCCTTCCTGCTCGGCCTGCCGGTTGCCTACATGGTGTTCCGCCTGCTGCCGCAGGGCAGCGTCGCGATGCCGGCACTCGATGTGTCGCTGTGCATGGGTTTCGGCGGCATCCTGCTGCTGCGCGCGGCGTCCTTCCTGCAGGCCGACGGCGCCGGCATGTTCACGCGGCGCATCCTGGTCGTCGGTACCGGCGCCGAAGCGGCTTCCGTCTGGGCCAGCGTATCGACCTCGGCCAGCGCCACCCACACCATCGTCGGTTTCGTGCCGGTCGGTGCCGAAGAGGCGGTCGAAGTGCCGACCACGCTGGTGATGCCGGAAGGCAGCTGTGTGATGCAGCTGGCCCGTGACCACCGCGCCAACGAAATCGTCGTGGCGGTGCGCGAGCGCCGCGGTGGCGTGCTGCCGCTGCGCGAATTGCTGGACTGCAAGCTGGCGGGCGTCACGGTGAATGACCTGTCGAGCTTCTTCGAGCGCATGCGCGGCCAGGTCCGCCTGGATACGCTGCGTGCCAGCTGGCTCATCTACGGCGACGGTTTCCGCCAGGGTTTCGCCCGCAGCGCGGTCAAGCGCGTGTTCGACATCGTCGCCGCCAGCGTGCTGCTGGTCGTGACCGCGCCCATCATGCTGCTGGCGGCCATCGCCATTGCGATCGAATCCGGCTTTCCGGTCATCTACCGCCAGGAGCGGGTCGGACAGGGCGGCCGCACCTTCAAGGTGCTCAAGTTCCGCAGCATGCGTCTGGACGCCGAAGCCGACGGCAAGCCGCGCTGGGCCGGCAGCAACGACGACCGCATCACTCGCGTTGGCCACTTCATCCGCAAGACCCGCATCGACGAACTGCCGCAGATTTTCAATGTTCTGCATGGCGACATGAGCTTCGTCGGCCCGCGTCCGGAGCGCCCCTTCTTCGTCGATCAGCTGACCGACCAGATCCCGTTCTACGCCGCCCGTCACAGCGTCAAGCCGGGCATCACCGGCTGGGCCCAGGTGCGCTACAGCTACGGCGCTTCGGTCGACGACGCGGTGCAGAAGCTGCAGTACGACCTCTACTACGTGAAGAACCACACCCTCTTCCTCGACATCCTGGTGCTGCTGCAGACCGTGCGTGTCGTGCTGACTGGCGACGGCGCCCGCTGATCGTCGCCCCCGTGTCCGGTCGGTCGCGCGCTGCGCGCCCGGCGGGTCACGGGCACAATGCGGTTCATTGCAACACTCCTGACGCCGCGTCCTGATGGATTCCCTCCCCGCTGCCTTTGCGCTTTACGCATACGCTGCGGCCGCGCTCGGATTCGCCGCCTTCTGCCTGCAGCTCTTCATGAGCGCCAGTCGCTCTCCGCGTGCCCGCCTGCTCGGCTGGTGCATGGTGGGCGGCGCCTTGTGGTGTGCCGCCATGACCGGATTCGTCTGGCGCCCCCATCCGCTGTGGTGGACGCTCGCGCACGCGGCCGATGCCCTGCACTACCTGCTCTTCCTGTTCTTCCTCGCCGCCTGCGTGGTCGACCCGGACGGGCGCCAGCCGCTGCGCGATCTGGTGCGCAAACCTTCCTGGCTGATACGGCTGGCGCTGATCACGGTCCTGCCCTGCGCGCTGGCTTATGCCGCGCTGTCCTGGCTGCTGCCGCGCGATGCGGGCGTGCTGGTCTGGCTGATGGGCTGCGGCCTGGCGCTGAGCCTGCTGGGCGCGGTGATGACCGAGCAGTTCTACCGCAACACGCCGCAGCAGTGGCGCTGGGGCGTCAAGCCGATGACGCTGGGTCTGGGCTTCACGCTGGTGTTCGACCTGTATTTCTTCTCCGAAGCGCTGATGTTCCGCGAACTGGACCCGACGCTGTGGGCGGTGCGCGGGCTGGTGCACGCCATCGCCATCCCGCTGTTCGCGGCGTCGTCGGCGCGTATCCGCGAGTGGTCGATCCGGCTCAATGTGTCGCGCGAGGCGGTGTTCCACACCTCGGCGCTGGTAATGACCGGGGCGGCGCTGCTCATCATCGCGCTGGCCGGCTACTACGTCCGCTTCTTCGGCGGCGAGTGGGGCGCGGCACTGCAGACCGTGGTGCTGGCCGCCGGTGCGCTAGGGCTGGTGGCGTCCATCGCCTCCGGCAGCGTGCGCGCCTGGCTGCGCGTATTCGTGAACAAGCACTTCTTCAGCCTGCGCTACGACTACCGGGCGGAGTGGCTGAAGCTGGCCGACACGCTGTACAGCGCCTCCAACGTCGACACCCTGCGCGAAGCGTCGATACGGGTGATGGCCGACCTGGTCGAAAGCCCGGGCGGCATGCTGTGGCTGCGCAACGAGCAGGGCGTGTACGCGCCGGCGGCACGGCTCAACCTGCCGGCCATCGAGGCGCGCGAGCCGGCCGACAGTCCGTTGATCGCTTTGCTGCTCGGTCGCATGTGGGTGGTCAATATCGAGGAGCATCGCTCGCGCCCTGGCGTGTATGGCCACATGCGCCTGCCCGAGTGGGTGGCGCAGATTCCCGAGGCCTGGCTCATCTGTCCGCTGGGCAGCGAGGACATGCCGCTCGGCTTCGTCGTGCTGTGCCGCCCGCGCGCCCTGGTCGACCTGAACTGGGAGGTGCGCGACCTGCTGAAGACGGCCGGCCGCCAGGTGGCCGGCGTGCTGAACCAGACGCAGGCGATGGAAGCGCTGATCGAGGCGAAGAAGTTCGAAGCCTTCTCGAAGATGAGCGCCTTCGTCGTGCACGACCTGAAGAATCTCATTGCCCAGCTCACGCTGCTGTTGCGCAACGCGCAGAAGCACCGCGACAACCCGGAATTCCAGCAGGACATGCTGGACACCATCGAGCACGCGGTCGGCCGCATGAACAGCATGCTGCTGCAGCTGCGTTCCGGCACCCAGCCGATCGAGCAGGCAGCGCCGGTATCGCTGACGCCGCTGCTCGAACGGCTGCATCGGTCGCGTGCGCGGAGTGGTTGTGCGCTGGCGCTCGAAGTCGAGAGCGGACTGGTGATCCGTGCTCATGAAGACCGGATAGAGCGGGTTGTGGGGCATCTTGTGCAGAATGCACTGGATGCCACGCCGCAAAACGGTAAAGTCAGCATCAGGGCGCGCAGCGGACAGGAGGGCGTCGTGGTCGAGGTCGAGGACAACGGCTGCGGCATGACCGAAGAGTTTGTGCGCGAGCGCCTGTTCAAGCCGTTCCAGTCCACCAAGGCGAACGGCATGGGCATCGGCGCCTATGAAAGTTTCCGCTACATCCAGGATCTGGGTGGACGCATCGAAGTAATCAGCGAGCCGGGTCGGGGCAGTCTGTTCCGGCTCGTGTTTCCTCAGCAGACGGCCACGGTGGCCGTCGCCTGACCGGGAGTGACATGGCTGACAAGGGTCGTACGCTGTTGATCGTCGAGGACGATCCTGCGCTGCAGAAGCAGATGCGCTGGAGCTTCGACGATTACGAAGTGGTGCTGGCCAGTGACCGCGAATCGGCGCTGGCGCAGATACGGCGCCACGAACCGGCGGTCATCACGATGGACCTGGGCCTGCCGCCGGCGCCGGACGACGTGACCGAAGGCATGGCTCTGCTCGGCGAGATCATGGCGCTGGCGCCGCAGTCCAAGGTGATCGTGCTGACCGGTCAGAACGACCGCGCCAACGCCTTGCGCGCGATCGGCATGGGCGCCTACGACTTCTACGCCAAGCCCTTCGAACCCGAACTGCTGGCGCTGCTGATCGAGCGCGCCTTCCGCCTGCACGATCTGCAGGCCGAGAACACACGCTTGGCCAATCAGAACCTCGGTGTCGAAGGTCGCTTCATCACGCGCGACGCCAACATGCTGCGCGTGCTGCGCACCATCGAGAAGGTGTCGGCGACGCGCGCCACCGTGCTGCTGCTGGGCGAGAGCGGCACCGGCAAGGAAGTGCTGGCGAAGACGCTGCACGACCGTTCGGAGCGGGCCGGCGAACGTTTCGTCGCGATCAACTGCGCGGCCATCCCCGACAACCTGCTCGAAAGCGAACTGTTCGGCTACGAGAAGGGCGCTTTCACCGGCGCCACCAAGCAGACGCCGGGCAAGATCGAGGTCGCCAACAAGGGCACGCTTTTCCTCGACGAGATCGGCGACCTGCCGGGCCCGCTGCAGGCCAAGCTGCTGCGTTTCCTGCAGGAGCGGGTGATCGAGCGCCTGGGCGGCCGCGACGAGATTCCGATCGACGTGCGCGTGGTCTGCGCCACCCACCAGAACCTGCAGACGCTGATCGGCGAAAGCCGTTTCCGTGAGGATCTGTATTACCGCCTGGCGGAAATCGTCGTCACCATCCCGCCGCTGCGCGAGCGCGAGGGCGACGCCGCGCTGCTGGCGCATTCCTTCGTCAAGCGCTTCGCCGGCGAGCAGGGGCGCAGTTCGATGTCGCTGTCGCGCGAGGCGGTGGCGGCAATCGAGGCGCACAAGTGGCCGGGCAATGTGCGCGAGCTGGAGAACTGCATCAAGCGCGCCACCATCATGGCCGACGGCAACCAGATCATGGTGCCTGACCTGGGCCTGAAGCCGGCGGAAGAGAACGGCAGCTTCTTCAATCTGCGCCAGATCCGCGAGGAAGCCGAGCGCAAGGCCGTGGTCAGCGTGCTGGCGCGCGTCGACGGCAATATGGTCAAGGCCGCCGAAATGCTCGGCGTGAGCCGGCCGACCCTTTACGACCTGATGAATCGTTTCGGCCTGCGCTGAAACCGACCTGGAGCATCGCTCTTGAACCCCACATTCCCGACCCTTCCGCGAGTCAGCCGACTGCTCGCCATACTCCTCTGCGCATCGGCGCTGGCTGCGTGCGACCGCAGCAAGCCGCCCGAGGCGTTGCTGGCGGAGGCGCGTTCGGCGTTCGAGCGCAACGATCTGCAGACGACGGCGATCCAGCTGAAGAATCTGTTGCAGAAGGATCCTTCGAACGCCGCCGCCCGCTACGAGTTGGGACGCCTCCACATGCTGACCGGCGATGCACCGTCGGCGGTGAAGGAACTGACCCGTGCGCTCGATGCCGGGCATCCGGCGGAACAGGTGGCCCCGCTGCTGGCGCGCGCCATGGTCGAGGCCGGCGAGAGCAAACAGGCGATCGAACGTCTGGGCACGACCAAGCTGTCGACGCCGGCCGCCAGTGCCGACCTGCGGGCCGCGATCGGTCATGCGCAGCTCGCCGTCGGCAACAAGGATGGCGCGAAAGCGGCTTTCGACGAGGTGCTCTCGGCCGACCCCAACCATCTCTATGCCGCACTGGGCAAGGCGCGCCTGCTCGGTACGCAGCGCGAATTCGCCAGTGCCCACGCGCTGCTCGACAAGGTGCTGGCCGCTGATCCGAAAAGTGCCGAAGCCTGGTTCCTTGATGCGGAGATGAGATCGGCGCAGGGGCAGTTCGAGCAATCGATGGCGTCCTATCGCAAGGTCTACGAGGTCAAGCCGAGCAACGTCACGGCGCGCTTCGTCGTCGTATCGGCGCTGGCGAACGAAGGCAAGATCGAAGAAGCGCGCAAGGAGCTGGCGGCGCTGCGCAAGGTGTCGCCCAAGGCGCCGGAAGCCAACTATCTCGACGGCCTGCTGCTGGTGAAGGAGCGCAAATTCGTCGAGGCGCGGGACCGTCTGAACAAGACACTCGCTGTCGCGCCGAACTACGTGCCGGCGCTCGGACTGGCCGCGCTGACCGAATTCGAGCTGCAATCCTATGCACTGGCCGAACAGCACGCCGAAAAGGTGATCGCGCACGGCGGTGACTCGCTGTTCATCCGCAAGGTGCTGGTCGGCGCCTATCTGCGGACCGGCCGGCTGGACAAGGCGAGACAGGCGCTGGCGCCGCTGCTCAAGTCGAGCCCGGGAAACCCCGAAGTGCAGGCGCTCGCCGGTCAGGTCTATCTGACGGGTGGCGACGCCAAGGGCGCCGAGGCCGCGTTCGAGATCGCCGCGAAGAAGCAGACCGAAGATGCCGACGCGCAATCGCGGCTGGGCCTGAGCCGGCTGGCGGCCGGCGATCGCGAGGGGGGTATTGCAGCGCTGGAGCAGGCGGTCAGGCTGGATACCGAAAGCGGCCGGCCGGACCTGGTGCTGATCGTTGCGCATCTGCGCAACCGCGACGCCGATCGTGCGCTGGCGGCGATCGATGCGCTGGAAAAGAAGCGCCAGATCGACCCCATGAGCATCAATCTGCGTGGCACCGCCTATCTGCTGAAGAACGACCCCGACCGCGCGCGCGCCGAGTTCAAGCGTGCGCTGGAACTCGATCCCGCATATTTCAGCGCGGCCAACAACCTCGCCCGCATGTACGTGACCGAGGACAAGATCGCCGACGCGGAAGCGGTGCTGCAGCAGTTCGTCGCCAAGTCGCCGAAGAACGCCGACGCGCTGATGGCGCTCGCCGGTCTCAAGGCACGCACGCCGGACGGCTCGCCGGAGTCGCTCAAGCTGCTGCGGCAGGCCATCGACGCCGATCCGAAGCAGGTGAATCCGCGGCTTGCGCTGATCGAGCTGCACCAGCTTTCGGGCGACCGCGGCAAGGCGCTGGCGGCCGCAAACGAGGCGCTCAACGCACTGCCGGACGAACCGCGAGTGCTTGACGCGCTGGCGTTGGCGCAGGCACGTGCCGGCGAACTGGAAGCATCGGTCGCTACGCGTACCAAGCTGGTTGAGCGCGACCCGACCTCGGTTCGCGCTCAACTGAATCTGGCGGCTACCCAGGTTGCCGCGAAGCGGGACGCCGAGGCGATCCAGACACTGCGCAAGGTGCTGGCGCTGCAGCCGGAAACGGTCGAGGCGCAGAACATGCTGATCACCATCCACCGCAGCCGGAACGCGGTCGACGAGGCGCTCCGCGTGGCGCGCGACGTCCAGCGTCAGCGGCCCAAGGCGGCGCTGGGTTACGTGATGGAAGGCGAGCTGATGATGTCCTCGTCGAAGGCGGACCAGGCAATCAAGGCGTATCGCGAGGCCTTGAGCCGCGAGCGCACGGCCACCAACGTCACCCGCCTGCACGCGGCCCTCGAGCGGGATGACAAGGCGGCCGACGCGCGCGCGCTGGTCGATGGCTGGCTCAAGGACAATCCGAAGGACGTCGAGGTGCTGCTCTACCTGGGCGATGTCGCCCTGGTCCGCAAGTCGCTCGACGAGGCGCGGACACGTTACGAAGCGGCGCTCGCGCGCTCGGCGAACAATGTGATCGCACTGAACAACCTGGCCTGGATCGCCGCCCAGCAGAAGGATGCGCGGGCCCGCAGCTATGCGGAAAAGGCCTACGCACTGGCACCGCGCAACCCCGCCGTGCTCGACACCTACGGCGGCATTCTGCTCGCCGCCGGCGACGCTGATCGGGGTCTGCAGATGATGCGTCAGGCGGTCGCGGCGGCGCCGTTCGCCAACGATCTGCGCCTGAATCTGGCGCGGGGGCTTGCCGGCGCCGGGCGCAAGGGCGACGCGCGCAAGGAGCTGGAGCCGCTGGTTGCGCTGGGCAGCAAGTACGAACGTGCCGCCGAGGTGGCCGATCTGATGAAAACTCTTTGAACTGAATCCGGATAGAAAACCATGACCAAAGTTGCTGTGATCGGCCTCGGCTACGTCGGCCTGCCCCTGGCTGTCGAATTCGGCAAGAAGATGCCGACCATCGGTGTGGACATGTCGGCCGCCAAGGTGGCCGCCTACCGCGAATTCGTCGATCCGACCGGCGAGGTGAGCAGCGAGGACCTGCGCGCCGCCACCCAGCTGACGGTGACCACTGACGGTGCAGCGCTGGCCGAAGCCGACTACATCATCGTTGCCGTGCCGACGCCGGTCGATGACGCGCACCAGCCGGATTTCTCGCCGCTGGTCGGCGCTTCGGAAACCTGCGGCAAGCACATGAAGCGCGGCGCCATCGTCGTGTTCGAATCGACCGTCTATCCGGGCGCCACCGAAGAGGTGTGCATTCCGGTGATCGAGAAGTTCTCCGGCATGAAGTGGCTGCAGGACTTCAACGTCGGCTACTCGCCGGAACGCATCAACCCGGGTGACAAGGAGCGCACGGTCACCAAGATCCTGAAGGTGGTGTCGGGCGACACGCCGGATACGCTGAAGAAGGTGTCCGACCTGTACAAGGCGGTCATCACCGCCGGCGTCTATGAAGCGTCCAGCATCAAGGTGGCGGAAGCGGCCAAGGTGATCGAGAACACGCAGCGCGACCTGAACATCGCCTTCGTGAACGAACTGGCCATCATCTTCGGCAAGATCGGCATCGATACCGAAGAGGTGCTGAAGGCGGCGGGCACCAAGTGGAACTTCCTGCCCTTCCGTCCGGGCCTGGTCGGCGGCCACTGCATCGGCGTCGATCCGTACTACCTCACCCACAAGGCGGACATGCTGGGCTATCACCCGCAGGTCATCCTGGCCGGTCGTCGCATCAACGACGGCATGGGCAAGTATGTCGCCGAGCAGACGGTGAAGAAGCTCATCCAGAGCGGCGCCTCGGTCAAGGGCGCGAAGGCGCTGGTGCTTGGCCTCACCTTCAAGGAGAACTGTCCCGACCTGCGCAATTCGCGCGTGATCGACGTGATCCGCGAACTGCAGAGCTACGGCGTCGAGGTCATCGTGCATGACCCGGTGGCCGAGTCGAAGGAAGCCGAGCATGAATACGGCGTGTCGCTGACCGACTGGGACGACATTCCCAAGGTCGAGGCTATCGTGGCTGCCGTGTCGCACAAGGAGTTCGCCGCCCGTCCGCTGTCCGACTACGTCGGCAAGCTGAAGGCCGGCGGCGTGCTGGCCGACATCAAGTACCAGTTCGACGCGGCCGCGCTGGAAGCGCAGGGCGTCGGCGTCTGGCGTCTGTGAGACCCACGTGACACTGCCTGCAACCCTGCCCGAGTCCCTGTCTGCTGCGCTGGCCGCGCGCCCGCGCCGCTGGCTGGTGACCGGTGCCGCCGGCTTCATCGGTTCGCATCTGGTCGAAGTGCTGCTGCACGCCGGCCACAACGTGGTCGCGCTGGACAACTTCTCGACCGGCCATCAGCGCAACCTCGACGA
Organism: Methyloversatilis discipulorum; assembly: GCF_000527135.1. NCBI lineage: Bacteria > Pseudomonadati > Pseudomonadota > Betaproteobacteria > Nitrosomonadales > Sterolibacteriaceae > Methyloversatilis > Methyloversatilis discipulorum. The sequence goes on from NZ_AZUP01000001.1 coordinate 3,763,162, forward strand.
GGTGCTGGGCGGCCTGCCGTCGCAGGCCGCCGCGCGCCTTGACTTCGTCGAGGGCGACATCCGCGATCTGGCGACCTGCGCCCGGGTGTGCAGCGGCGTCGACGTGGTGCTGCACCAGGCGGCGCTCGGCTCGGTGCCCCGTTCTCTGGCCGATCCGATCACCTCGCACGATTCGAACGTAAACGGCTTCCTGAACATGCTGGTCGCCGCGCGCGACGCCGGCGTCGGTCGCTTCGTCTATGCCGCCTCGAGTTCGACCTACGGCGATTCGCCCAACCTGCCCAAGGTCGAGGACGTGATCGGCAAGCCGCTGTCGCCCTACGCGGTGACCAAGTACATCAACGAGCTGTACGCCGACGTGTTCGGTCGCTGTTACGGCCTGTCCTGTGTCGGCCTGCGCTACTTCAACGTGTTCGGCGCGCGCCAGGACCCGGAAGGCGCCTACGCCGCGGTGATTCCGCGCTGGGCGCGCGCGCTGCTGCTCGGCGATACCGTGCAGATCAACGGCGACGGCGAAACCAGCCGCGATTTCTGTTACGTCGACAACGCGGTGCAGGCCAATCTGCTGGCCGGTCTGACCGAGCGTACCGACGCGGTGAACACCGTCTACAACGTCGCCGCCCACCGTCAGACCTCGCTGAATCAATTGTTTGCAGCGATGCGTGACGAACTCGTGAAACGATTCCCGGACATCGCCGGCGCCCGGGCGCACTATCGTGACTTCCGCGCCGGTGACGTGCGCCACTCGCTGGCCGACATCACCCGCGCACAAACCCTGCTCGGCTACGCGCCGACACACGACGTGTCGCGCGGTCTGGCCGAGGCAATGAACTGGTATGTGGCGCGTTTTGCGCCGGCGACGCTAGCCTGACGATGAAGACTGTACGACTCGCCCTGCTGATTGCCTGCTGCGCCAGCGCGCCGGTGCTGGCGCTCGAGCCCGAGGCGGCGGCGCGCAGTCTGCTGGCCGAGGCGCAGTCCTTCGAGCACGGCGAGGGCGTACGGCGTGACCCGGCGCGCGCGGCGGCGCTCTACTGCCAGGCGGCCAAGCTCGGTGACGCCGAAGCCCAGTTCAACCTGGCCTGGATGTACGCCAACGGCCGCGGTGTGGACCGCGACGACGCGCTGGCCGCGACCTTCTTCGATCTGGCGGCCCGTCAGGGCCACGAACACGCGCAGCGCATGCTGCGCTTCACCGGTGCGCCGACGCGCGAACTGCCGCTGTGCATGCAGGATCCGCCGGAGCCCGAACCGGTGATGGTTGCCGACATCGATCCCGATCTCGAAGCGGCTTTCGGCACCACCGCCGACCGCAAGCGCGTGATCGAGATCGTGCGCGAACTGGCGCCGCACTTCGACATCGACCCGCAACTGGTGCTGGCCGTGATCGGCACCGAGTCGAACTTCAATCCCAAGGCGCGCTCGCCGAAGAACGCGCAGGGCCTGATGCAGCTGATTCCGGAAACCGCGCAGCGTTTCAATGTGCGCGACACCTTCGATCCGGTGCAGAACATCCGCGGCGGCATGGCCTACCTGCGCTGGCTGCTCGCCTATTTCGAAGGCGACGTGGTGCTGGCAACCGCCGGCTACAACGCCGGCGAGGGGGCGGTTGACCGCTACAAGGGCGTGCCGCCCTACCGCGAGACGCGCGAGTACGTGAAGCGCATCCAGACCCTGTTCCGCAAGACCGAGCATCGCTACGACCAGAACGTGACCACGCCGTCGCCGGTGCTGCGCACGCTCGTGTCCCGTCGTGGCTGAGCGCGCACCGGACAATCGCCGGCGCCGTCTCGTCTGCGCAGCGCTGCTGTCGTCGCCGCTGCTGGCGCGCGCCGCGCTGAGCGACACCATCGTGCGCATCAAGCCGTCCATCGTCATCGTCGGCACCAATATGCGATCGCGCGCGCCCAGTTTCGAACTGAAGGGCAGCGGCTTCGTCATCGGTGACGGCACGCTGGTGGCGACCAACGCGCACGTTGCCGGCGTGCCGCTCGACGCCGACCGCTTCGAAACGTTGGCGGTGATCGCCAGCGTCGATGGTCGCCAGCAGTTGCGCGAGGCGCGCGTCGTCGCCTCGAGCGCCGAGCACGACCTGGCGATACTGAAGATACAGGGCGCGGCGCTGCCGGCGCTGAAGGTCGGCGACTCGGCCGGCGTGCGCGAGGGGCAGTCGGTGGCCTTCACCGGTTTTCCGATCGGCAGCGTGCTCGGCTTCACCCCGGTCACCCACCGCGGCATCGTGTCGGCCATCACGCCGATCGTGATTCCGGTCGACAACGTGAGCCAGCTCAACGCGGCCAACCGCAACCGTCTGGCGCGCGGCACCTTCACCGTGTTCCAGCTCGACGCCACCGCCTATCCGGGCAACAGCGGCAGCCCCTTGTTCGATCCGGACAGCGGCGAAGTGATCGGCGTGATCAATATGGTGCTGGTCAAGGCTGGCAAGGAAAGCGTGCTGTCGCAGCCCAGCGGCATCAGTTACGCGATACCGGCCAGCCATCTGTCGGCCCTGCTCGCTACGGTGCGCTGAGGCGGCGCGGGGGCGAAAACCGCGGCTGCTATAATTCGCGGCACTTTCGGCTTATTCTGCCGATCAATCCTGCCGAACCTGCTGCCCCAACGCCCGTCCATGTCCCTGTTTGCGCTCGGTCTCAACCACCACACGGCACCGCTTGCCGTGCGCGAACGCATGACCTTCCTGCCGGAAGCCCTGCCCGATGCGCTCGGCCAGCTGACCCGCGTGCGGCCGGTGCAGGAGGCGGCCATCCTGTCCACCTGTAATCGCACCGAGCTGTACTGCGCGACCAACGACCCGGACAGCGCGCTCGACTGGATGGCCGAGTACCACCGTATCGGCCCGTCAGAAATCGCCCCTTATATATACAGGCTGGAACACCAGCAGGCGGTGCGCCACGTGTTCCGCGTCGCCAGCGGTCTCGATTCGATGGTGCTGGGCGAGCCGCAGATACTCGGCCAGATGAAACAGGCGGTGCGCGTGGCCGAGGGCGCAGGCACGCTGGGCGCGTTGCTGCACACGCTGTTCCAGCGCAGTTTCGCCGTTGCCAAGGAAGTGCGTTCGACCACCGCGATCGGCGCCAACATCGTGTCGATGGCGGCGGCGGCGGTCCACCTGTCGGAGCGCATCTTCGGCAGCATTTCCGGCCAGCGCGTGCTCTGTGTCGGCGCCGGCGAAATGATGGAGCTCTGTGCGGCGCACTTCGCCGGCTGTACGCCGCGCGACATGGTGATCGCCAACCGCACGCTCGACCGCGCCCAGGTGCTGGCCGAGCGCTTCGCGCGCAGCGACCTCAAGGTCGGTGCGATCCGCCTCGACGAACTGGGCGAGCGCCTGGCCGATTTCGACATCGTGCTGTCCTGTACGGCCAGTCCGCTGCCCATCATCGGTCTGGGCATGGTCGAACGGGCGCTGAAGCAGCGCCGCCACCGGCCGATGGTGATGGTCGATCTGGCGGTACCGCGCGACATCGAAGCGGAAGTCGACAAGCTGGGCGACGTATTCCTCTACACCGTCGATGATCTGGCACAGATCGTCGATTCCGGCCTCGAATCCCGGCAGGCGGCGGTAGTCGAGGCGCAGGCCATCATCGACGCCCGGGTTGCCAACTTCCTGCAGTGGGTACAGGCGCGCGAGGCGGTGCCGGCCATCCGCGCGCTGCGCGGCCACGCCGAGGAAATGCGCGCCGCCGAACTCGAACGCGCGCTGCGAGCCATCGCCCGCGGCGAAGCGCCGGACCGTGTGCTCGACACGCTGTCACGCAATCTGACCAACAAGCTGCTGCACGGTCCGACGCGCTTGCTCAACGAAGCGCCGCCGGAAGCGCGCGAGCAGATCGAAGGCCTGGTGCAGCGCCTGTTCCCGCAGCACGACCGCGACGCCTAGCGGCGCGCCCGTCCGTCCGCCGTGCCGGCCCGTCCGGCGCTCGTTCCTCTCCCCGAACTCCTCCGCATGAAGCCGCGCATCGCCGAAAAACTCGAACAGCTGTCGACCCGTCTGGCCGACCTCGACGCCGCGCTGGCCGATCCCGGCGTGACCGCCGACATCGATCATTACCGCAAGCTCACGCGCGAACACGCCGAGCTGACGCCGGTCATCGCGCTCTACCAGGCCTGGTGCCGGGCGCGTGACGACGGCGAGGCCGCGCGTGGCCTGCTGGCCGAAGCCGACATGAAGGAGCTGGCCCAGCTCGAAATCGAGCAGTCAGCCGCCGACATGCAGCGGCTGGAAGGCGAACTGCAGCGCGCGCTGCTGCCGAAGGACCCGGACGACGGTCGCAACGTGTTCCTCGAAATCCGCGCCGGCACCGGCGGCGACGAATCGGCGCTGTTCGCCGCCGATCTTTTCCGCATGTATTCGCGCTACGCCGAGCGCAACCGCTGGAAGGTCGAGGTGGTGTCGGCCAGCGAATCGGACCTGGGCGGCTACCGCGAAATCATCGCCCGCGTCAGCGGCGACGGTGTCTATCAGCGGCTCAAGTTCGAATCCGGCGGCCACCGCGTGCAGCGCGTGCCGGTGACCGAAACCCAGGGCCGCATCCACACCTCGGCGTGCACCGTCGCGGTGATGGCCGAGGTCGACGAGGTGGCCGAGATCGACATCAATCCGGCCGATCTGCGCATCGACACCTTCCGCGCCTCCGGCGCTGGTGGGCAGCACATCAACAAGACCGATTCGGCGGTGCGCATCACGCACATCCCGACCGGCATCGTAGTCGAGTGCCAGGACGACCGCAGCCAGCACCGCAACAAGGCGCAGGCGATGTCGGTGCTGGCGGCGCGCATCCGCGATGCACAGGTGCGCGCGCGCGACAGCCAGATCGCCTCGACCCGCAAGAGCCTGGTCGGCAGCGGCGACCGCTCGGAGCGCATCCGCACCTACAACTTCCCGCAGGGCCGGATGACCGACCACCGCATCAACCTGACGCTGTACAAGCTGGACGCCATCATGGACGGCGACCTGACCGAGCTGATGGACGCGCTGGCGCACGAGCACCAGGCCGAACAGCTCGCGCAACTGGCGGAGGAGGGCGCCTGAGCGGCGCCTGCGCATGACGCTCGACGACTGGCTGCGCGCCGCGCGCACTCGCATCGACAGTCGCGACGCGCAGGTGCTGGCCGCGCACGCGCTGGGTTGCGACCGCGCCGGACTGATCGCGCGCGGGCGCGACGCGTTGGCCGAGGCGGCGCTGGTCGCCCTCGATGCGCTGCTCGAACGGCGCGCGGCCGGTGAGCCGGTGGCCTATCTGGTCGGCCGACGCGAATTCTTCGGGCTGGATCTGGCGGTCGCGCCGGGCGTGCTGATTCCGCGGCCGGAAACCGAGGGGTTGGTCGATCTGGCGCTGGCGCGCATCGGCGATCTGCCGTCGCCGCGCGTGCTCGACGCCGGCACCGGTTCCGGCGCCATCGCGCTGGCGATCAAGGCGCAATGCCCGCAGGCGCAGCTGACAGCACTCGACCGCTCGGATGCGGCGCTGGCGATCGCCAGCGGTAACGCGCAGCGGCTCGGGCTTGAAGTCCGCTTCGTCGCCTCAAACTGGCTGGAAGCCATGGCTGGCGAAAGCTTCGATTGCATCGTGTCGAATCCGCCGTATATTCGGGCAGACGATCCGCATCTGGCGCAGGGCGACCTGCGTTTCGAACCGCCGGCCGCGCTGGCCAGCGGTGAGGACGGGCTGGATGCCTTGCGCACGCTGTGCCGGCAGGCGCCGCAGCACCTGGTCGACGGCGGATGGCTGTTGTGCGAACACGGTTACGATCAGGCACCGGCAGTGCGCGCGCTGATGCGTTGCGCCGGGCTTGCCGACGTCGCGTCGTGGCGCGATATTGCCGGCATCGAACGGGTCAGCGGAGGACGGCTGGCCCAGGAATGATCCGACGTGGATGGGGTGTCTGTGCCCCGTCTGCGTCCCTACACACTGTCCGTGCGCAGGCGCGGTCAGACCGCTGACTTTCAAACATCCGCAAAGGAAAGAGACATGAGCGCCCAGGAACGCATCAAGGAAACCGTCACCGGCAACCCGGTCGTGCTGTACATGAAGGGCACGCCGCAGTTCCCGCAGTGCGGCTTTTCCGCCACCGCCATCCAGATCCTGAAGCACCTCGGCGTGCAGAACCTGCACACCGTGAACGTGCTCGAAGACGCCGAAATCCGCCAAGGCATCAAGGACTACGCCAACTGGCCGACCATCCCGCAGCTCTACATCCGCGGCGAATTCATCGGCGGCTGCGACATCATGAAAGAGATGTTCCAGTCGGGCGAACTGAAGAAGGAACTGGAAGGCCTCTGATCGGCGTCGGTCGTGCGCCGGAGCAGGCGACGCCTGCTTTCGCGCGCTTCAGTCCGTCGTCGGCAAGGGCTGCGGATTGCCGTTCCACACCCATTCGAGCAGCGCCTCGAGTACCGGCTGGGCGCGTTTCGCGTTCGGGTGGTTGAGCCAGGCGACCATCAGCACGCGCTGACCGTTGCGGTCCAGCACATAGCCGGCGATCGAGCGCGTGTCGGCCAGCGAACCGGTCTTCAGGTGGGCCTGGCCGGCCAGCGGCGATGTTTTCAGCCGCCGGCGCAGCGTGCCGTCGACCGCCAGCACCGGCATCGACGACACGAATTCGGGCATGACCGGGCTGGCCCAGGCGCGGCGCAGCAGCGCGGCCAGGTCGTAAGCCGACAGGCGCTCGACCCGTGACAGACCTGAGCCGTTGTCCATCATCAGGCTGGGCAGCGGCAGGTTGCGCTGCGCCGCCCAGGCGCGCACGCCAGCGGCCGCGCCGACCGTGTCCGCCGGCGCACCGGGCGGGGACAGCGCGAGGAAGAGCTGGCGCGCCATCACGTTGTTGCTGTACTTGTTGATGTCGCGGATCACCTCGGCCAGCGGTGGCGAATCGATGCCGCCGAGCACCGCTGCGTTGATCGGCGTGACCCCCTCGCGCACCCGGCCGCTGATGCGCCCGCCCAGTTCGGCCCACATCGCGCGCAGTGCGCGGGCGAAGAAGTCGGCGTGCGGCAGCGGTGCGACGTTCCAGATGCGCTCGCCGCAGTCGCGCGCGTAGCGGCCGCTGATCTGCAAGGTCAGTGCCCCGTTGCCGGCCGGCTGGACGGCGGCGAACAGCGTGTCCTTCCAGTCGCCGCAGTCGCCCGCCACCAGCTGCACCCGGTTGTCGATCTGCACGCCATCCAGCGGCGGTTCCGACCACAGCACAGGCGCGCTACCCTCGGTGGGCTGCAGCCGGATGCGCAGTGCGTTGTGCGCCAGCAGCAGCGCGTCCGGGCCGACGTTGTAGGGCGCCAGCGGTTCGTTGTCGAAGGCGCCGGGGTCGTGCGCGAGCACGGCATAGCGGCTGCGATCGGTCACTACGTCGCCGCGGATGTCGCGGATGCCGCGGCTGCGCAATTCGCGCAGCAGCAGCCAGAACTGTTCCATCGACAGCGCCGGGTCGCCGCTGCCGCGGATGTAGAGGTCGCCATCGAGCACGCCGTCGCGCGGCGCCGACGTGGCGAGCAGTTCGGTGCGCCAGCTGTAGGCCGGGCCCAGCGTATCGAGCGCGACATAGGTGGTGACCAGCTTCATCACCGACGCCGGATTCATCGGCTGCTTCGCGCGGTGACTGATGCGCGCCGGACCGCCCTCGACCGACTGCACCATCACCGATATCGCCGACGGCGGGATGTCTGCTGCGCGCAGCGCCTGCAGCACCGGCGCCGGCAGCACCGCCAGCGCAAGCGGCGACAGCAGGGTCAGCAGCGCACCGAGCAGCCAGCGCATCTGCTTCAGGCGATGCGCGACAGGTGGCGGCGCACCGAAGCGCTGGCGCCCAGCCAGCCGAGCAGTGCGCAGAGGGCCAGCAGCACCGCCCAGTCGGCCGCGCCGAGCGGCCGCAGCACGAACTCGAGGCTGTAGAGACCGGCCAGTTCGCTCATCGGCTGCGCCAGCATGCGGGTCGCGACCAGCGCCAGCAGGCCGGCCAGCGCGCCGCCGAGCAGGCCCTGCAGTGCGCCGAACCAGTGGAAGGGACGGCGTATCCAGGCGTCGGTAGCGCCGAGCAGGCGGCTCACTTCGATCTCGTCGCGCTGGGTCAGCAACTGCAGCCGTATCGTGTTGAAGGTGACCGCGACCAGGCCCAGTCCGAGCGCGCCGGCCAGCATGGTGAGCGCCTGCCGGCCGAGCGCGATCAGCGCGTCGAGCCGCTTGGCCCAGTCGGAATCGAGCTGTACATGCTCGACTTCGGGCAGTTTCGCCAGATCGGCGCGCAGCGCTTCGAGCCGATCGGCGTCGGCGTCCTTCAGGCGTACGACGAAGGCGTCGGCGAAGGGGTTGTCCGGCAGCGCGTCGAGGATTTCGGCCAGTGCGTCGTTGTCGCGGAAGCGCTTCAGCGCAGCGTCGCGCGAAATCAGTTCGACGCGGCCCTCCTTGGCAAGGGCGCGGATCTTCTTCTCGCTGTCTTTCACGACGTCGGCGCTGGCACCCGGCTGCATGAACACCGATATTTCCGGCGCGGCGCTGACATTGCCGGCCAGCCGCTGCAGATTTCCGAGCAGCATGTAGCCGGTGGCCGGCAGTGCGGCGGCGATGCCGACCACCAGCGCGGCCAGCAGCGTGTTGAAGGGCTGGCGGACCATCTGCCGGGCGGCGCGCAGCCCTGCGCGCATCTGGAGACGCAGCCAGTTCATTGCAGCTTCCCCTGCGCCAGCGACAGCCGGCGCGGTGCGTAGCGCTCGAACAACGCGCCGTCGTGGGTGGTCAGCAGCACGGTGACGCCCGCCTCGTTGAACGAGCGGAACAGGTCGGCGATATCACGCGCGTAGGCGTCGTCGAGGTGAGCGGTCGGTTCGTCGGCGAGCAGGATCTGCGGCCGGTTCACGATGGCGCGGGCGATGGTGAGGCGCTGCTGTTCGCCGCCGGACAGTTCGACCGGCATCGCCTTGTCGCGACCCGCCAGGCCGACCCGTTCGAGCGCGGCGCTGACCCGCTTCGCCGCTTCGCGCGGCGGGTGGCTGCTGATGGCCAGCGGCAGCATCACGTTGTCGAAGGCGCTGCGGTCGAACAGCAGGCGCTGGTCCTGCATGATCAATCCGATCGAGCGGCGCCAGTAGGGCAGGGCGGCGCGCTTGAGCGCCGACACGTTTTCGCCGCCGACCAGCACTTGGCCTTCGGTCGGGCGTTCGAGCACCGCCAGCAGCTTGAGCAGCGTGCTCTTGCCGGCGCCGGAGTGGCCGGTCACGACCACCATTTCGCCGCGCGCGATGTCGATGTCGACGCGTTCGAGTGCGGTGTGGCCGCCCGGGTAACGCTTGGTGACCTGTTCGAAACGGATCATGCGTCGATCAGGCGCCTTGCGGAGTGTCGAACAGCGCGTCGACGAATTCGCCGACGCGGAAGGGCTGCAGGTCGTCCACGCCTTCGCCGACACCGATGTAGCGCAGCGCGATCGGGCGCGATGGCGCGTGCTGCTTGGCGATGGCGGCGATGACGCCGCCACGCGCGGTGCCGTCCAGCTTGGTCATGACCAGGCCGGTCACGCCGATGGCGGCGTCGAAGGCCTTCACCTGGGCCAGCGCGTTCTGGCCGATGTTGCCGTCCAGCACCAGCAGCACTTCGTGCGGGCCGGTCGGATCGGCCTTGGCGATCACCCGCTTCACCTTGGCGATCTCGTCCATCAGGTGCAGCTGGGTGGGCAGACGGCCGGCGGTGTCGGCCAGCACGACGTCGATATTGCGGGCGCGCGCGGCATTGACCGCGTCGAACACGACGGCGGCCGGGTCACCGGAATCCTGGGCGATCACCGCCACGTTGTTACGGGCACCCCAGGTTTCCAGCTGCTCGCGCGCGGCGGCGCGGAAAGTGTCGCCGGCAGCCAGCAGCACGCTCTTGCCCTGGGCCTGGAAATGCTTTGCCAGCTTGCCGATCGAGGTGGTTTTCCCGGCGCCATTGACGCCGGCGATCATGATGATGAAGGGCTTGTGCGCGTCAAGATCGAGCGGCTTTTCCAGCGGCGCGATCAGCTTCGTCAGCTCTTCCTTCAGCACGTCGCGCAGCTTCGCCGGATCCTCGATCCGCTCGCGGCGTACGCGCTCGCGCAGCACGTCCAGCAGATGTGTGGTGGCGTCCAGACCGACGTCGGAGGTGATGAGCAGGGTTTCCAGCTCTTCCAGCAGTTCGTCGTCGACCTTGGTGCGCGAAAACAGCGCGCTGAGCTGGCCGCCGAGCTGAGCCCGGGTCTTCGACAGCCCCGCGCGCAGGCGCTGCGCCCAGGACAGTTTCGGCGCGGCCGCCTCGGGCGCGCTATCCTGCGCGACCGAAGCCGGCGCAGTTTCCGGCTGCGCGACCGCGTCGGGTGCGGCCGGCTTGTCCTTCTTGAAGAAACCAAACATGTGGGGGACGGTCAGTGAAGCACCGTGCAGACAGCCGCACGGCTTGAAAATACAGGCGCGATCAAGGGTTTGGCCCGGATCGCGTACTTTGGCGGAGAGTGTATCAGATGGATTTGCGCCGTTTTTCCAATGGCATCGCACTGTGTGGCGCACTGGCCCTGACGCTGGCAGCGGCGTCGCCAGCCCGTGCCAACCCCTATGAAACCACCTTGAGCAACGGCCTGCGCGTCATCGTCAAGGAAGACCATCGAGCGCCGGTGGCCATGCACATGGTGTGGTACCGCGTCGGTGCGATGGACGAAAAGGACGGCACCACCGGCATCGCCCACCTGCTCGAACACATGATGTTCAAGGGCACGAAGAAGCTGAAGCCGGGCGAGTTCAACGACATCGTCGCCCGCGCCGGCGGCAACGACAACGCCTTCACCAGTCACGATTACACCGCCTATTTCCAGCGCGTGCCGGCCGCTGCACTGCCGAAGATGATCGAGCTGGAAGCGGATCGCATGCGCAATCTGGTCATCGGTGACGACGAGTTCGCGCGTGAGCTGAAAGTGGTGATGGAAGAGCGCCGGCTGCGCACCGACGACCAGCCGCAGGCGCAGATGCACGAACAACTGATGGCCAGCGCCTTCATCGCCCACCCCTATCGCCGCCCGGTCATCGGCTGGATGAACGATCTGGAGAAAATGCGGCCGGACGACGCGCGTAACTGGTACCGGCTCTGGTACGCGCCGAACAACGCTTACGTGGTAGTGGTCGGCGATGTCGACCACAAGAGGGTGTTCGAACTGGTGAAGAAGCACTACGGGCACATGAAGCCGGTGGCGCAGCCGGTGCGCAAGGTGACCGCCGAGCCGCCGCAGACCGGCGAGCGCCGCATCGTCGTCAAGGCGCCGGCCGAACTGCCGCAACTGGCGATGGCCTGGAAGGTGCCGAAGCTGAGCGACGTCGAGAACGATCGCGAACCCTATGCGCTGGAAGTGCTGGCCGGCATTCTCGATGGCCACGCGGCGTCGCGCCTGCCGCGCGCGCTGGTGCGCAGCAGCCAGATCGCGGTCGAGGTGGGTGCCTACTACGATTCGACCGCGCGCGGCGAGGTCACCTTCATGCTCGGCGGTACGCCCGCCAAGGGGCATACGGTGGCGGAACTGGAGACGGCGCTGCGGGCGGAAGTGAAGCGCATCGCCGACGAAGGCGTGTCGGCCGCCGAACTCGAGCGCATCAAGACGCTCACAGTCGCCGCGCAGATCTACAAGCTCGATTCCACCTATGTGCAGGCGATGGAGATCGGGCGTCTCGAAGCGTCCGGCTACCGCTGGCAGGACGCCGACCGCATGCTGGAAAAGCTGCGTTCGGTCACCGCCGATGAGGTGCAGGCGGTGGCGCGCAAGTATTTCGGCGACGACACGCTGACCGTCGCCGTGCTCGACCCGCAGCCGCTCGACCCGGACGCGAAGCCCCGCGCCAAGCCGGCCGGTCTGCGCCACTGATGCGTACGCACAACGATTTCCTGCAGGTGATTCCGATGATCCGATTCTTCCGCAGCGCGCTGTTGCGCGCGGTGTGCGTGCTGGCGTTCGCAACGCCGGCGCTGGCCAATGTCGATATCCAGCACTGGACCGCCGCCAATGGCGCACGCGTCTATTTCGTCGAAAGCCACGTGTTGCCGATACTCGACGTGCAGGTCGATTTCGATGCCGGCGCGGCACGCGACCCCGGCGGTCTCAGCGGCCTGGCCGGCATGACCCACGGCCTGCTCGATTCCGGGGCCGGCGGTCTGGACGAGGATGCGCTGGCCGAGAAACTCAGCGATCTGGGCGCGCGCCTTTCGGGCTCGGCCGACAACGACCGCGCCGGACTGTCGCTGCGCACGCTGGCCAGTGCGCGCGAGCGCGAAGGCGCACTGGCGCTGATGCGCACCGTGCTGACGGCGCCCGAATTCCCGGCTACCGTGCTCGAACGCGAGAAGGCGCGCGCCATCGCCAGCCTGCGCGAAGCCGACACCAAGCCGGACCAGATCGGCGCCAAGCGCTTCGCGAAAGCGCTCTATGGCGACCACCCCTACGGCCGCAGCGCCACCGTCGAGTCGATTGCCGCGATCACTCGCGACGACGTGCTGGCGCACTACCGCCGCCATTACGTCGCCTCGCGCGCGGTGGTGTCCATCGTCGGCGACGTGACGCGCGAACAGGCGGAAGCGATCGCGCTGCAACTGACCGGCGACCTGCCGGCCGGCGAACCGCTGCCGCCGATCGCCGACGTGACGATGCCCAAGGCCGCCACCGAACGCATCGCGCACCCGGCCAACCAGAGCCACATCTTCGTCGGTCAGCCGGTGAGCCGCCGAGGCGACCCCGACTTCTTCCCGCTGCAGGTTGGCAACTACATTCTCGGCGGTGGCGGCTTCGTGTCGCGGCTGACCAAGGAAGTGCGCGAGAAGCGCGGTTACGCCTACAGCGTCTACAGCTACTTCAGCCCGCAGCGCCAGCCCGGCCCCTTCCAGATCGGCCTGCAGACGCAGCGTGCGCAGGCGGCCGATGCGCTGAAGGTGGTCGATGAAACGCTGGCGACCTTCATCGCCAACGGTCCGACCGCCGACGAACTGAAGGCGGCTAAGCGCAATCTGGTCGACGGCTTCTCGTTGCGCCTGGACAGCAACCGCAAGCTGCTCGACAGCCTCGCGACCATCGGCTTCTACGGCCTGCCGCTGGACTGGCTCAACAAGTTCCAGGAGCGGGTCGAGGCTGTGACGGCGGCACAGGTGAAGGAAGCATTCCAGCGCCGCCTGTCCGCCGACCATATGGTGCGGGTGATCGTCGCCGGCGACTGAGGGTGGGTCGCTGCCGGCGGCGCCCGGCAACACGAAACAAGCCGCCACAAGTGCGTGCGGGCACGCAGGTAGAATTGTCGCCATGTCCCGCATACGCATCATCGGCGGCCAGTGGCGCAGCCGCCTCCTTCCGGTCGCGGCAGTGCCGGGGCTGCGCCCCACTCCGGATTCGGTGCGCGAGCGCCTGTTCAACTGGCTGGGCCAGGACCTGAACGGCCTGCATTGCCTCGATCTCTTCGCCGGCACCGGCGTGCTCGGCTTTGAGGCGGCGTCCCGCGGCGCCGCCTCGGTCACGCTGGTCGAGCGGGACGCCCGCGCATTCGGCAAGCTGCGCGAAGCGGTCGAACTGCTGCCGGCGCCGCAGGTCAGGCTGGTCAGAGGCGATGCGCTAGAATTCGCCGCCCAGCCACCGCGGCGCTTCGATGTACTCTTTCTCGACCCGCCTTACGGCAAGGGTCTGCTCGATCGAGTGGTAGCTCATCTGCCGCATCTGCTGACCGACGACGCGGTGATCTATTGCGAAGCCGAACAGCCGGTGCCGGCGCTTGGCGATTACCGGGCGACGCGCGAAGGGCGGGCGGGGCAAGTCCATTACCAGCTGCTGGAACGATCATGAACGGCACCATTGCGGTCTATCCGGGCACTTTCGACCCGATCACGCGCGGCCACGAAGACCTTGTGCGGCGCGCAGCGGCGATGTTCGACCGCGTCATCGTTGGCGTTGCGGAAAGCCGTTCCAAACGGCCCTTCTTCACCACCGACGAACGGGTCGACATGGCGCGCGAAATACTCGCGGCCTATCCTAATGTCGAGGTGCGCGGGTTTTCCTGCCTGCTGATGGACTTCCTGAGCGAGTGCAAGGCGCGGATCATCGTGCGCGGCCTGCGCGCGGTGTCCGACTTCGAATACGAATTCCAGATGGCCGGCATGAACCGGGTGCTCCGTCCTGACGTCGAAACGGTGTTCCTGACGCCGGCCGATCAGTACATGTTCATCTCGGCCACGATGGTCCGGGAAATCGCCTCACTGGGCGGTGATGTCAGCAAGTTCGTGCAGCCCTCGGTGCTGGCGCGGATAGGCGACAAGGTTGAAGCAATGCGTGGAGGCAAATGAAGTGTCTTTGATAATCACCGACGAATGCATCAACTGCGATGTGTGCGAGCCGGAATGCCCGAACGGGGCGATTTCGCAGGGACCGGAAATCTATGTGATCGATCCGTCCAAGTGCACCGAGTGCGTCGGCCACTTCGACGAGCCGCAGTGCCAGCAGGTCTGTCCGGTCGATTGCATTCCGCTGGATCCGAACCACAAGGAAACCCGCGAGCAGCTGCTGGAGAAGTACAACCACCTTACCGCCAAGGCCTGACGTTCGACGGCCCCGGCGTGCTCAGGCTGCCGCGGCCGAGATGACCCGCAGCACCGGCGCCTTCAGCGCCGAATCGAGCGCGCTTTCGAGACGCGCCAGTTCTTCGAGCTGTTGATCGATGGCTGCGCCGGTCTGGCGCAATTCCTCGATCCGCTCTTCCAGCGTGTCGGTCGCTTCGTGAATGCGTTTCACGCTTTCCAGCCGGCGCTTGAGCTGCTTCTGGTGTTCGCGCACCTGGTTTTCGAGCGGCGCCATGATGGCGCGCAGCCAGTGTTCGACGTCGCGGTTCACCACTTCCATGTGCTTGCGCACCTGCACGGCGACGGTTTCGAAGAAGCGCTGCGTGAGCTGGCGCTTTTCGGTGGTGAGCATGTTCAGCCAGGTGTTGAACTGCTGGTGGAAGGCCTTTTCCAGCCGGGTGATGTCCTTCTCGTAACGATGGACCGAGAAGGGTACCGGCACGCCGAGCCGCAGGTCGTGCTCGGTCGAGAAGCGCTGGTACATCGCTTCCATCATGCGGAAGATTTCATCCACGCTGGCGGCAGAGCGGGTCAGGCTGTCGCGCACGTCGTCGAAGAAGGCGTTCATCGCGTCGCGCAGCTGCAGCGAAAAGTTGGCTGCCTCCATCTGTTCGCGCGTGTGGTTCGTGCGTGCGCGCAGCGCGTCCATGCCGAGGTGGCCGAACAGCACATTGGTCTGCGACGAGAACACGTTGCGCGTGGCATAGAAGCGTTCGAGGCCGCGTTCGAATTCCTCCTTTTCCGCCCGCACCCGCTTCAGCATGTACTGGATGACACCGCGGTTCTTGCCGCGCAGGTCGGAGAACTCGGCCAGCTGGTCGTCGATGCTGCGCCGGCGTCCGGCCAGCACTTCGCGCGTGCGGCCGATCAGCTCGCGTGCGTCCTTGTCGACGGCGGCGCCGACGATGTCGCGCTTGGCTGGCAGCAGATCCTCGACCAGTGCGCGTTCGAGCTGCGGCAGGCGGCTGCGCGCAAGCAGCGCGCCGTCTTGCTGGATGCGGGCCAGCAGCCCCTTCTGCGCCGATACCGGAAACACGCGCGACTCCGGAATGTCCAGCGTGGCCGCACAGGAGGCGATCTGGCGGGTGATTTCCGATTCGATCTGGGTTTCAGTGCGCAGGCCGTCCCACAGGCTGTCCATCTTGTTCAGCACGGCGATGCGGCCCTGACGCGACCCGCCGGCCGCGGTGACGTGCGTCTTCCAGACGCCGAGGTCGCTCTGCGTGACGCCGGTGTCCATACCGAGCACGAACAGCACGGCGTGTGCAGACGGCAGCAGCGACAGCGTCAGTTCAGGTTCTGCGCCGATCGCGTTCAGGCCCGGGGTGTCGAGGATGACCAGCCCCTGGCGCAGCAGCGGGTGCGGCAGGTTGATGATGGCGTGGCGCCAGGCCGGCACCTCGACCATGCCCTGTGCATCGGGTTGCAGGCCATTCTCGCCGCTCAGGTCGATGCGGAAGCCAAGTGCTTCGGCTTCGCCGATAGCCACGCGGCGCTGTTCGCTGACGCGTCCGAGCGCCTGCTGCATCGCGGCCGTCAAGGTGGTATCGAGGTCGATCCGCTTCCATGCGCCCGGTTGTGACTTCAGGTCGGACACCGTGGTGGTGCCGCGCCGGGTGTCGATCGGCAGCAGATCTATGCAGGCCGGGCGGGCGCCGTCGTACATCAGTTCGGTCGGGCACATCGTGGTACGGCCCGAGCTGGACGGCAGCACGCGCGCGCCCTGGTCGCCGAAGAAGATGGCATTGATCAGTTCGGACTTGCCGCGCGAGAACTCGGCGACGAAGGCGACGACCAGACGGTCGTCGCGCAGCTTCTGCAGCAGCTGTTCGATGCACAGATCGTTGTGGCTGTCGTTCAGGTTGCTTTCGAACAGCCAGCCGCGCAGACGCACGATGGTCTGCTCGACCCGCGTACGCCAGGCGCCATATGCCGACAATTCCTCCTGCATGCCCATCGCCGTCTCCTCCACGCAAATGTCAATCTAGCACAGGCGCTGCGCGCTATCGCTGGCAGGTCGGGCAGAAGAAGGTCGAACGTCCGCCCATCCGGCGGTTGCGCACAGCCGTGCCGCATACGCGGCAGGGCTGGCCGTCCCGTCCGTAGACGAAATAGGACTGCTGGAAATAGCCCGGTTCGCCATCGGCATGCATGAAGTCGCGCAGCGTGCTGCCGCCGGCGTCGAGCGCGTCGCGCAGCGTGGCGCGGATTTCGTCGTACAGGCGCGCGCACTGCGGACGCGTCAGGCGCCGGGCCGCCATGCCCGGGCGCAGGCGCGCGCGGAACAGGCTTTCCGAGGCGTAGATGTTGCCGACGCCGACCACCACCGCGCTGTCCATGATGGCCAGCTTGATCGCGCACTGCCGCCGCGTCAGTGCGGCGTGCAGCCCGGCGGCGCTGAAATCGTCGCCCAGCGGTTCGGGACCGAGGCCGGCGAGCAGCGGGTGGGTCGCGTCGGCCCCCTCGTGCCACAGCACGGCGCCGAAGCGGCGTGGGTCGCGCAGCCGCAGCACGCGGTCGCCGAAGACGATGTCGACGTGATCGTGCGTGGCCGCCGGCACGTCGCGATCGAGCACGCGCAGGCTGCCGGACATGCCGAGGTGCAGGATGAGCGTGCCACGGTCGAAGCGCAGCAGCAGGTATTTGGCCCGGCGGTCGATGTCGCGCAGCGTCTGGCCGGGCAGCATGGCGGGCAGGTCGGCGGGGACCGGCCAGCGCAGCCGGGCGTTGCGGAGGGTGACCGCGGTCGCCACGTGCCCGGTCAAGGGCGCGGCAATGCCGCGGCGCGTTACTTCGACTTCGGGCAGTTCGGGCATCGGAAAGGTGAGCCGCGGCACGGCGGCGGGGGTGCGTTTTGGAATAAGATCGAAGCCGTTTCCGGCATCGGCGCCGCATAGGGCGGTGCGCCGGGGGCGCTGCAACGAATTCTAGCCCTCACACTCAAAGGTCGTAAGCGCTTCAGTCCGTTGCGAAATCACCCTGGCCACTGGCGATCATGCCCATGACGACCCGACCCCTCCTGCTTGCAGTCCTTCTTCCCCTCGTGCTCGGCGCCTGCGCGCAGACCGCCAAGCGGCCGCCGGTGGCGGCTGCGCCGACCGAGGCACCGGCGGAATCCGCGCCGCCGCGCACGCCGCCTCTGCCCGAAATCGAACTGACGCGCCAGATCACCTACCAGCTGCTGCTCGGTGAGGTGGCGGCACAGCGCGGCGAGCTGGGTCTGTCGGCGTCGGCCTATATGGATCTGGCGCAATCGACCCGTGACCCGCGCATCGCCAAGCGCGCGGCCGAAATATCCGCCTTCAGTCGACAGAACGACATCGCGCTGCAGGCCACCCAGCTCTGGCTGGAACTCGATCCCGAATCGATACAGGCGCGGCAGATGCTGACCGGTCTGCTGGTCAATGCGAACCGGCCGCAGGAGCTCGAACCGCAACTCGCCAGCCTGCTCGCGCAGGAGGGCAACCAGATCGGCGAAAGCCTGCTGCGGCTCAACCGTGTGCTGGGGCGCCTGTCCGACAAGGCCGAGGTGCTGGCCATGGTCGATCGCCTGACCGAGCCCTATCTGCAGTACCCGGAGGCCTGGTTCGCGCGCTCGCAGGCGGCGATGCAGGCGCGCGAGCCCAAGCGGGCGCTGGCCGACGCGACCAAGGCGCACGACATGCGCCCGGAATGGGAACCCGGCCTGTTGCTGAAGGCGCAGGCCACTGCCGAGAGCGATCCGCACGCCGCGACCCGGCTGATGGGCGACTACCTGAAGAAGTATCCGCAGGCACGTGACGTGCGGCTGCAATATGCACGTTCGCTGGTGGCCGAACGCAATTTCCCGGAGGCGCGCAAGCAGTTCGAGAACATTCTCGGCGGCGCGCCGAACAATCCGGACGTCGTGTTCGCGGTCGGTGTGCTGGCGATGCAGATGCAGGACTACGCCGGCGCGCAGACCTATTTCAAGCGGCTGCTGACGCTGCGCTATCAGGACATGAACCTGATCAAGCTCTATCTCGGGCAGCTGGCCGAGGAGCTGAAGCAGCCGGACGAAGCGCTCGACTGGTACCGCCAGGTCGGGCAGGGCGACCACTACCTCGGCGCGCAGGGGCGTTACGTGCTGCTGCTCAGCCGCACCGGGCGACTCGACGAAGCGCGCGCTCATCTGCGCGATCTTGCCGCACGGCCGGGCGGCGACAAGGCGCGTTCCGCGCTGATGGAATTCCAGCTGCTGCGCGATGCGAACCGGGTCGAAGAAGGTTACGCCGTGCTCGAAGAGGCGCTGGTCGCGCAGCCGGACAATGCCGAACTGCTGTACGAGACGGCGATGATCGCTGAGCGGCAGAACCGCATCGAGGTCGCCGAACAGCGGCTGCGCCGGGTGATCGAGGTGAAACCGGATCATGCCCATGCCTACAACGCGCTCGGCTATTCGCTCGCCGATCGCAACATCCGCCTCGACGAGGCGCAGGCGCTGATCGCCAAGGGGCTTGAACTGGCGCCGGACGACCCCTTCATTCTCGACAGCATGGGCTGGGTGCTGTTCCGGCGTGGCGATCTGAACGGTGCCTTGACCTATCTGGAGCGCGCTTTCGCGATCCGACCCGATCCGGAAATCGCCGCTCACCTCGGCGAAGTGCAGTGGCTGCTCGGTCGTCGCGAGGACGCCGAGAAGCTGTGGCGCACGGTTGCTGCTCAGCACCCGGACAACGCTGCGCTGGAATCGACCATCAAACGCTACATCCCGTGATGCGGGCGCTGCTGTGTGCCGGCGCGCTGGCGCTGGCCGGTTGTGCCGCCCTGCCGCCGCCGGCTGTCGAAGATCCGCAGGTGCTGGCGCTGCGCGAGCGTGCGCGTGACGCGGTCAATCCCGCCTTTTCGCTGAGCGGGCGCTTCGTCGTGAAAGGGCCCGAACAGACCGCCTCGGCGGCGCTGGACTGGCAGCACGCGAAGGACCGCGACGAACTGCAGATCAACGGACCGCTCGGCAAGGTGCTGGCGCAGCTGGTGCGCGACGCGCAGGGCGTGCGCCTGATCGACGAGCGCCAGCGCGTCACCGAGGCGGCGACGCTCGACGAACTGTCGCGCGCGGTGTTCGGCGCCGAACTGCCGCTGTCGCGGGCCGCCTACTGGGTGACCGGCCGGCCGGGCAGCGCCGACGTGCGGTCGCGTGACGCCGCCGGCCGTGTCGCCGTGCTGACCGAACAGTCCTGGCGCGTCGAATTCACCGAATACGACGGCGACGGCCCGGACGCCCTGCCGCGGCAGATCGACGCCAGCGACGGCGAACACAGCTTCCGTCTGCGCATCGACGCCTGGTACCCGTTGCCGTGACTGCGCGTATCGACTGGCAGGTCTGGCTCGACGCACCGGCCAAGATCAATCTGTTCCTGCACGTGACCGGCCGCCGCCCGGATGGCTACCACCTGCTGCAGACCGCCTTCCGCTTCGTCGATTTCGGTGACCGCCTGCGCTTCTCGCCGCGAGACGACGGCGAGGTGAGGCGCGTCAACCCACTGCCCGGCGTGCCCGAGGCCGACGACCTGTGTGTGCGTGCCGCCCGCCTGCTGCAGGCGGAGACCGGCTGCCGGCGGGGTGCCGACATCGAACTGGACAAGCGGCTGCCGATGGGAGGCGGTCTCGGTGGCGGAAGTTCCGACGCGGCCACCGTGCTGATCGCGCTGAACCGCCTGTGGGAACTGGATCTGCCGCGCACGCAGCTGCAGGCGCTGGGGCTGCGGCTGGGCGCCGACGTGCCGGTGTTCGTGTTCGGCCGCGCCGCGTTTGCCGAGGGTGTCGGCGAGGTGCTGCAGCCGCTCGAACTGCTGCCGGCGGCCTATCTGGTCGTGGCGCCCGGCGTGTCGGTACCGACGCCACGGATTTTTGCCGACCCGGAATTGACACGAAATACCGAAGCTTGCACAATAGCGGACTTTGCTGCAGCGGCTGATTCGGCGGCGCTTTTCGGGCGCAACGATCTTGAGCCGGTCGCAGCGAGGCTGTACCCGGAAGTCAGGCAGGCCATCGACATGCTGGCGGCACTGGCCGGGCGCGGTGCGGTAAGAATGAGCGGTTCGGGCGCGTGCGTGTTTGTACAATGCGCGGATCTGCAGGCAGCACAGGATTTGATGAAGGCGTCGTCGGCATCGTGGCCGGCGGGCTGGCAGGGATTCGTTGCACAGGGGCTGGACGAGCACCCGCTGTACCGGATGTCTGCACAGGTTTGACACCGTGTGGCGCAGGCGCGCGACGCGGTCGATGCAGAGTTTGGGGAGTCGCCAAGTTGGTCAAGGCACCGGATTTTGATTCCGGCATTCGAAGGTTCGAATCCTTCCTCCTCAGCCAAATTTGATCGGGCGGGCCCGCAGGGAGTGCGGGCCTGCCCGATGTGTTTTCAGGGCAGCAGGCATGCCGACGGGTTGAAACCGGTCATCCGCCTGGAAAGAGCAGGACCGGTTCTCCCGGTTTCAATTCAGCAATCACCGAGTTTCGCGAGGCAGCATGGCTTACGACAGCCTGATGATCTTTACCGGCAACGCCAACCCCAAACTGGCGGCGGACGTTGCCAAGCGGCTCAACATGTCGCTCGGCCGCGCGCAGGTGGGCCGTTTCTCCGACGGCGAAGTCAACGTCGAAATCCTCGAGAACGTCCGGGGCAAGGACGTGTTCGTGCTGCAATCGACCTGTGCGCCGACCAACGACAGCCTGATGGAACTGGTCATCCTGGTCGATGCGCTGAAGCGCGCGTCGGCCGGTCGCATCACCGCGGCGATGCCCTATTTCGGCTACGCCCGCCAGGACCGTCGCCCGCGCAGCGCGCGCGTGCCGATCACCGCCAAGGTGGTGGCCAACATGCTGCAGGCCGTCGGTGTGCAGCGCCTGCTGACGGTGGACCTCCACGCCGACCAGATCCAGGGCTTCTTCGACATCCCGGTCGACAACATCTACGCCACGCCCATCCTGCTCGGCGACATCTGGAAGCAGGAGTATCCGAACCTGATGGCCGTTTCGCCCGACGTTGGCGGCGTGGTGCGCGCGCGCGCATTCGCCAAGCGCCTCGAGTGCGATCTGGCCATCATCGACAAGCGTCGCCCGAAGGCGAACGTGTCGGAAGTGATGAACATCATCGGCGACGTGACCGGCCGCACCTGCGTCATCATGGACGACATGGTCGACACCGCCGGCACGCTGTGCAAGGCGGCACAGGCGCTGAAGGAACACGGCGCCGCCCGCGTGCTCGCCTACTGTACCCACGCCGTGCTGTCCGGCGAGGCGGTCAATCGCATCCAGAATTCCGATCTCGACCAGCTGGTCGTGACCGACACCATCCCGCTGTCGCCGGCCGCCCAGGCCTGCGGCCGCATCCGTGTCGTGTCCATCGCCGAGCTGCTGGCCGAAACCCTGCTGCGCATCAGCAACGAGGAATCCGTTTCGTCCCTCTTCATGGAGTAATTGAAGCGGGACACCCCGGGTCGCCTGGTCGCGGGCGACCCTTCATCCACCAGGAGTCATCATGTCCATCGAAATGAACGTCAAGAAGCGCGATGCGCAGGGCACCGGAGCGAGCCGC
Source organism: Methyloversatilis discipulorum (assembly GCF_000527135.1). NCBI lineage: Bacteria > Pseudomonadati > Pseudomonadota > Betaproteobacteria > Nitrosomonadales > Sterolibacteriaceae > Methyloversatilis > Methyloversatilis discipulorum. The sequence continues at coordinate 3,785,320 of NZ_AZUP01000001.1, forward strand.
CGCCTGCGTCGCGCCGACCAGGTCCCGGCCATCATCTACGGCGGCGACAAGCCCGCCACGCCGATCACGCTCGACCACAACGAAATCTTCCACGCCCTGCGCAAGGAAGCCTTCCACGCATCCGTGCTGACGCTGAACGTCGAAGGCACGAAGGAAACCGTGCTGCTGCGCGACACCCAGATGCACGCCTACAAGCTGCAGGTGCTGCACGTCGACTTCCAGCGCGTCGATGCCACGCACAAGCTGCACACCAAGGTGCCGTTCCACTTCGTCAATGCCGATGCGGCCCCGGGCGTCAAGCTGCAGGGTGGCATCGTGTCGCACGTGATGAACGAGCTGGACGTGCAGTGCCTGCCGAGCCAGCTGCCGGAATTCATCGAAGTCGACCTGTCCGGCCTGTCGGTCGGCCAGTCCATCCACGTGTCGCAGATCAAGCTGCCGGCCGGCGTCGAAGCGCTGACCCACGGCGCCGACCCGGTGATCGTTACGCTGACGCTGCCGCGCGGCGCCAAGGCTGACGAAGCCGCGGCCGAAGGCGGCGAAGAGAAGTAAGCACAGGCGATGTCCGGGAACGGTTCCAAAGCCGTGCCCCGGCTCGTCGTCGGACTGGGCAACCCCGGTCCGGACTATTCCGAAACCCGGCACAACGCCGGGTTTTGGTTTTGTGAGGGGCTGGCACGCAAGCTGGGCGTCACGCTCAACCGTGAAGCGCGATTCAATGGCTTCACCGGCTCGTCGCGTGCCGATGGCATCACGATACTGCTGCCGCAGACCTTCATGAACCGCTCCGGCCAGTCGGTCGGCGCGCTCGCCCGCTTCTTCCGCATCGCACCGGCTGAAATACTGGTGGTGCACGATGAACTCGACATCCAGCCAGGCGAACTGCGCCTGAAATTCGGCGGTGGCCTTGGCGGTCACAACGGACTGAAAGACATCAGCGCCCATCTGGCCACGCACGACTACTGGCGGCTGCGCATCGGCATCGGCCATCCGCGTCAGCTGGCACCGGGATCGGAAGTGGCCGACTATGTACTGCACCGTCCGCGCATCGAGGAACAGCGCGATATCGACGCCGCCATCGGGCGCGCGCTCGACGCCTGGCCGATGATTGCCGCCGGCGACTGGACGCGCGTGTCCACCCTGCTCAATGCGAAGCCCGGCGCCGGCAAGGCGCCCAAGAGTGCCTAATCAAGGAATCCAGACATGAGCCTAAAATGCGGCATCGTCGGCCTGCCCAACGTCGGCAAGTCCACCCTTTTCAATGCGCTCACCAAGGCCGGCATCGCCGCCGAGAACTACCCGTTCTGCACGATCGAGCCCAACGTCGGCATCGTCGAGGTGCCGGACCCGCGTCTGGCGCAGCTTTCCGAAATCGTGAAGCCGCAGAAGATACAGCCGGCCATCGTCGAATTCGTCGACATCGCCGGTCTGGTCGCCGGCGCCAGCAAGGGCGAAGGCCTCGGCAACCAGTTCCTCGCCAACATCCGCGAAACCGACGCCATCGTGAACGTGGTGCGCTGCTTCGACGACGAGAACGTGGTGCACGTGAATGGCCGCGTCGACCCGATCGCCGACATCGAAACTATCGTGACCGAACTGGCGCTGGCCGACCTTGCCGCCGTCGAGCGCACCATCGCGCGTGACACCAAGAAGGCGCGCGCCGGCGACAAGGACGCGGCCAAGCTGGTCGCCGTGCTGGAAAAGCTGCTGCCGCACCTGAATGAAGGCAAGCCGGCGCGCACGCTGAACCTGTCCGACGACGACAAGGCCATCGTCAAGCCGATGTGCCTGCTGACGATCAAGCCGGCCATGTATGTCGGCAACGTGCTCGAAGACGGTTTCGAAAACAACCCCTACCTCGATCGCCTGCGGGAGTTCGCGGCCAAGGAAGGTGCGCCGGTGGTGGCGGTGTGCGCGAAGATCGAGGCCGAACTGGCCGACCTCGACGACGAGGACAAGAAGGCGTTCCTGGCCGACCTCGGCCTCGAAGAGCCGGGTCTGAATCGCCTCATCCGCGCCGGCTACGACCTGCTGGGCCTGCAGACCTACTTCACCGCCGGTGTGAAGGAAGTGCGAGCCTGGACCATCCATAAGGGCGACACCGCGCCGCAGGCGGCCGGCGTCATTCACACCGACTTCGAGCGCGGCTTCATCCGCGCCCAGACCATCGCCTTCGACGACTTCATCGCCTTCAAGGGCGAACAGGGCGCGAAGGAAGCCGGCAAGATGCGCGCCGAAGGCAAGGAATATGTGGTCAAGGACGGCGACGTGCTGAACTTCCTGTTCAACGTCTGAGCTGCATGCCCACCGCGGCAGAAGCCCTGGCAACCCGAGGTTGCCGGGGCTTTTTTTCGTCCGCTGTCGAATCTTCCCGCTCCGCTTCGTCTACTTCGTATACGCCGGTCATCGGGACAGGCGTCACGACAGGATGGAGGGCGAGCACATGATGAAGATCGAAGCGCAGGATCAGCATCGATGGCTGAAGCAGTTCGAGGGTGAATGGCGCGGAAAGAGCGAACCGGTGGCCGACGGAGGGCCGGACGACGCGTGCTGGAGCGGCTGCGAAACCGTGCGCGCGCTCGGCGATCTGTGGGTGCTGTTCGAGGGGCGCGGTGACATGCCGGATGGCAGCGCGGCCTGCACTCTGATGACCTTGGGCTTCGACCCGACGCGCGGAGACGGCGGCCGCTTCGTCGGCAACTGGGCAGGGTCGATGATGACGACGCTGTGGCAGTACGAGGGCGAACTGGACGCCGCCGGCCGCGTGCTGTCGCTGTACAGCGAAGGACCCGCCTTCTCCGGCAGCGGCACCGCGCGCTACCGCGACACGATAGAGGTCCACGGCCCGGACGAGCGCACCTTGTCTTCGCATGTGCAGGACGCCGCGGGCAACTGGTCGCCCATCATGCGTATCCGTTACCGCCGGCAGCAGGGTGCGTGAGCGACGCGCTCGCGCCGTCGCTCAACGCCCCTCGTCCAGCCAGCGCGCGGCCATGAGCAGGCGGGTGTGGCTGGCCGGGTCGGCCCGCACGGTGGCAGCAAACAGGCGCACGCAGCGCTCGGCCGCGTTCACGTAGCGCGTGTTGCCGGTACGCCGTGCCAGCCTGATCAAGGCCAGCGCGGCGACGCCGTTGCCGCCGGGCGTGGCGGCGTCGAGCGCGGGTTTGCTGCGGTGGAACAGCGGCAGCGCATCGTGGGCGGTGAAGAAGAAGGCGCCCCTGGCGTCGTCTTCGAAACGCAGCAGCATCACCTCGGCCAGCCTTGCGGCGAAGGCGAGGTCGCCGTCGTGCGGCGCGGCTTCGTGCAGCGTCAGTGCCGCGTCCAGCAGGAAGGCGTGGTCGTCGAGAAAGCCGTCGATACCGGGCAACGACTGCAGTCGGTCGGCGCCGTCGATGTCCTCGCGCCAGCGTGCCGCGCGCAGCGCGTCGAAGGTGGTGCGCGCGGCGTCCAGCCAGTCGCTGCGGCCCAGCACGGCGCCGGCGTGGGCGAGTGCGCTCACCATCAGCGCGTTCCAGGCGGTCGGTGTCTTGCCGTCACGTGCGGCGCGCCCGCGCTCGTCGCGTCGCTCCAGCAGACGACTGCGTGCCTCGTCTATCACCGCCTGCACCGCGTCCGCCGGCTGGCCCAGCATCGCGGCGAGCTTTTCCGCCGGACGGGCAACGCGCAGATGCCAGAATTTCCCCTCGAAGCCGGGCGGATCGATCAGGCCCCAGTGTGCCGCGCACAGATCCCATTCGACCGGTGTCACCACCTCGCGCAGCGCCGAGGCTTCCCACAGATATGCGCCGCCTTCGCGGCCGCTGGCGTCGTCGGCGGCAAGGGCGCTGCAGAACAGTCCGTCGTCGCTGCGCATTTCGCGCAATGCCCAGTCCCCGGTGAGCTCGGCGGTGCGCCGGAACAGCGCTTCGCCGCTCGCCCGCCAGGCATTGGCGTAGAGCGGCAGCAGCATCGCGCTGTCGCACAGCATCTTTTCGAAGTGCGGGATGTGCCAGGCCGGATCGACGCTGTAGCGGAAGAAGCCGCCGCCGAGCTGGTCGAACAGGCCGCCTTCGGCGATGTGACGCAGCGATTCCAGTGCCATCGTGCGCGGCGACGGTGTGCCGATGTCGCTGTCCAGCTGCAGCAGGAAGTCGAGGTCGGTCGGATGCGGAAACTTCGGCGCGCCGCCGAAGCCGCCGTGCCGGGCGTCGAAGGCGACCGCCAGCTGCTGTATCGCCTCCTCCTGCACCGACGGGTCCAGCGGCGCGCCGGTCGGCTGCGGCAGGGCGGCGCTCAGCGCCGCAATCAGCGCTTCGTCCTGGCGCGCCAGATCGGCGCGCCTTTCGGTCCACACGGTGCTGACCGACGCCAGTACGTCGCGCAGTGCGATCTGTCCGCCGGACGCCTCGCGCGGGAAATAGGTGCCGCCGTAGAAGGGCACACCCTGCGGCGACAGGAAGACGGTGAGCGGCCAGCCGCCGTTGCCGCGACGCAGCCGTTGCAGCGCCTGCTGGTAGAGGCCGTCGATGTCGGGTCGCTCCTCGCGGTCCACCTTGATGGCGATGAAGCCCTCATTGATGGCGGCAGCCGTGGTCGGATCGGCAAAGGACTCGCGCGCCATCACATGACACCAGTGACAGGAGGCGTAGCCGACCGACAGCAGGATGGGGCGGTCGAGCCGGCGTGCCTCGGCGAAGGCGGCTTCGCCCCACGGATACCAGTGCACCGGATCGCCGGCGTGCTGCTGCAGGTAAGGGGACGTTTCACCGGCCAGTCGGTTGCGCGGTGCGAGTGCGGTGTCGGTGCTCATCGGATGTCCTTCGCGGGCGGCAGGTGCGGCCGGCGCGAACGCGACAATGAGGACAGCCGCGTACGCCAAAGCCCACATTCGGGCGGGCGAGCGGGCTCATGCATCCGCGCTGGCCGGCGGATGCGGGACGCTCAGCAAGATCCGTGCATGCGCTGCACGCATCTTGCTTTTCCGGTGCCGGAGAGATGCGGCGCGCGGTGCGCGCCGGCCACACACCGACCGAGGCAGACCATGCGATTGCGCTTCCACATGACGCCGGGCTCGTGCTCGACCGGCATCCACATCCTGCTCGAACATCTGGAGCTGCCGTTCGAGGCATACGTCGTGAACCTGCCTGCCGGCGATCACCGTCGCCCGGAATATCTGGCGATCAACCCCAAGGGCACGATTCCGGCGCTGCAGATCGACGAAGATCCGGCGCTGACCGAATTCCAGTCCATCGCGCTGTGGCTGGCCTGGCAGTTCCCGCGCGCACGGCTGTTGCCGGCGTCGCCGTTCGACGCCGCGCGCGCCGTCGATCTGATGACTTATGTCGTGGGCACCGTGCATGGCGCCGGCTACACGCGCATCTTCACGCCCGAGCGCTACCTGCCTACGGGCGTGGACGAGGGGGCGGAGCCGCCGTGGCTGGAGGCGATCAAGGCGCAGGGCCGGGCCCTGGTGGACGAGGCCTTCGCACTGATCGACGCGCGCATCGACGACGACGGCCATCTGTTCGGCGACGACCTGACGGTCGCTGACGCGGCGCTGTTCTACGTCACCTTCTGGGCCGACCGCATCGGCCTGCCGCTGCCGCCACGCTGTCTCGCCTTCTACCGGCGCATGCGCGAGCGGCCGGTGGTGCGCCGCGTGCTGGCCGAAGAAGGCTATCGCTGAGCCGGTGGATCCGCCGGCAACCCGCTGCGATCAGGACGTCGCGCCGTCGCTCTGCTGGGCGGCCACTTCGGAGCGCACCTTGTCCATGTCCAGCGCCTTCGCCTGTTCGATCAGCTGTTCGAACTGACCGGCGGGCAGCGCACCCGGTTGTCCGTACAGCACGATCTGGTCGCGGAACACCATCAGGGTCGGAATCGAGCGGATGCCGAAGGCGGCCGCGATGCCCTGTTCCTCTTCGGTATTCACCTTGGCGAACACGATGTCCGGATACTTTTCCGACGCCGCTTCGTAGACCGGGGCAAAATTGCGGCAGGGGCCGCACCAGGGTGCCCAGAAATCGATGATGACGAAAGGGTTGTTCTCGACCGTGCTGTTGAAGCTGTCTTCGGTAAGTTCGATGGTGGCCATGGGGGTCCTTGGGTGTGAATCGCTCGGGGGCGAGCCGGCATGGTAGCCGAGCGTCGCCCGTATGTCGGCCGTTTTGCTCCCAGTCCGACCGGCCCGCTGCACAAGGGTTCGCTGGTGGCGGCGCTGGCCAGCTGGCTGGATGCGCGCGCCGCTGGCGGCCGCTGGCTGTTGCGCATCGAGGACGTGGACGAGCCGCGCTGCTCGCCCGAGGCCGCAGGCACCATCCTGCGCCAGCTCGACGCGCTGGGCCTGCACTGGGACGGCGAGGTGGTGTGGCAGAGCCGGCGTACCGCGCTTTACCGCGCCGCGCTCGACGCTCTAGTCGCCCGCGGTCAGGCCTACGGCTGTGTCTGTACCCGCCGCGATCTGGAGTCGCAGCCGCTGGCCTCCGATGGCGCACGGCGTTACCCCGGCACCTGCCGCGATCGAGCCGGCATCGCGCCACGCGCCTGGCGGTTGCGCGTGCCAGCGGGCGAGGTTGCGTTCGACGACCGCGTACTCGGTCGCATCGCGGTCGATGTGGCGGCGGATTCCGGCGATTTCGTGCTGTGGCGTGCCGACGGCTACTGCGCCTATCAGCTGGCGGTGGTGGTGGACGATGCCGACCAGGGCGTGACTGACATCGTGCGCGGTGCCGATCTGCTCACCTCGACGCCGCGGCAGATCCTGGTGCAGCGCGCGCTCGGCCTGCCGCAGCCGCGCTATGCACACGTGCCGGTGGTGCTCGACGCGAACGGCGAAAAGCTGTCCAAGCAGACACGTGCGCCGGCGCTGGAACCGGCCGACGCGCTGACCGACCTGGCGGAGGCACTCGCTTTCCTGCGCCATCCGCCGCCGACCGACGTCGTGGCGTCCGGGCTTCAGGATCTGCTCGCGTGGGCGGTGCAGCGGTGGACGCCGACTGCGCTGTCCGGAATGCAGTAGCAGATGGGCGCAGCAGCAGATGGACTCAGTAGTGCGGAGGAATGTCCTGCTGCGCGTCGGCGCGCTCGGCCGGCTGCATGCCCTGCACCTGCGCATAGACGTGCTTGAGCTGCAACTGCAGCGATTCGATGGCGCGCTGCTGCTCGAACACGGTGCGGTTCAGCGCGTCCAGCATGTCGTCCATCAGCGCGATGCGGGCTTCGAGGTCGTTCAGGCGGTCGGTCATGTCGGTGTGTCCGGAGAATGTTGTCGGGCCAGCGCCCAGGCGACGTGTTCGCGTACGACCGGTGAGGCATGGTCGGCGCGCGCCTGCAGCGCGGCGATATGGGCGGCGGCGGACGGCGCGTTGCCGAGCGCGACTGCGATATTGCGCAGCCAGCGTTCGTGGCCGATGCGCCGGATCGCGCTGCCTTCGAGGCGGCGGTTGAATTCGTCTTCCGACCAGGCGAACAGTTCGGTCAGCGAGGCGTCGTCCAGTCCGTTGCGCACCGCGAAATCCGGCTCGACGGCCATGACCGCGTGGCGGTTCCACGGGCACACCAGCTGGCAGTCGTCGCAGCCGTAGATGCGGTTGCCGATCGCCGGGCGCAGCGGCTCGGGAATCGGGCCGTCCAGTTCTATCGTCAGGTAGGACACGCACAGCCGTGCGTCCAGCTGGTAGGGCGCGATGATGGCGCCGGTCGGGCAGACGTCGATGCAGCGGGTACAGGTGCCGCAGTGGTCGGCCTGCGGCGCGTCGGGTGGCAGCGGCAGCGTGGTGAACAGTTCGCCGAGGAAGAACATCGAGCCGGCGTCGCGGTGGATCAGCAGCGTGTGCTTGCCGCGCCAGCCCAGAGCGGCACGGCGGGCGATCTCGACCTCCAGCACCGGCGCCGAATCGGTGAACGCCCGATGGCCGAACGGGCCGACCACGCTCTCGATCCGTTCCGCCAGCTTCTGCAGCCGGTTGCGCAGCACCTTGTGGTAATCGCGGCCGAGTGCGTAGCGCGACACATAGCCGAGATCGCCGTCGTCCAGCACCGCTTGCGCGTCCGCTGAGTCGTCCGGCCAGTACGGCATGCGCGCGCTGATGACCGACAGCGTGCCCGGCACCAGTTCGGCCGGACGTGCCCGCATTGCGCCGTGGCGCGCCATGTAGTCCAGTTCACCGTGGCGGCCGGCGGCCAGCCAGTCGAGCAGCCGGGCTTCGGCCTCGCCCAGATCGATGCCGGAGATACCAACCGACGCAAAACCCAGGTCGCGCCCCCAGTCGCGGATGCGTGCGACCAGTTCGTCCGGGCTGCAGGGCAGGGCGCCACTCATCGCGCCGCCACCCGGGCGGATAATGGCTGCCGATCCGATTTTGCGCAGACCGCCATGAATGATTCGACCCTGACGATGGACCTCGCCGACACCGCCGCCACCGAGGCGCTGGGCGCGCAACTGGCGCGCGCGCTGGCGCCCGGCCTGTGCGTGTTTCTGGACGGCGACCTGGGCGCCGGCAAGACCACGCTGGTGCGCGGACTGCTCCGGGCGCTTGACCATACGGGAAAGGTAAAAAGTCCGACCTTCACTTTGCTTGAATCGTATGCTATTTCTAGCTTAAACTTCCCGTTGTATCACTTTGATTTTTATCGCTTCACGCATCCGGATGAATTCATCGAAGCAGGTCTGGACGAATACTTCGGGCAAACCGGCGAAAGCGCGGGCGTCTGTCTGGTCGAATGGCCGGACAAGGCGGGTGCGCATCTGCCGCCGCCCGATCTGCGCATCGCGCTCGCCGTGGTCGGCGAGGCGCGTCGTGCGCGGCTGTCCGCCGGCAGCGAAGGAGGTCGGGCATGTTTAAGCCGTTTGTCCGTCGCCGCGGAAGGACTTCCGCCCGCGACCTGAGCCGGCGCGATTTTCTCGGGTTTTCCGGCGCTGCACTGCTGCTGTCGGTGAGCCCGGTCGGGCGCGCCGCCGCCACCTCGCTGCTGGCCGTCCGCGTCTGGCCGTCGCTGGAATATACCCGCATCACGCTGGAATCCCGCGACGCGTTGAAGTTCGCGCACTTCACGGTGCAGAACCCGGAACGCCTGGTGATCGACATCGAGGGCGTGGAGCTGAACAACGTGCTCGGCAGCCTGCCGGGCAAGATTTCCGATACCGATCCCTACATCAAGCTCATCCGCGCCGGCCGCAACAAGCCGGGCGTGGTGCGTCTGGTGATGGAACTGAAGACCGAGGTAAAGCCGCAGGTATTCACGCTGGCGCCGGTCGGTCAGTACGGCCACCGGCTGGTGATGGACATCTATCCGTCGCAGCCCATCGACCCGCTGATGCAGCTCGCGCGTCAGGGCGACATCCAGTACCAGGGCGACGTCGCTCCCGACCAGCCCGACGCGCCGGCACAGTCGCAGGCGGCCGAGCCGGCACCCGAACCGGCGAATCAGACCGCGTCGCGCGATGCGGGCAGCAAGAAGACGGAGGTCGACGTGAGCCGCCTCGTCACCATCGTGCTCGACCCCGGCCACGGCGGCGAAGACCCGGGTGCGGTTGGCCGCGGCGGCAGCTATGAGAAGAACGTGACGCTGGAAGTGGCACAGCGCCTGCAGAAGAAGATCGACGCCGACCCGACGATGCGTGCCGTGCTGACGCGCGACGCCGATTTCTTCGTGCCGCTGGGCACTCGCGTCGCCAAGGCGCGCCGCGTGCGCGCCGACCTCTTCGTGTCCATTCACGCCGACGCCTTCGTGCGGCCGGACGCGCGCGGCAGTTCGGTGTTCGTGCTGTCCGACCGTGGCGCCACAAGTTCGGCCGCGCGCTGGCTGGCGCAGCGCGAGAACTCGGCCGACCTGATCGGCGGCGTCAATCTCGACGTCAAGGACCCGTATCTCGCGCGCACGCTGCTCGACCTGTCGCAGACGGCGACGATGAACGATTCGATGAAGCTCGGCCGTGCCGTGCTGGGCGAACTGGGTGGCGTGAATACGCTGCACAAGCCGCATGTCGAGCAGGCCGGCTTCGCCGTGCTGAAGGCGCCGGACATCCCGTCCATCCTGGTCGAGACCGCCTTCATTTCCAACCCGGAAGAAGAGAAGCGGCTGACCGACGACGCCTACCAGGACAAGCTGGCCGACGCCATCCTGCGCGGCATCCGCCGTTACCTGGCAAAAAATCCGCCGATGGCCAAGTCGCGGCTGGCCTCGCTGTAAGCGGCCGGCGGCATTCAGCGCACGCTGCGGTAGCCGCCTGCCACGCCTCTCGGCGACAGCACCCACTGCCACAGCTGGATGTCGCGCGCGCGGAAGGCGCCGGCGCAGGACAGCAGGTAGTAACGCCACATGCGGTGGAAGCGTTCGCCCAGCCGTTCGGCGAACTGCGGCCAGGCCGCTTCGAAGTTCGCGTGCCAGGCCATCAGCGTGCGGTCGTAATCGGCGCCGAAGTTGTGCAGGTCCTCCACCACGAATACATCATCGACCGCGTCGCCGATCTGGCCGATCGACGGCAGTTCGCCATTCGGGAAGATGTAGCGGTCTATCCACGGGTCGGTGACGCCGCGCCGCGTGTTCTTGCCTATCGTATGCAGCAGCGCCAGACCGTCCGGCCTCAACACGCGGCGCAGCACCTGCATGAAGGTGCGAAAGTTGCGCCGGCCGACGTGCTCGAACATGCCGACGCTGGCCACCCGGTCGAAGGTTTCGCTGCCGTTGAGTTCGCGGTAGTCCTGCAGCCGGAACTCGACCGGCAGTCCAGCGTAGCGTTGCCGTGCCCACTCCGCCTGTTCGCGCGATACGGTGACGCCGGTGCCGCGCACGCCGTGGTGCTCGGCGGCGTAGCCGAGCAGGCTGCCCCAGCCGCAACCAATGTCCAGCAGGTGCATGCCAGGGCGCAGGTCCAGCTTGCGGCAGATCAGTTCGAGCTTCGCCTCCTGCGCCGACGCGAGGTCGGCGGCGTCCTGCCAGTAGCCGCAGGTGTAGGTCATGCGCGGGTCCAGCATCGCCGCGTAGAAATCGTTGCCGAGGTCGTAGTGGCGTTCGCCGACCTGCCAGGCGCGACGCGGCGTCTGCCGGTTCAGCAGGCGGGCGCTGAAGGCGTGCATCAGCAGTGACGCCGGCTTGACCCGCGTGTCCAGCCGGGCGCGCAGCAGGCGGGCGAAGAATTCGTCGAGCCGGCCGGCGTCCCAATCGCCATCCATGTAGGCCTCGCCCAGACCGAGGCTGCCGTACGCGAACACGCGCTCGGGCAGGCGCGGATTGCGCATCTGCAGGTCGCAGGGGGAGTCACCGTCGAGCGTGATGCCGGCGTCGGCCAGCAGCCCGGACAGTAGCCGCAGGCGGGGCGAAGGGGCCGGCGCGGGTGCGGCGGCCGGTGGTTCGAACGCTTCTCTTTTCATCCGTGGTCTTCCTCGTCAGGGCGAAGGCAGGAAAAAAGTGACCGTAAGCAGGCGGCCGGCGTCGCCACCTGAAGTTTTAGACGTAGTCCAAGGTAAGCGCCTTCGCAATGTTCCAGGTCAAGCTTTCGTCCGGTTGCGCGGCGTGAAAACCCTGAAATGGCGCGCCGGCGCGCGCTTGACTCACGTCATGGGCGGGCGGCACGCAGCCGCCTAGAATGTGAGCCCATGATTCGAACCCTGCCCCCGTGATGAACGCGCCGGAATCAACGCTGAACCTGAGTCCGGATGCCGCCGCCGCGACGACGGCCTGCTATCACTGCGGGCTGCCGGTCGATGGCCCGGTGCGCTACCGCGTCCGCGTCGCCGGTGAGGACAGACCGATGTGCTGCGCCGGCTGCGCCGCCGTCGCCGAAGCCATCTCCGGCGGCGGGCTCGAAGCCTTCTACGCGCACCGCGACGCCTTGCCGGAAGCAGCACCGGAGGGTGGTGCGCGCGACCTGTCGGTGTACGACCTGCCGGAAGTGCAGGCAGATTTCGTGCGTACGGTTTCGCATCCGGACTGTGCCGACGCGCGCGAGGCGCTGCTCATCATCGAGGGCATACGCTGCGCGGCCTGCGTGTGGCTGAACGAGCAGCACGTCGGTCGCCTGCCCGGTGTGCTGGTGCTCGAAATCAACTACGCGACGCGCCGTGCGCGTGTGGTGTGGGACCCGGCGCGGGTCCAGCTGTCGGCCATCCTGCGGGCGGTGACCGAGATCGGCTACGAAGCCTGGCCGAACGACCGCGCACACGCCGAGTCGGTCGCCCGCAGCGAGCGGCGCGACGCGCTGTGGCGCCTGGCGGTGGCCGGGCTGGGCATGATGCAGGTGATGATGTACGCGTGGCCGGAATACACCGCCGGCGACGCCGAACTGCCGGGCAGCATCGCTGCGCTGATGCGCTGGGCCAGTCTGGTGCTGACGGCACCCGTCGTGTGCTACTCGGCCGCTCCCTTCTTCTCGCGCGCGCTGCGCGATCTGGCGGCGAAACGCGTCGGCATGGACCTGCCGGTCGCACTCGGCATCGGTGCCGCCTTCATCGCCAGCCTGTGGGCCACGGTGACGCATTCGGGCGAGGTGTATTTCGATTCGGTCACCATGTTCGTCTTCCTGCTGCTCGGCGGGCGCTATCTCGAAATGCTGGCGCGTCAGCGTGCGGTGCGCGGTGTCGAGGAACTGGCGCGCGTGATGCCGGCGCTGGCGCACCGTTTCACCGCCTGGCCCGGAACGGCGACCGAGGCGGTGCCGGTGGCGCGACTGCTGGCCGGCGACCACGTCGTCGTCGCCGCCGGCGAGGTGTTTCCAGCCGACGGCCGTCTGGTCGATGGTCGCAGCGAGGTCGATGAAAGCCTGCTTACCGGCGAATCCAGGCCGCAGGGCCGCGGCCCTGGCGACCGTGTGGTCGGCGGCAGCGTGAATATCGGCTCGCCGGTGGTGCTGGCGGTGGAGCAGGTCGGCGAGGCGACACGGCTGGCGGCGATCCGCCGGCTGATCGGCCGCGCTTCGGCCAGCCGGCCGGAGGTGGTGCAGTTCGCCGACCGCATCGCGGTGCATTTCGTCAAGGCGCTCATCGTGCTGGCCGTGCTGACCGCCGGCGTCTGGCTGTGGCTCGATCCGTCGCAGGCGCTGTCCGTCTTCGTCGCGGTGCTGGTCGTCAGCTGCCCCTGTGCGCTATCGCTGGCCACACCGGCGGCGCTGACTGTCGGCACCGGCGTGCTGTCGCGCAGCGGCCTGCTGGTTACCCGCGCGCACGCGATCGAAACGCTGGCACGCGTCACCCACGTCGTGTTCGACAAGACCGGCACGCTCACCACCGGCGCCATGGCCTTGCAGGCGGTCGAACTGATGGGCGACCTCGATGCGGCGCAGGCGACGGCGCTGGCGGCGGCGCTGGAAGGACCGTCGACTCACCCGATCGCGCGTGCGCTGCGCGCCGCTGCCGGTGAGCAGGTGCGACCGGCCGTCGATGAGCTGTCGGCGGTGACCGGGCAGGGCGTGCAGGGCGTCATCGCTGGCCGCCGCCTGCGGCTGGGCAGCGCGGAATTCGCCTGTGCGCTGTCCGGGACACCGCTGCCGGCCACGCCGTCGGGCATCGCGACGCCGGTGTGGCTGGGCGACGAACACGGCCTGCTCGCCCGCTTCGACCTCAGCGATGCGCTGCGGCCCGGTGCGCCGGAACTGCTGGCGCGGCTGCACGAGCGCGGCATCGCGGTCAGCCTGCTGTCGGGCGACGCACACGCACCGGTCGAGGCGCTGGCGCAGGAACTGGGCATCGCCGACGCGCACGCGCGGATGACGCCTGAGGGCAAGCGCGCTTATATAGAAGCGTTGCAGCAGCGCGGCGCCGTCGTCGCCATGCTGGGCGACGGTGTCAATGACGCGCCGGTGCTGGCGCAGGCCCAGGTGTCGGTCGCGATGGGCGGCGGCACCGAACTGGCGCGCGCTCAGGGCGATCTGGTGCTGCTGTCCGAACGTTTCGACGCGCTCACGCGCGGGCTCGACACGGCCCAGGCGACGCTGGCCATCGTGCGGCAGAACCTGCGCTGGGCCTTTGCCTACAACCTGCTGGCCATCCCGCCGGCGATGCTGGGCTGGATCACGCCGTGGATGGCCGGCATCGGCATGTCGCTCAGTTCGCTGATGGTGGTGCTCAACGCACTGCGCCTGCAGCGGCGCGCAAAGGAAATGAACTGATGGACATTCTATGGTTGCTGGTGCCGATGTCGGTGCTGATCGCGCTGGGCATCGGCGCCGTGTTCATCTGGTCGGCGCGCAGCGGCCAGTTCGATGACCTGGAAGGGCCGGCGCACCGCATGCTGATGGACGACGACCGCGCGCAGACCATCGACGACACACCGGCGGACGGCAGGGACGAGCGCAAGGTGTGACGCCCGAGGCGGCCGAGGCGTCATTTCCTGTCTATAGTGCGTATGCACCCACCGACCGGAGAGCGCCGATGACCCGCTGCACCCAGCACGCCCATCACGACCACCAGCACGGCCCGCAATGCGGTCATACCGCGGTGCGGCACGAAGGCCACGTCGATTTCCTGCACGACGGCCATCTGCACCACGTGCATGGCGACCATGTCGACGAGCACGTGATCGCCGTCAGCGCCGCCAACCCGGACGGCTGCACGCCGCAGCATCACTGTGCCGGCCATGGCGCCGGTCATGTGCATGGGCCCGGCTGCGGCCACGAAGCGGTGCCGCACGGTGACCATGTCGACTATCTGGTGGACGGTCATCTGCATCATCCGCACGGCGACCACTGCGACGACCACGGCCCGCTGCAGATCGCCTGACGCGCCGGCGCAGCCTGCCGCGGCTATCATGCAGGCCGGGCTTGAAGACTGCGTCGCAATAAATGTCCTTTCATCGAGCCGGCGACGCGTGGCGTTCGCCGGCGCTATTCATGCCGGCGCCACTGCGTGGCTGGCTGACCGACCCTCATTCGCTGACCTCACGCATCCGGGCGCGCTGCCGGCACTTCGCGGTGCAGCCGCTGCGCACCGGTCGTGCCGCGCTGGCGGCCGACGAGGCCTGTCTGCTCGGCAGCGGCCGGGCGCAGGCGCTGTCGCGCGAGGTGCTGCTGCATGCCGACGGCGTGCCGGTGGTGTTCGCGCACAGCGTGGTCAACATGCGTGACGTACGCGGCGTCTGGCACATGTTCGCCGGCGTCGGCACGCGGCCGCTCGGTGCGCTGCTGTTCGCCGACGCGCGCATCGCCCGCTCGCCGCTGGCGGCGCGCCGGCTCGACGCCCGTCACCCGTTGTACCGGCGCGTGCAGGCGGAAGGCATCGCGGTGAGCGGCCCGCTGTGGGCGCGCCGCTCGCTGTTCGTGCGCCGCGGCCGGCCGCTGCTGGTGACCGAAGTCTTCCTGCCGGCCATTTCGGAACTTGCGCCATGAATCTGCTCGCCCGCCTGAATGCCTGGGAGCGCCTGATGCGGCTGGACAAGCCGATCGGCATCCTGCTGCTCGCCTGGCCCACGCTGTGGGCGCTGTGGGTGGCCGGCGGCGGCAAGCCGTCCGCCTTCATCGTCTGGATATTCATGCTCGGCACGGTGCTGATGCGCAGCGCCGGCTGCGTCATCAACGACTACGCCGACCGCAACTTCGACGGTCACGTCGAGCGCACGAAGAACCGCCCGCTGGCCACCGGCGAGGTCGGTACGCGCGAGGCGCTGCTGCTGGCGGCCGGGCTGGCGCTGTTCGCCTTCATCCTCATCCTGCCGCTGCACCGGCTGGTCATCCTGCTGTCCTTCGCCGCGCTTTTCCTGGCCGCCAGCTACCCCTTCACCAAGCGCTTCTTCGCCATTCCGCAGGCCTATCTCGGCATCGCCTTCGGCTTCGGCATTCCGATGGCCTATGCGGCCCAGCTGTACACGGTGCCGATGGAAGCGTGGCTGTTGCTGGCCGCGAACGTGTTCTGGGCGGTCGCCTACGACACCGAATACGCGATGGTCGATCGCGAGGACGACCTGAAGATCGGCATCCGCACCTCGGCCATCACCTTCGGCCGCTTCGACGTCGCGGCGGTGATGGCCTGCTATGCAATCACGCTGGCGCTGCTCGCGCTCTACGGCCGGCTCGAAGGGCTGCACTGGCCCTACTACGTCGGGCTGGTCGTTGCCGCCGGCATCGCCGGCTATCACTGGACGCTGATCCGCGACCGTGACCGCGCGCGCTGCTTCCGCGCCTTCCTGCACAACAACTGGCTGGGCGCCGCGGTGTTCGCCGGCATCGTCGCCGACTACGCCTTGCGTTGACGCGGCGGCGTAAGGCGGGCCCCTGACCTGCGTCTACCTGGGTGGGGCGCGTCCGGCCCGGCAACAGGAGAGCGACATGAACAGAATGAGCGCCGTGGGTCTTGCGGCGGCTGCACTGCTATGCGTCTTCGAGGCGCAGGCGGGTCCGCTGCGCGAGCGTCTGGCGGAGCGGCGCGCCGACAGCGGAGCCGAGGTTCGTCTGCCCGCCGGCAGCCGCGCGCAACGCGATATCGCGTATGGCGATCACGCCGACCAGCGCATGGATGTCTACATCCCCGACGGCGCCCGCGACGCGCCGGTGCTCTTCCTCGTGCATGGCGGTGGCTGGCGTCGCGGCGACAAGGCGCACGGCCGGCTGATCGGCAACAAGTTGGCGCACTGGCTGCCGGCAGGCGTCATCGTCGTGTCGGTCAATTACCGCATGCTGCCCGACGCCGACGTGCTGACGCAGCGCGACGACGTGGCTGCCGCGCTGGCCAGGGCGCAGTCGCTGGCGCCCTCCTGGGGCGGCGATCCGTCGCGCTTCGTGTTGATGGGGCATTCGGCCGGTGCGCATCTGGTGGCCTTGCTGGCCGCCGCGCCACAGGGCGAACGCCGTTGGCTGGGCAGCGTGCTGCTCGACAGTGGCGCGCTCGACGTCGAACGGCTGATGCAGGAACGCCACGCCGGCCTGTTCGACGAAGCCTTCGGCAAGGACCCCGCCTTCTGGCACGCGACCTCGCCGTTGCATCAGCTTGCCGGGCCGACCGCGCCCTGGCTGGCGGTGTGCTCCAGCCGGCGCCGTCAGGCTTGCGACCAGGTGAAGGTATTCGCGCAGCGCGTGCGCGAAACCGGCGGCCGCATCGATGAGCTGCCGATCGATCTGTCGCACGGCGACATCAACGAGAAGCTGGGCCTGCCGGGGGACTACACGCGCCAGGTCGATGCCTTCCTGCGTGGTATCGGCGCGCTGAAATGAAAACGCGGGGCCCGTGAGCCCCGCGTTTCCACTCGGCTGCGGTGCAGTGTGTCAGCCGCGACGACGGGCGCGCAGACCGATCAGACCCAGCCCGGCCAGCAGCATGGCGTAGGTTTCGGGTTCCGGCACCGCGGCGACCTCGACCGTCAGCAGCGGACGATCGCTGACCATGAAGCCTTCGGCGCTGTAGAAGTCGATACCGTTGGTGCCATTCGGCATGAAGGGCAGCAGCGCCCAGCCGTAGCCCGGCACGTCGCCGTCCTGCATGCGGCGCAGGGCGTCGGTGAAATCCAGCACCAGGGTGCCGGATTCGATGTTGGCATCGCCGTTGTCCGCACCGATGGTGAGGAAGGGCAGCATGGCGGCTTCCAGACCGTCGGTCTGTATGCCGTCGCCCATGGTGTTCCAGGTGGCCGAGGCGGAGTTCCAGTCGCTCAGCATGTCGTAGAAACGGATGCCGCTGCCGGCGCTGGTGATCTGCAGCGTCAGCGTGGCGGACACGACGGTTTCACCGGCCTTGATCTGGTTCGCTGCGTTGCCGAACAGGTTGTCGAAGCGCAGCAACACGTGGTTCGGCGAACCGTTGTCTGAGGCGTCGATGCTCACTTCCTGCTCGTAGCCACTGCTTGCGTCGGGGTCGCTGCTGTACATCGTCACGTCCATCGTGCCGTCGTAGCCGCCGGCGCCTTGCTGGAAGGTGTAGGTTGCGGCGAACGCCGGTGCGGCCGCGAACAGCGCGGCCGCGATCAGGGATTTGCTCAACATGGGAAGCCTCTCGAATCGGAAAGGGCCGGCGCGCGTGCGCCGGCCCGGAACTGCGGACTGCAGGAGTGCGATTACAGCGCGCCGTTATCCCACGGGCCGGTGATCGCGTAGGTGATGCCCGGCGACTGCACGTTCACGAACAGCCATTCGTTGTGGAAGGTCGCGCCGCAGAACTCCGAGGTCATCGAGTTGCTGCTGAAGCTGCGGCCGGACGGACGGGTGTAGGTGCCGATGGCGCCACTGCGGAAGTCGGCGTTGTTGGCGATGAACGGGAACACGGTGCCGTCGGTGGTCAGACCGTGGCAGCGCGAGACCGAGTTGCCGCCGTCTTCGCACAGGATCAGGCTGCCGCGCGGGCTCCATGCGATGTTGTCCGGGTTGTCGCAGACGTCAGCGCCGGACGATTCGTAGACCAGCGTGAAGGTTTCTCGACGCGGGTCGTAGGCGAAGATCTGGCCCTTGCCGGCGGCACCGCCGCTGGTCGAGCACACGTAGATCACGCCGTTGCCGTACCACACGCCTTCGCCGCGCACGATGCTCGACGCACCCTGCATGATGCCCTGGGCGACCACGCCACCGTAGGAGGTGCCGCTGATGAAGGGCTTGTTCGGCTCGTCGATATTCACCCACTCGACGTCGAAGGTGGTGCCCGGAGCCTGCGCCACGCCGGTGTTGTAGTAGCCGTAGCTGACACCGTTGATGGTGCGGGTCGCGTTGTTGGCGGTCTTCAGCTTCATCATCTGCAGCTTGCCGCCCATTTCCGGACGACCGATGACGTTCGGGATGAAGCGGTAGAAGCCGGACGGCGTGCTGTCCTCGGTTTCGTAGATGATGCCGGTGACCGGATCAACGGCGACGGCTTCATGGCTGAAACAGCCCATGTCGACCAGCGGAACCGGCTTGGCGACGCCGGTGGCCGGCACGTCGAAGCAGTAGCCGTGCTGTTTGGAGGCGCCGTTGTGCGGGCCGTCCGACGTTTCTTCACAGGTGATCCACGAGTTCCACGGGGTCGGGCCGCCAGCGCAGTTGCGGATGGTGCCGGAGATCGACGCGTAGGCGCCGACCCACTGCTTGGTGCGCGGCGAGAACACGAGGTTGGTCGTGCCGCCGTTGCACAGCGGGTCATAGGTGATCTTCGGGTTGGCGTACGAACCGGCGGTGCGGCTGCCCTGCTCGTGGTTGCGTACCAGCACGATCTTGTTCGCGTCGGCGGCGACCACGGCCATGCCGTCGTGCGCACCCGGGGTGGCGATGCCGTCGGTCATCGTGTCGCCGGTCCAGCCGTAGGACCAGTACTTGAAACCTTCCGGCAGTTGCAGCAGCGGCAGGCCGGTCACTTCATCGGCGACCGGGGCGAGCGGGCCGTAATCCGGGCTGAACGGCAGCTGAACGGCGTGCGCCTTCTTCGAGCCGAGGATGCTGAAGGGCATCGCGACGGTGGCGGCGGCAGCGACGCCGCTCTTCAGGAAGCCGCGACGGCCGTAGGTCCAGTGCGGGTCCATGTCCTTCGCGGCGTCGGCCTTGCTGAAGTCGCGCAGGACGTCGATCAGGTCGTCTTGATGGTTCATTGTTGTCTCTCCGTTGTGAGTGTGTAGGGCCGTGCGGATGGATCAGGCGCGACGGCGGGCGGCGGCACCGATCAGGCCGAGGCCGGCCAGCAGCAGCGCGTAGGTTTCGGGCTCCGGCACCGAGGCGGTGATGGTGTAGCCGAGCTGGCCGACGCCGACGTTGTCGCTATAGTCGGCGATGGCGAGCACGAACAGGCCATTGCCGTAGTCATTGAAGAAGCTCGCGCTGGCCGCTTCACCGGCGCCGGCGAAAGGGTTGGACGGCGTGCCGTCAGCGCCGGTCACGAACATCGTGGTCAGCGAGCTGCTGCCGAGGTCGAAGTAGTTGGCGGTATCGCTCTCGACGCCGTACCAGATACCGAAAATGACGTCGAGCGTCGGATCCGTCGGGGTGACGGTGATCGACACTTCGCTCAGGAAATCGGCCTTGAAGGTCCAGAAGGACCAGTTTTCGGCGCCGCCGATGAAGGAATAGCTTTCGGCGGCGACTGTGCCGGCCGTGCTGCCGCTGCCGAACTGGCCGCTGATGGTCGGGGCGGCCGCCTGGGCGCCGGCCGACATCAGGCCGGCCAGCAGGGCAGCCGCAAGGGTGGAACGCGTGAACATGGGACTCTCCGGTCTGGGTTGAGACGCGGAAAGTCTGGCGGGCGACGATGTCCTGCCAGTTAATCTCCCGTTAATGTTCGACGCGGGAAGTCATAGGCCGTTTGGCCGATGGCTATGGTCCGGTCGGACTATCGGCTGGCGAGTGAACCCAGGGTGGCGAGTGCGGTATCGACCCGCGCGTCCCAGCGGACGGCACACATCAGGCGGATGCAGTTGCGGTACTTGCCTTGCGGCGAGAACAGCGGGCCCGGCGCGATGCTGATGCCGGCGGCCAGCGCCCGTGACTGCAGCGCCAGCGCGTCGATATGCTCGGGCAGCTCCACCCACAGGATGAAACCGCCGGCCGGGCGCGTGCAGCGCGTGCCGGGCGGGAAGTGGCGGGCGATCGCCGTCTGCATCCGCTCCATCTGTTCGGCGTACTGCCGGCGGATGCGCGCCATGTGCCGCTCCGGCCGGCCGCTGGCCAGGTAGTCGGCAAGCGCGCGCTGCGGCAGCAGGGCGGTGGCCATGGTGCTGCCGTACTTCAGTCGCTCGACCTCGCGCCGCCAGCGCCCGGCGACGATCCAGCCGATGCGCAGGCCGGGCGCCAGCGTTTTCGAGAAGGACGAGCACAGCAGCACGTGGCCGGTGCGGTCCCAGGCCTTGGCCACACGCGGGCGTTCGCCGTCGTGCGCCAGCTCGCCGTAGATGTCGTCCTCGATCAGCGCGATGCCGCGACTGGACAGCATCTGCACGATGCGCCGCTTGTGCGCGTCCGGCATCAGCGCGCCGCTCGGGTTGCTGAAGCTGGTGCAGGCGAGGCAGGCCTTGACCGGCCACTTTTCCAGCGCCAGTTCGAGTGCGTCCGGGCTGAGGCCGGTCTGTGCGTCGGTCGGGATTTCGAGGGCCTTCAGGCCCAGCGATTCGATCAGTTGCAGCGTGCCGAAGAAAGCCGGCGACTCGATGGCGACCACGTCGCCCGGCTGGGTGGTTGCGCGCAGCGCCAGCGTCAGTGCTTCCTGGCAACCGGTGGTGATGACGATGTCGTCAGGGTGAATCTGGCAGCCGGAATCGACTGCGCGGCGGGCGATCTGCACGCGCAGCGCCTCTTCGCCGATGAACTCGCCGTAGCGCGCGCTGCCGGCGTCGTCCGCGCGCAGGGCGCGGCCGAGGCTGGCCCGGATGTCCTTCACCGGCAGGAAGTCGGCGTGCGGAATCGCGGTGCTGAACACCAGCAGGTCGTCGCGGTGCGATGCGCGCATCACCTGGGCGACCCGTTCCGACATCGTGACCTCGCCCGGCGATTCGTCGTCGCAGGTCTGGCAGGCGCGCGGCGGCAGCGCTTCCGGCGTGCGTGCGTAGAAGCCGGACTGCGGTCGCGCCTCCAGCCAGCCCTGCGCTTCGAGTTTGCGATAGGCCGAAATGCAGGTGGCGATGCTCAGGCCCTGCTGCAGCGCGATGCGCCGTACGGACGGCAGGCGCTGGCCGGGTGGGTAAAGACCGGCGCGGATGTCCGAGCGCAGCCGGTCGGCGAGTTGTTCGTAGCGGTTCATGCGGCGTCCTCTCGCGATGGCGATCGATACTGTACTGTGCGACATTTTTTGTCGACCGGTACAGTTCGTGCGCACAGTTGGCAGTACAGATGCGCGCGGATCTGGATTGTGCCGGTCCAAAAACCGCTTCCTGTGCATCGACCGTCACAGTTGCCGACGGCATGATCCGGTCATCCCATGAAGGAGTCCCGCGATGCCGATGATCACGCTGCAACTGTCCCGCCCGCTCGACGCCGAGACGCGCCTCGCCGTGACCCGCGCGGTGACCGACCTGACGGCCGAGATACTCGGCAAGAAGCGCGAGCTGACCGCGCTGTCCATCGGCCACAGCGAACACTGGTCGGTCGGCGCGGAGGCGGTCGGCGGTGCACTGACCGCCTTCCACCTCGAAGTCCGCGTCACCGCTGGCACCAATACGAAGCCGGAGAAGGCGAACTATCTGTCCGCCGTCTGGCAGTCGCTGGACGAACTGATCGGTCCGCTGCACCCGGCCAGCTACATCGTGGTCAGCGATCTGGCGGCGGATTCGTGGGGCTATGCCGGCGAGACACAGGAGCTGCGTCATGTCCGCGCACGCCTGGCTCAGTGAAGTGGCGCGCCGGCTGCGCGAAGCCCGCCGGCAACGTCGTGCGCGTGCAGAATTGCGGGCGATGAACGATCTCGAACTGCGCGACCTCGGCCTCGGCCGCTCGGACATTGCGTCGGTACTCGGCGGACGCTTCGAGGAAGGGTTTCGCGCGCAGGCGGAACGCCTGCACTGATTCCGGAGCTGCAATGATCAAGGCGCACACGCTGAACATGGCCGGCTATCACGTCTGGGCTTACGAACGCCTTTTCGCGTCGCTCGAGGCCGTCAGCGACGCCGACTGGCGCGCGGACCACGGGCTGTTCTTCAAGAGCCTGCACGGCACCCTCAATCATCTGCTGCTGGCCGACCTGATCTGGTATGGCCGCTTCACCGGTCAGCCGTACGCGGCCGCCTCGCTCGCCGACGAGGTCGAGTCCGATCGTACGGCGCTGCTGCAGCGTGCGCGTGCGCAGGCGTCGCGCTGGCTCGACCTTGTCGAGGCCACTGACGAGAAGGCCTTCGGCGGCCGACTGCGCTATCCGAACATGGCGGGTCAGCCCTGCGACACGCCCTGGGCCGGCACGCTGCTGCACGTGTTCAATCACGCGACGCACCACCGCGGCCAGATGTCGGCGGTTGCCACGCGCCTGGGCCAGCCGGCGCCGGAGATGGATTTCGTCTACTTCCTGCGCCTGAGCGGTCTGTGAGCGGGCGGGAGGCGCCCGCGCCCGAAGACATCGAGTTCGCCGCGACCGACGGCTATCGACTGCGTGGCCGGCTATGGCAGCCCGCGCACGACGATGGCCGCAGACCGGCGGTCATCGTCTGTTGTGCCACCGGGGTCGCTGCCCGCTATTACGGACGTTTCGCCGGCTGGCTCGCCGCGCACGGGCTGCCGGCCATGACCTTCGACTACCGCGGCATCGGCGAAAGCCGCTACGGCAGCCTGCGCGGTCTGCGCGCGACCAAGCACGACTGGGGCGCGCTCGACACCGATGCGGCGATCTGCGCGCTGGCTGCCCGCTTCCCCGGGCGCACGCTGGTCGGCGTTGGTCACAGCATCGGCGGCTTCTGTCTCGGATCGGCGCCGTCGAACGTGCGCCTGGCGCGGCTGCTGCTGGTCGGCTCGCAGTACGCCTACTGGCCGGACTACGCGCCGCGCCAGCGCTTCGGCTACCTGTTGCGCTGGCACCTGCTGATGCCGCTGCTGGCCGCGCTGATGGGCTACTTTCCGGGCAAGCGTCTGGGCTGGCTGGAGGACTTGCCGCGCGGCGTGGCGCTCGAATGGGGCCTGCGGCTGTGGCCGGAGTTCGACCGGCTCTACCGCTGGTTGCCCGGCGCGTCCGGCGCCCCGGACGGCGAAGCGGCGCGCGCCGCCTTCGCCGGCTATCGCGGCGAGGTGCTGGCCTGCGCGTCGGCAGATGACCCCTACGCGACGCCGGTCGCGATGGAACGCCTGCTCGGCTGGTTCGCGCAGGCGCGCACGCGTCAGGTGCAGTTACTGCCCGCCCGCTTCGGCCTGACCCGGATCGGCCACTTCGCGCCCTTCCATTCCGACATGCAGCGCGCGCTGTGGCCGCTCGGCCTGAAGTGGTTGCGCGGACGCCGCAGCCGCTGATCGGGCGCGACGGTCAGCGCGTGCTGCGCAGCAGCGACTTCATTGCCGCGTCCTTCGGCAGCACGTAATCGTGCGCCGCCAGCGCGACATTGGTGGCCGGGTCGATCACCTTCAGATTGATGAACACCATGTCTTCCGCCGCGCCATAGGTGCCGACGATGACGGCGCGCGCCTGATGCGAGCGCGCGAGATCCTTGATCTCACGGGTGAGCATCATTTCGCCCTGGTGCTGGCGCACATAGACGTTGTTGCGGAACTTCATTTCCACCATGTGGTAACCGGCGCGCGAAAAGCGTGACGACACGTGCTCTGACACCAGCCGGCCCAGCGTGGACGACTGATCCAGCGCGTCGATGTTCACCACGGTGGCGATGATGAGCGGATTGCCGCTGCCGATCGAATTGTCGATCTGGCTGAGCAGCGCATCGGCCGCCTTGTAGTTGGCCGGCACGAAGCGGTCGCTGGCCGCCTGTTCGTAAGTGGGGTCGGGTTTGACCGAAGAGGTGCATGCAGCCAGCGGCAGCAGGCCGGCACACAGCAGCGCGAGGGCAGAGGAACGCATCTCACTGGTCTCCATTCAGGCGGATGGTGTGCGTGCCGCTGCCGGCGTCGTACAACTCGCGGTCGCCATCGGCGACGTAATAGACGTGGGTGCGGTGGGCGAGGAAGCGCTGCTCGTCGCTGACCTGTGCGGTGATGATGATTTCCGTCTGCGGCGTGGCACCCGACGCGAATTCGGAGCGGAACCAGCCATAGGCATCCGCGCCGACGACGCCTGCGGTCGCTGCGCCTGCGGTGCTGGCGTCGGCAACTGCCAGACCCCATAGACCGGTCGCCAGCATGGTTGCCGTGCCGCTGTGTTTGTACTGCGGGCGATCGGCCGAGAAACGCAGCGTGCGGGTGTCGAACTCAAGCACCAGCGCGCCCTGCGGCGTGCGATGGACGGTGCGCCCCTGTTCGATCAAAGCCGAGATGAGCTGCTTCTCGAAGGCGAGATTGAAGTGCGTGCGTGCGCTGCTCTCGCGTACGAACAGCGGGCGTTCGTCTTTCAGGTCGCGCGCGATCTGCGCCGCGACGTCACGGGCGATGACCGACCAGTGGCCGGCCGCCTGGACCTTGGGCTGCTTGGTGGTCGGGAAGTTGGTGGCGAGCGGCGTTTCGCTGTGCGGCGCGGCGCAACCACCGAGCAATACGCCAAAGGCGAGGGCTGCGCCCAGGTGTCGGGTGTTCATCGGACGGTCTGACCTCCCGGTTGGTGGAATCCATGAATATGCATAACGCATATTCCGAGGCGGAATCTACCAGAACACGGCGGGCTTGCGTCAACCGCTACGTCAGCGGGACGTGGCGTGGTGCAGCGCGGCGGCGACGGTGGCGAAGTGGATGTCCACGATGTCGGCGATGTCTTCGGCGTAGCCGCCGGCCATCGCCACCGCCAGCGGCAGGTCTCGTCGGCGGCAGTAGTCGAATACCCGGGCGTCGCGAGCGGCCAGGCCAAGCTTGGTGAGCTTGAGCCGGCCCAGGCGGTCGCCTTCGAACGGGTCGGCGCCGGCGAGGTATAGGACGAATTGCGGATCGAAGCGCGCGCTCATCCTCGCCAGCGCGTCGTCGAGTGCGGCGAGGTAGGCGTCGTCGCCGCAGCCGTCGGGCAGCGCGACGTCGAGGTGGCTGCGTTCCTTGCGGAAGGGGAAGTTGCGGTCGCCGTGCAGCGACAGCGTGAACACGTCGTCCGCCCGTCCGAGAATCTCGGCGGTGCCGTCACCCTGGTGCACGTCGAGGTCAACGATGGCCACGCGTTCGATGCCGCACTCGGCCTGCAGCATGCGGGCGGCCACCGCCGAATCGTTGAACACGCAGTAGCCGGCGCCGCTGGCGCGCTTGGCGTGGTGCGTGCCGCCGGCCAGATTGACCGACACGCCGTCGCGCAACGCGCTCCGACAGGCGGCCATGGTGGCGCCGGCGGAGCGGCGCGAGCGCTCTATCATCCGCGCCGACCACGGAAAGCCGATCATGCGGATCTCGTTCACGCTCAGCTCACCCCGGCTGGTGCGATCGACGTAGCCGGCGTCGTGGGCGCGACACAGTTCGGCGTCGGTCGCCGCCGGCGGCTCGCTCAGCGTGACGCCCGGCAACTCGGCCGCCACGCGTTCGCGCAGCCGGCGGTACTTGTCCATCGGAAAGCGATGGGTTTCGGGCAGCGGCAGGACGAAGTGGTCGGCGTACCAGGCAAGCATGTCGGGCATGTGGGCGAAACGGTCGCGCATTCTGACAGCGGGCCGGCATCGGCGGTTGCGACAGCTGTATCGGAACGCCTGCGATGCGGCGCGGTCTGTGGCCGCAGCCGGGGTGCGGCGGCCTCCACTTATCGCTTACCATCGGCCGCGCACCATGCCGGAGGCAGGGCGCGAGTACTGGAGCCGTATCACGACATGAAATACACGGATTTGCGCGACTTCATCGCGCAGCTCGAACGGATGGGCGAACTGAAGCGCGTTGCGCGCCCGGTGTCGCCGCACCTGGAAATGACGGAAATCTGCGATCGCGTGCTGCGCGCGCAGGGGCCGGCGGTGCTGTTCGAGCAGCCGACCGGCCACACGATGCCGGTGCTTGGCAACCTGTTCGGCACACCGGGCCGAGTGGCGCTCGGCATGGGCGTCAGCGGCGAAAAGTGGGCGGAAGCGCTGCGCGACATCGGGCGCACGCTGTCCATACTGAAGGAGCCCGAGCCGCCCAAGGGTCTGAAGGACGCCTGGGACAAGCTGCCAATGCTGAAGCAGGTGTTCTCGATGGCGCCGAAGAAGGTGTCGTCGGCGCCGTGTCAGGACATCGTGTGGGAAGGCAGTCAGGTCGATCTGTCGCGCCTGCCGGTGCAGCACTGCTGGCCCGGTGACGCGGCACCGTTGATCACCTGGGGTCTGGTGGTGACGCGCGGGCCTGACAAGAAGCGGCAGAACCTCGGCATCTATCGCCAGCAGGTGATCGCGCAGGACAAGGTGATCATGCGCTGGCTGGCCCACCGCGGCGGCGCGCTCGATTTCCGCGACCATGCGCGCAAGTTCCCCGGGACGCCCTTCCCGGTGTCGGTGGTGCTGGGCTGCGATCCTGCGACGATACTGGGCGCGGTGACGCCGGTGCCGGACACGCTTTCGGAGTACCAGTTCGCCGGCCTGCTGCGTGGCAGCCGCACCGAACTGGTGAAGTGCATCGGCAACGATCTGGACGTGCCGGCCAGCGCCGAAATCGTGCTCGAAGGCGAACTGCGGCCGGACGCGAGCCATCCGACCGGCTACGAGCACGCGCCGGAGGGGCCGTTCGGCGACCACACCGGTTACTACAACGAAGTGGCCGAGTTTCCGGTGTTCACGATCACGCGCATGACCATGCGCCGCAATCCGATCTACCACTCGACCTACACCGGCAAGCCGCCGGACGAGCCGGCGATGCTGGGGGTGGCGCTGAACGAGGTGTTCGTGCCGCTGTTGCAGAAACAGTTTCCCGAGATCACCGACTTCTACCTGCCGCCGGAGGGCTGTTCCTACCGGCTGGCGGTGGTGTCCATGCGCAAGCAGTATCCGGGGCACGCCAAGCGCGTCATGTTCGGCGTCTGGAGCTTCCTGCGCCAGTTCATGTACACGAAGACCATCATCGTCGTGGACGAGGACATCGACATCCGCAGCTGGCAGGAAGTGATCTGGGCGATGACCACGCGCATGGACGCGAAACGCGATACCGTCATCGTCGACAACACGCCGATCGACTACCTCGATTTCGCCAGCCCGGTGGCCGGCCTCGGGTCGAAGATGGGGCTGGATGCGACCAACAAGTGGCCGGGCGAAACCAGCCGCGAATGGGGACGCACGATAGAGATGGATGCCGACGTGAAGAGGCGGGTCGATGCGATGTGGTCCGAGCTCGGACTCTGAATCACGGACTTCGATCACGCCTCAGTTTTTCCTTTCATCACGACATTCAGCGCGTAGAGCGCTGAACAGGAGTTGCGATCATGGCCATCGGCCTCTACATCATCGGCGATGAAATCCTGTCCGGCCGCCGTCAGGATGGACACTTTGCCAAAGTGCGCGAACTGCTCGCCGAGCGCGGCCTGCAGCTGTCCTGGGTGAGCTACCTGGGCGACGAACGGCCGCGTCTGATCGACGCCTTCCGTCGATCGATGGCGACGACCGACATCGCGTTCTCCTGTGGCGGCATCGGCGTCACGCCGGATGACCACACGCGGCAGGCGGCGGCGGCGGCGCTGGGTGTCGACTGCGTGCTGCACCCGGCGGCCGAGGTCGAGATCCGCGCACGCTTCGGCGCCGAGGTGACCGAGAACCGTCTGCGTCTCGGCGAGTTTCCGGCAGGGTGCGACATCATTCCCAATCCGTTCAATCGGATTCCCGGCTTCAGCTGTGGCGACCACCACTTCGTTCCGGGTTTCCCGGAAATGGCGTGGCCGATGATGCAATGGGTGCTGGACACGAAGTACCGGCACCTGCATCACACCCGCAACTGGGCAGAGGCGTCGTTCTTCGTGTTCGACGCGCACGAGAGCCGGCTGCTCGATCTGATGCAGGCAATCGAGCGCGACTACGGTGTCACCGTATTCAGCCTGCCCAGCTTCGGCAACGCGAAGCGGGCACGACCGCACATCGAGCTCGGGGCCAAGGGTGATCCGGACAAGGTCGGACCGGCGCTGGCAGCCATGCGTGCAGAGGTGATCCAGCGCGGTCTCGAGGTCGACGCGGACCCGAACTGAAGATGCCGTGCGGGCTGTCGTGCTCCTGATCACGACGCCGTTCACGATCGGGTCGTAGATCCGGTCGACATCGTCGATACGACGATTCACTATCCGCACGGAATTTCCGTGTGGAGAGTGTTCGATGAATCGCGTGTCGACGGCGCGAGCCTGTGTAGTCCTCACGCTTGCGGCTGCGCTGGCAGGATGCTGGCAGATCGATGATGTCGGTGACCTGCCCGGTGGTCCGCATTTCAGCGAGGCCTACGGCATCAACGAAGCCGGGGAGGTCGTCGGATACGGCAGCGACGCGGACGGCACTCGTGCTTTCGTCTGGCGTCGCGGTACCAGTCTGACGCCGCTGCCGCGGTCGGAAGGCACGGACGCATGCGCCGCCGCCGGCATCAATGACGCGGGCCTGATCGTCGGACACTGCCGGACCAGCGCCGGCGGTCGGAAGATGGCAGTCGTCTGGGCGGGTGGGGGCGTCGAAGCGGTGCGGTTTTCCGGCCGGCGCGTGCTCGGGAGCGAGCTGTTCGCGGTGAATCAGACGGGTGAGGTCGTGGGCAGCTTTCGCGAGGAAGTGGGGCGCTCCTTCGTGGTCGACATGGCGTTCACATGGCAGCATGGCGGTTCGCAGTCCGCCCGTGGCATTACGCCGCTGCCATCGGACCTTGGCGGCTCGGGTGTCGCACGCGCGATCGCCCCGCTGGGTTGGGTCGCCGGTCACGCCCACGTCACACCGCATCCGCCGTGGCTATGGAACCCGACTTCCGGACGTGCGCAGCCGATCGGAGAATTGCCGACGCCGGCCAGCGTCAGCGGCGAGGCACGCGGCATCAACGACCAGCGACAGGTCGTCGGCGTGTTCGACGGGCGGGGTTTCGTGTGGACGCCGGCCGGACCGGGAGAGGTGCAGGGCACGACGATAGAGATTCCGTTCGAGCCCTACGACATCAACAATCGCGGGCAGGTAGTCGGCGTACAGGGCGGGCGCGCGGTGCTCTATGACCTCGGCACGGAGAGGCTGACAGTGCTTGAGGACCTGCCGGAGGTGAGGCGGGCAGGCTGGCGCCGCCTGGCGCTGGCGCGAGCGATCAACGATAGAGGTCAGATCGCCGGCTATGGCGTCAATGTGGCGGGCGACGTGAGCGCTTTCGTGATGACGTCCGACTGAGGCCGTACAACAGGATGCTTAAAGCGGGTGCGTAAACGAAAAGAGCCCCGCACGAGGCGGGGCTCTTTTCAGACTGCTTTTGAAGACTTAGGCAGCGGCCTTCTTCTTCGCGGTCGTGCTGGCGGCGCCGACGGCACGCACGGTCGCCGAGGTGGCGGCGTTCACGTTGGCTTCAGCCATTTCGACGGCTTGCTTGGCAGCCTTGGCCATGCTGTCGTAGGCGCTGTTGGCGGCGGCGATGGCCGACTTGACAGCGGCGACGGCGACGTCGGAACCGGCCGGAGCTTGCTTGGCAGCCTGGTCCAGGGTCGAGGTGACGGCCTTGTTGACTTCGCCGACCTGAGCTTCGACGACCTTGCTCAGCTCTTCCTGGGTTTGCGAAACGATTTCATAGACGCTGCGCGAGTAGGCAACGACCTTCTCGATCGCCGGCTGGACCAGGCCGCTCTGCAGCGACACGATCTCTTGCACGTCCTTGGCGCCCATCAGGGTCTTGGCGTTCGCGACGCTGTCTTCCAGCAGCGAACGGGCGGTGTTCAGGTTCAGAGCGGCGAGGCGCTCGGTGCTGGCAAAGGCGGTGTTGGCCAGGGTCAGCAGGGCTTCGATACCGTTCTTGTTGGCGGCGGCGAAATTTTCGGGGGTGAAGGCCATGGTGGTTATCTCCGTACATTTAGTTGAAAGAGCGACCACGACCGGGCGGTAAAACCGGGAACACCCACGAGGTCACCTAAATCGTGCGACACACTACGTAGCCAGAAGGTTCGTATTGCGCTGCACCATGAACACGATTATAGGGCGGGTCGACGTGATGTCAACATGTTTTTGTTGCACTGCACACAAAAACTTTTCCGGATTATTTTCTCGCCTAAACAACGAGATGTGAACGTACGTTCATAAAACAACAGGCCCTCGGGTGCGCTGCGGGAGAGCCCGCGGCAAGGCGCCTTCAACGCAGTTCGGAGAGCAGTCGTGCTGCGGTGCGTTCGGTTTCCCGCAGATAGGCGCTGCCGAACAGAAGGGTATGGTTCAGAAGGTGATAGAGCCGATAGAGGCCGCGTCGCGATGCGGCGCCGGCGTCCAGCGGAGCGCTCTTCTGATAGGTGGCGTACATGGAGATCGGGAAGCCGCCGAACAGTTCCGTCATCACGTAGTCCGCCTCGCGGTCTCCATAGTGGACGGCTGGATCGAACACTGCGGGCTGCCCGTCGGCCATGCCCGCATTGCCATGCCAGAGGTCGCCATGCAGCAGCGAGGCGGGCGGGCGGTATTCGAGAAAGAGCGCCGGCACGCGCTCGATGATGCCCTGGAGGTTGCGTATCAGCTCGCCGCGCACGCCTTCGGCGATCAGCCGTTCGAGCTGCGGCCGCAGACGCTTCTGCGCATAGAAGAGTGGCCAGGTCGTAGATGTGCCGTTCTCCTGACGGCTGTCGCCGAGCCAGTTGTCGCGCGGCAGGCCGTACAGCTCACCGTGTACTACGTGCAGCGCTGCCAGCGCCTTGCCGAAAGCGCGCCCGTCTTCATCGGTGGTTACCGGTTTTAGGTCCAGCCATTCAAGTGCCAGCCAGGCGAAGTCGTCGGCCGTGCCGCTGCCGTGCACGACCGGCACACGGAAGCAGCCGGTATCGCGCAGCAGCGCCAGTCCCTCCGTCTCGGCCTCAAACACGGCTGTCCGGTCAGCCGGCAGCAGCTTGACGAACAGCGGCGCGTCGCCGGTATCGATCTTCAGTGCGCGCCGGGTGCGGCCCGGCGCGAGTTCGACGGCGCCCGTGCAGTCGGCGCCGAGGGCGGCGGCAATCCGCGTCGCGAGCACGTTCATTCGCCGCCGCCTCCCCAGCTGTCGGCGAGACGCATATTGGCCGACGACAGACGCGCCGCCAGCACCTGCAGGAAGGCTTCGTAGAAGCGCATGCGGCAGGTTTCCGACGCGCGGCGGATGCGTTCGCCGTCGATCGCGAACAGCAGGCTGTCGGTGTTCGCCTGCACGTCGTTGGCGCGCAGCTTGCGGTCGCGGCGGGCGATCACCGACATTTCGCCGCAGCATTCGCCGCTGGTCAGTATGTTCAGCGTGCGGCCCGACTTGCACACCGCCAGTTCGCCCTCGACCAGCACGTAGAGCCGGTCGCCCTGCTCGCCGTCCTTCATCAGCAGCGTGCCGGCGGCGACGCGCTCCTGGCGTGCGAAGTGAGCGACCTCCCACAGTTCGACGTCGCTGAATTCATTGAAGAAGGTCAGCGTGCGCAACAGCCGGAAATGCTCGGCGGCGCCTGATTCGTCCTCGCGCGGCTTGAGCCGGCGGTTGCGGAAGGCCTGCGCGAGATCGTGCGTGAACTCGGCCCAGGTCGCGTAGCGCAGCGCGATGTCCTTCTGCATCGCGCGCGCCACCACCGCGTCGAGCGCCGGCGGCAGGCCCGGGCGATGCACCGATGGCGGCGGCGGATCCACATGGATGATCTGGTACACCAGGCTGTACTTGTTGCTCGCCTGGAAAGGCAGCTCACCGGCCAGCAGCTGGTACAGCACGACGCCCAGAGAGTAGATGTCGGTCTGGTGGTTCAGCGGCATCTCGCGTACCTGCTGCGGGCTCATGTAGGCCGGCGAACCGACTCCCTCGACCTGGGTCCGCTCGTTCGCGGTGAACAGTGCGGCGCCGAAATCGGTCAGCTTCAGTTCGCCGTCGCGGGTGAGCAGGATGTTGGCGGGCTTGATATCGCGGTGCGTGATGCCCAGCTGGCACGCATAGTCGAGTGCGCGCGTGCACTTGAACATCAGTTCGACGATGCGCTCCACCGGCAGCAGACCGGGGCGCTGCACGTGCGCCTCGAGCGTGCCGCCGGCGACGTACTCCATCACGATGTAGGCCTGATCGCCGGTCACCACGGCGTCGTGGATGGCGACGATGTGCGGATGCTGCAGCTTGTCGGCCAGCGACGCTTCGTTGATCAGCAGATTGCGGTGCAGCCTGCCGCGCGCGTGGTCGTTCAGCACATCGGGGTCGATGCACTTGATCGCCACCTCGCGCTGCGCCTGCGGATCCCATGCCAGCCAGACGGTGCTGGTGCTGCCGCGGCCGATGATGCGCCTGAGCTGGTAGCGGCCCAGCGAGCTGCCGGGTGCGGGGGCGTCGGGCGGGGTCGGCGGCGCGGGTGTCTGCATCCGCTCAGACACCGGTCAGGCGCTGGTTGGCCAGCGACAGCCGCTCGACCAGGATGCGCAGGAAGGCGCGGTCGAAGCGGTGGCGGCAGGCTTCCGACGCGTGTTCGAGCGCCGCGTTGGCGAGGTGGATCACCACCGCCTCGGATAGCGTGGACACGTCGGCGCCGCGGGTGCCGCGCTCCGGCGTCAGCCAGGCCATCTCGCCGACGCATTCGCCGGCCGACAGCACGTTGAGCAGCTTGCGGCCCTTGGTCACCTTCACTTCGCCTTCCGCGACGATGAAGAAACCGTCGCCCGGGTCGCCTTCGCGCAGCAGCATCTGGCCGCCGGCCACGCGGTGCCATTCGCCCAGACGCACCACCTCCCACAGTTCGACGTCGGAAAAATCGCGGAAGAAGGCGAGCCGGCGCAGCGAATTGAATTTCTCGCTGTCGGCGATGCGGTTGCCGTGGTCGCGCTGCGCTTCGGTTCGGAAGGCCTCTGCGAGGTCGAAGGAAAAGGCGTCCCAGGTCGGGTAGCGGTCGTCCAGCGATTTCTGCAGCGCGCGCATCACGATGTCGTCCAGCACCGGCGGCAGCTCCGGCCGCAGCGCCGACGGCGGTACCGGATCGGCGTGGGTGATCTGGTACATCATGCTGAAGTTGTTGCTGCCCTGAAAAGGCAGCTGGCCGGTCAGCAACTGGTACATCACCACGCCGAGCGAAAAGATGTCGGTCTGGTGATTGAGCGGGTGTTCCTTGATCTGCTGCGGGCTCATGTAGGCCGGCGAGCCGACGCCCGACACCTGGGTTTCGGTGGCCGACACCGACATCGCGGCGCCGAAGTCGGACACCTTCACATTGGTGCCGCCGACCGCCGCGCCGTCCTCGACCCGCATGATGTTGGCCGGCTTCAGGTCGCGGTGGATGACGCCCAGCCGCCAGGCGAAGTCGAGCGCGCGCGAGCATTTGAAGATGATTTCCAGCACGTCGCCGACCGGCAGCAGGCTGTCCGGTGAAATGTACGGTTCGAGCGTGCCGCCCGGCACGTACTCCATCACGATGTAGGCCGGATCTGCGTCGGCCACCGCGTCGTAGATCTGCACGATGTGCGGGTGCGTGAGCTTGCCCGCGAGCGAGGCCTCGGCGACGAAGAACTTGCGCTGGTAGCGCTCGGACTTGCTGCTGCTGGCGCCGCTGTCGTCGCCGCGGGCGACGATCTTGATCGCCACGTCGCGCCGGCCGAAAGGGTCGTGCGCAAGGAAGACCTTGGATGTGGCGCCTTCGCCGAGCAGGCGCAGGATGCGGTACTTGCCGAGCAGGTCCATGTCAGCGCGCGGCCGCTGACAGGCGCCGCGCGGTGATATCGGTGGTCATCGTGCCTGTCGGTTTCAAGCGCATTCCCCTGTTCAGCCGGTCGCCAGCCGCGCTCGCGCGCGGGCGATGGCGGCGCGCACCTGGTCGGGTGCCGTGCCGCCGACGTGGTTGCGGGCCGACAGCGAACCTTCGACCGTCAGCACCGCGAACACCGATTCATCGACCAGCGGCGAGAAGGACTTGAGCTCGTCCAGCGTGAGGTCGGACACGTCGCAGCCCTTCTGTTCGGCCAGCCGCACTGCGCGGGCGACTGCCTCGTGCGCGTCGCGGAAGGGCAGGCCGCGCTTGACCAGCCAGTCGGCCAGGTCAGTGGCGGTGGCGTAGCCCTGGCGCAGCGCGCTTTTCATTGCCTCGGCCTTGACCCGCACGTTGAACACCCTGCTGCCGTCGGCGGCCGTCGTGCTGCCCATCATGTCGGCGTAGATGCGCAGCGTGTCGATCACCGTGTCGGCGGTGTCGAACAGCGGTTCCTTGTCTTCCTGATTGTCCTTGTTATAGGCCAGCGGCTGGCCCTTCATCAGCGTCAGCAGCGCGACCAGGCTGCCGTTCACGCGGCCGGTCTTGCCGCGCACCAGCTCCGGTACGTCCGGGTTCTTCTTCTGCGGCATGATGGACGAGCCGGTGCAGAAGCGGTCCGCCAGATCGATGAAGCCGACGCGCGGGCTCATCCACAGGATGAGTTCTTCCGACAGGCGCGACAGGTGGGTCATCAGCAGGCTGCTGGCGGCGCAGAACTCGATCGCGAAGTCGCGATCGGACACCGCGTCCAGCGAGTTGAAGCACACTTCATCGAAACCCAGTTCGGCGGCGACGAATTCGCGGTCGATCGGGAAGGTGGTGCCGGCCAGCGCGGCCGAACCGAGCGGCAGCCGGTTGGTGCGCTTGCGGCAGTCGGCGAAGCGCTCGGCGTCACGTCGCAGCATTTCGAAGTAGGCCATCAGGTGATGACCGAAGGTGACCGGCTGCGCCACCTGCAGATGGGTGAAGCCGGGCAGCGGGGTGGCGGCGTGGTGTTCGGCCAGGTCGAGCACGGCGCGCTGAAAGTCGGCGATCAGCGCGAGAATGGTGTCGATCGCGTCGCGCAGCCAAAGGCGGATATCGGTCGCCACCTGGTCGTTGCGGCTGCGGCCGGTGTGCAGGCGCTTGCCGGCATCGCCCACCAGCGCCGTCAGTCGCTTCTCTATATTGAGGTGCACGTCCTCGTCGTCGAGGTTCCAGTCGAACTGGCCGGCTTCGATTTCCTGCGTGATCTGTGCCATGCCCGAGCGGATGGCGTCGAGATCGGCTTGCGCGATGATGCCCTGCTTTGCCAGCATGGCGGCATGGGCCAGCGAGCCGCGGATGTCCTGCCGCCACATGCGTTGGTCGAAGAACACCGAAGCGGTATAACGCTTCACCAGATCGGACACGGGCTCGGAAAAACGGCCCGACCACGCCTTGGTCGGCTCGGACTGCGAAGATGCGCTCATGATGGAAAGAAGTTCGGCACGCTGCGGGAAACCGCCAATTATAGGCCAGCGGGGCGCAAAGCCCGACGCGCCGGCCTGCGTGCGCGCGGCGCGGGGGCGGACGTGAGGCCGGCGCGCGCGCCCGACTGGCGCAATCTCGGCGTGATGCTGCGCACCGTGCTGCTGGTCAATGCGCTGGCGGCGCTGGCGCTGCTGGCGCGCAACCGCAGCTGGGATGCGCTGCCGCTCGATGCGGCGGAGATGGCGGCGCGGGTCGAGCCGGCGCTCATCCTGTCACTGCTGCTGCTCTATCTGGCCGCGCCGATGTTCGCCCGGCTCAGCGCGCGCAGCGGCTGGGCGCTGACCGGTCTGGTCGCGCTCGCCAGCGTGCTGGCAACCGCCTCGCTCGGCGGCTGGGACGTGGACGCGATGCCGTCGTGGCCGGTGCGCGAGGCGGTCTGGGCGCTGCTGGCCGCTGCCGCCGCGATGATCTATTTCACCGTGCAGGAGCGCGCGCTCGGCCCGGCCATCGCGCAGGCGCGGCTGATGGCGCTGTCAGCGCGCATCCGGCCGCACTTCCTGTTCAACAGCCTGAACGCGGTGCTCGGCATCATGCGCGACGACCCTCGCCGGGCCGAGCGCGCGCTGGAGGAACTGTCGGACCTGTTCCGCGTGCTGATGCGCGAGAACCGTGATCTGGTCACGCTCGGTGACGAACTGGCGCTGTGTCGCCAGTACATCGCGCTGGAAACCCTGCGTCTAGGCGACCGCCTGGGCGTCCGCTGGCAGACCGAGGGCTGTCCGGCAGACGCACGGGTGCCGCCGCTGATGCTGCAGCCGCTACTGGAAAACGCCGTCTATCACGGCGTCGAGCCGCTGGCCGGCAACGGCGAGGTCAGGGTGAGCGTGCAGCGCGCCGGTGGCGACGTCGTGGTCGAGATCGACAATCCGGCGCCGCCGCGCGACGGCACGACCGGCCACGGCAGCGGTAACCGGATGGCGCTGGACAATATCCGCGAGCGGCTGATGCTCTTCTTCGACCTGGAAGCGCAGCTGGAGGCGGGCGAGCAGGACGGGCTGTACCGCGTGCGCATCCGCTTTCCATACCGGGTGGGGGGCTGAGCATGCTGCGCGTGTTCATCGCCGACGACGAAGCCCCGGCCCGCCTGCGCCTGCGCGCGCTGCTGTCCGACATCGCGGACGAACTGCCGAACCGGGTGGTCGGCGAGGCGGCGAACGGACAGGAGGCGCTGGAACGTCTGTCCGCGCTGGCGGCCGACGATCAGGCCGACGTTGCGTTGGTCGACATCCGCATGCCCGGCATGGATGGCGTCGAACTTGCGACGCGGCTGGCGGCGCTGCCGCGGCCGCCGGTACTCGTGTTCTGCACCGCCTACGACCAGTATGCGGTGCGCGCCTTCGAACTGCAGGCGGTCGACTACCTGATGAAGCCGGTGCGCGCGAACCGGCTGCTCGACGCGCTGCGCCGGGTACCCGAGCGACGGGTGCAGCCGGCAGAGGCCGGGCGCACCCAGCTGTCGTGCAGCGAACGCGGCCGCATCCTGTTGCTGCCCGTGGCCGACATCCTCTACCTGCGTGCCGAGCTCAAATACGTGACCGCGCGTACCGCCGCCCGCGAATACCTGCTGGAAGAAGCGCTCGCCGCACTGGAACAGGAATTCGCCCGGCGCTTCGTGCGCATCCACCGCAACTGTCTGGTTGCGCGCGACGCCGTGATCGGCTTCGAGCACGTGCGCGACGGCGCCGAAGGGCACTGGGCGGTCGTGCTGAAGGGGCTGGATGAACGCCTGCCAGTGAGCCGGCGGCAGTGGGCGCAGGTCAGGGCGGAGTTTGCCGACATCCGGGGGACGGAGCGGGGCTGACGACGGCGGGTAAGCTCCGACTCATTCGGTAAGCGCCGAGCGGTGCTCGGCGAAACCCTCACCTCATCATCGACG
Source organism: Methyloversatilis discipulorum (assembly GCF_000527135.1). Taxonomy (NCBI): domain Bacteria; kingdom Pseudomonadati; phylum Pseudomonadota; class Betaproteobacteria; order Nitrosomonadales; family Sterolibacteriaceae; genus Methyloversatilis; species Methyloversatilis discipulorum. Next base: position 3,822,919 of record NZ_AZUP01000001.1, read on the forward strand.
GTCGGCCCTGCATGGCCGACCGGTTCGATGGGCGGCGAGCAGTGCTCGCCGAAACAGAAGCTATGGAAGTCGGCCCTGCATGGCCGACTCATTCGGTGAGCGCCGAGCGGTGCTCGGCGAAACCCTCACCTCATCACCCACTGTTTCTCAGCGCGGCCGCGACGCCGTTGATGGTCAGGTGGATCGACCGGCGCGTGCGTTCGTGGCGGTTGCCGGCGCGGAAGCGGCGCAGCAGTTCGACCTGCAGGTGGTTCAGCGGCTCGATGTAGGGGAAGCGGTTGCGGATCGAGCGCGCGAGCAGCGGGTTGGTCGACAGCAGTTCCTGCGCGCCGGTGATCTGGCGTACGGCGTCCAGCGTGGCCTGCCATTCGGCGCGGATGCGCGTGAAGATGGCGGTGCGCAGCGCCTCGTCCTCGACCAGTTCGGCGTAACGGCTGGCGATGGCGATGTCGGTTTTCGACAGCACCATGTCCATGTTGGAAATGAGTGTGGCGAAGAAGGGCCATTCGTTCACCATGGCCTGCAACCGCGCCATGCCGTCGGCGTGCTGGGCGCGGTAGGCGTTCACCGCCGAGCCGAAGCCGTACCAGCCGGGCAGCATGAGCCGGCACTGTGACCACGAGAACACCCAGGGGATGGCACGCAGGTCCTCGATCTTCTGTCCTTTCTTGCGCGAGGCAGGGCGCGAGCCGATGTTCAGCTCGGCGATTTCGGTGATGACGGTCGATTCCCAGAAGTACTTCTCGAAACCCGGCGTTTCATAGACGAGGTTGCGGTAGGCCTTGAAGGCATGCCCCGACAGCTCTTCCATCGCGTCGGTGAACTCCGGCGGCGCGGCGGCCTCGCGCTTGCCCAGCAGCGTCGCTTCGAAGGTGGCCGCGGCCAGCACTTCGAGGTTGCGCCGGCCGACATCCGGGTTGGAGTACTTGGAGGCGATCACCTCACCCTGTTCGGTGATGCGGATCTGTCCCTGCACGGCACCGCCCGGCTGCGCCAGGATGGCCTGGTAGCTCGGGCCGCCACCGCGGCCGACCGAACCGCCGCGGCCGTGGAACAGGCGCAGCCGCACGCCGTGGCGCTTGAACACCTGCACCAGCTTGGTTTCGGCCTTGTACAGTTCCCAACCGGAGGTGAGGAAGCCGCCGTCCTTGTTCGAATCCGAATAGCCCAGCATCACCTCCTGCGCCTCGCCGCGCGCGTCCAGCAGCACGCGCCAGATCGGAATCGTGAACAGCCGGTCCATGATGCGCGGGGCGTTGCGCAGGTCGCCGATCGTTTCGAACAGCGGGATGATATTCATCGCCGCCTGCCGCTCATGCACATTGAGCAGACCGACTTCCTTCAGGATGAGGGCGACTTCCAGCATGTCGGACACGCCGTCGGTCTTCGAGATGATGTAGTTCGGCAGCGCGGCCTCGCCATACAGCTTGTGCATCTCGGCGGCTGTGCGCGCGATCGCCAGCTCGCCCTCTGTTTCGGCCGAGAACTGCATGAAGGGCGCGGTCAGCGGGCGCGGCGTGCCCAGTTCGTTGATCAGCACCTCGATACGCTGCTCCTCGCGCAGTTCGAGGTAGTTGCCGCAGACGTGGGCGTTGGCCAGCAGTTCGGCGATCACGCGCTCGTGCACGTCGGAGTTCTGCCGCAGGTCGAGTGCCGCCAGGTGGAAGCCGAACACGCGCGCGGCGTGGCGCAGCCGGCGCAGGCGGCCGCGCGCGATCAGCGCCGACTTGTGACTGACCAGAGAGTCGTGGATCACGTCGAGGTCGCGCACGAACTCCTCGGCGTTGCTGTAGGGGTCGGCGTCACCGACCGCCTTCCACAGCGCCTCGTGCTGGTCCAGCGTGCGCGCGGTGACCGCGAGGCGTGCGTAGATGCCGGCCAGCGCGCGGCGGTACAGCTCGTCCTCGCGGTGCGGCGACTTGTCCGGCGCGGTGGCGGCCAGTACGCGCAGTTCGTCGCTGACGTTGTTGAGCAGCGTGGTCGGCGACAGGTCGGTGTCGAGGATGTGTACCTGGGTAAGGTAGTAATCGAGCGCTTTGGACGACTGCACGCGCAGCGTCGCGCGCAGCACGTCGGCGGTGACGAAGGGGTTGCCATCGCGGTCGCCGCCGATCCATGAACCCATGCGCAGGAAGTTGCCGATTTCGCGCCGGTGTTCCGGAAACGCCGCTTCGAGCTGATCCTCGACCGAGTTGTAGACGCGCGGCAGTTCGCGCAGGAAGGTGTAGTCGTAGAAGGACAGGCCGTTGATCACCTCGTCGGCGACCGACAGTCGGGTGCGCCGCAGCATGCGCGTCTGCCACAGCGAGGTGATGGTCCGGCGCACCGCCTCGTCGCGCTCTTCCAGTTCTTCCGGCGTCAGCCGCATGCGGTCGCGCTCGTCGATCAGGCGGGCGATCTTCATTTCCTGGCTGAGGATGCTCTTGCGCTGCACCTCGGTCGGGTGCGCGGTCAGCACCGGCACCACCAGCCCGTCGCGGAAGAAGGCGAGGATTTCGTCGGCCGGTACCTGCGCGTCGAGCGCCTTCTGCAGTGCGTTGGCCAGCGTGCCCGGGCGCGGCGGATCGCCGGCGATGGCGTGAGCGCGGGCGCGGCGGATGTGGTGCTGGTCTTCGGCGATATTGGCCAGATGCAGGAAGTAGCTGAAGGCGCGCACGACGATGATGGAATCGTCGTCCGACAGGCCGTTCAGCAGCTTGGCCAGTTCGGCGCGCGCGTCGAGGTCGTCGTCGCGGCGGAAGCGCACGCACAGCTGGCGAACGTTCTCGATCAGTTCGAACATGCGGCTGCCTTCCTGCTCGCGCACCACGTCGCCCAGCATGCGGCCGAGCAGGCGGATGTCGTCGAACAGCGGCTGGTCCTTGTCGTGCGTGGCGCGATCGTGCACCGCAACCGGCGTCTGGGCCTGTTGATTCACTGGCAATCCTTCCTCGAAGAGGGTCCTGAATGAGTGTCTGATTCATGCGCGCCGCCGGCCTGCTCTGGCTGAGGCGATGCGATGTTCCATCCGGGGCTGCTAGAATTCGGGCCGATTCGCGCGCTGCCTGTAGGCACTCGCTCACGCCGGCGCGCGGTGTGTTCACCTAACTGATCACCACACGCCTATTTTCCATATGGATCATCCGGCCGGCCCGGCGGACCTCATTGCGGCGGATCGCGCGCAGTCGGTACCGCAGCAGGAAACCCAAGCTTACCCGAAGCCCGGGCGCATCGTGATCGCATCGCGCGAGTCGCGTCTCGCCATGTGGCAGGCGGAACACGTGCGTGACAGACTGTCATCGCTGTACCCGGGTACGACCGTCGACATCCTCGGCATGACCACGCGCGGCGACCAGATTCTCGATCGCCCGCTGGCCAAGGTCGGCGGCAAGGGTCTGTTCGTCAAGGAACTGGAAACCGCCCTGCTCGAAGGCCGTGCCGATCTGGCCGTGCATTCGATGAAGGACGTGCCGATGACGCTGGCCGACGAGTTCGCGCTGGTCGCCACGCTGGAGCGCGAGGTTCCGCAGGACGCCTTCGTGTCGTCGCGCTACGCGACCCTCGACGAACTGCCGCCGGGTGCCGTGGTCGGCACCTCCAGCCTGCGGCGCGAGTCGCAGTTGCGCGCGAACTTCCCCTATCTCGCGGTGAGCAGCCTGCGCGGCAATCTGGATACCCGTCTGCGCAAGCTCGACGAGGGCCAGTACGACGCGATCATTCTCGCCGCGGCCGGCCTCAAGCGGCTCGGTCTGGGCGACCGCATCCGTTCGCTGCTGCCGGTTGAACTGTCGCTGCCGGCAGCCGGTCAGGGCGCGCTCGGCATCGAGGCGCTGTCGTCGCGGCCGGAAGTGGCGGCCTGGCTGGCGCCGCTGGTGTGCGGCACCAGCGAAGCCTGCGTACGTGCCGAACGTTCGGTGTCGCGCGCGCTGGCCGGCTCCTGCGAAGTGCCGCTGGCCGCCTACTGCGTGCTCGACGGTGGCGCGCTGTGGCTGCGCGCGCGCGTCGCGATGCCGGACGGCTCGCGTATCGCGATGGCCGAGGCGCGCGGCAATATCGCGCAGCCGGACGAACTGGCTGCCGTCTGTGTCGAGGCCCTGCTGGCGGACGGCGCACAGGCCATCCTCGACGATCTGGCCGGACGATGAATCCGCGCGGCGCGCTGAGCGGACGCGGCGTGCTGGTCAGCCGCCCGCGCGCGCAGGCGGCTGCGCTCAGCGACGCGATACGCGCGGCTGGCGGCCATCCGCTCGAATTTCCGCTGATCGACATCGAGCCGCTGGCTGACACCGCGGCGGTGACAGCGGCCGCAGCGACGCTGGACGACGCGGCGCTGGCGGTGTTCGTCAGCGCCAACGCGGTCGCTCATGCCCTCGACCTGATCCTGCCGCGGCGTGCCTGGCCGGCTGCACTGCCGGCCGCCACGGTGGGCGAGCAGTCGGCGCAGGCGCTGCGCGCGCGCGGCATCGCCCGCGTGCTGGTGCCGCAGCAGGGACGTTTCGATTCCGAGGCGCTGCTGGCGCTGCCCGAACTGTCGGCGGCCGCGCTGGCCGGGCGTCGGGTGCTCATCTTCCGCGGTGACGGCGGGCGCGAACTGCTTGGCGACACGCTGCGCGCGCGCGGTGCGACGGTCGAACACATCGCCTGCTACCGGCGCGTGCCGCCGCGCGATGGCGCGCCGCTGTGCAAGGCCGTAAGAAGCAACGCACTGCACGCGCTCACCATCACCTCGTCCGAGTCGCTGCGCAATCTGCTGGCGCTGCCCGGTCTGGACTGCGCCGACGCGCTGCGCGCGCTGCCGCTGTTCGCGCCACACGCGCGCATCGCCGAGCAGGCGCGCGAACAGGGCTTTGCCCGCGTGATCGAGACCGATCCCGCTGATGCCGGCCTGATGGCCGGTCTGACCGATTACTTTTCGTCGCCGTCGCGCGACCTTCATTGACGACATGAGCGAGCAGACACCACCGAATACCCCTGTCACCCCTGTCGGCGCAGCTGCCTCGCAGCCGGCGTCGTCGAAGCGCGAAGGCGTCGTCCCGCTGTGGGCGCTGGGCCTGTCGCTGCTGTTGCTGGTCGCGCTGGGCGTTGCAAGCTTCCTGATGCTGCAGCGCATGCGCGCACTGGAGTCGGAGCTGCATCGGCGAGTCGAGGTGGTCGGCGAGCAGGCGGCCCAGGCCACCCGCGCGACGGAACAGGAAGCCGCAGGCATCGCCGGCTACGGTACACGGCTGAGCAGTCAGGAAGTGCAGCTGACTGAGCTGCGGGCGCGCATCGAGGCCTACGAGTACCTGGCCGACGATCTGGTGCGCAGCTACGACGAGCGCGTGCTGGCCGAAGTCGAGCACGCGCTGGTGCTGGGTCAGCAGCAGCTGCAGCTGGCCGGTGACGCCAAGCTCGCGCTCAGCGCGCTGTCCGGCGCCGAGGCACGGCTGGCGCGCGTCGATACCGGCCGCTACCTGCCGCTGCGCCGTGCCATGGCGAACGACATGGAACGGCTGCGCCGCGCACCGATGGCCGATCTGTCCGGTCAGGCGCTGCGCATCGACACCTTGCTCGCGGTCGTCGACGGGCTGCCGCTCGCCTTCGAGCGCTCGCCGGCCCGGGATGCGCCGGCAGCGGGCGGTGACGACAAGGGAGCGGAGCCGACGCTGGTGGAGCGGCTGGCGCGGGCGGTGTGGGAGGAGGTGCGCCTGCTGGTGCGCATCGAACGTCTCGACCGTCCTGACCCGGCGCTGCTGTCGCCGGAACACAGCTTCTTCCTGCGCGAGAACCTTAAACTGCGGTTGATCAACGCGCGCGTCGCGCTGCTGCAGCGCAATGGTGCCGTCTGGCGTGAGGACATCCGGCTGGCGCGCGAATGGGTGGAGCGCTATTACGACACGCGCGCCCGGCAGACCGAGAACGCGCTGGTCACGCTGCGCCAGCTGGCGGCGGTCGATCCGGGCGAGGCATTGCCGGGGCTGAATGAATCGATGAGTGCGCTGGCCCAGCTGAAGGCGCAGCGTCAGCGCCCGACCGTCGCGCGCGAGGAGAAGCGCTGATGGTGCGCCTGCTGCTGTGGCTGCTCGGCCTGTGTGCGCTGGCCGTCGGTCTGGTCATCGCCGCCCGACACAATGACGGCTTCGTGCTGATCCAGTGGTCGCCGTGGCGCGTCGAGCTGTCGCTGAACCTGTTCATCGTCACGTTGCTGCTCGGTGTCGCGCTGCTGTACAGCCTGTTCCACTTCATCGACGGCCTGATGCGCATGCCGGCGCGCGCCGCGCGCTATCGCGCCCGTCAGCGCCGTCATCGTGCGGTGACCGCGCTGCGCGACGCCGCGCGCCTGTATTTCGAAGGCCGTTACGGCCACGCGCAGCGCAGCGCGCGGGTGGCGGTCGAGGGCGGCGAGTCGCCCGGGCTGGCGGCGCTGATCGGCGCCCGCGCAGCGCACGCGATGCGCGAGCAGGTGCAGGCCGACGAGTGGCTGCGCCAGGCCGAGCGCTTCGACGATCTGCGCACCGCGCGCCTGATGACCGAAGCCGACATCCTGACCGACCGCCGCGAATACGGTGACGCGCTGGAGCGCATCGACGTGCTGCAGTCCGGCGGTCAGCGCCACGTCGCCGCACTGCGGCTGGCGATGCGCGCCCGCCGCGGCCTCGGCGACTGGGGCGGTCTGTTGCGCGTGGTGCGACTGCTGCAGAAGCATCGCGCGCTGACGCCGGAACAGGCGGCACCGGTCCGCCGCCAGGCGCATATGGGGGCGCTGCACGACGTCGATCCGGCGGAACTGGATGCCTACTGGAAGAGCCTGCCGTCGGTCGAGCGCGAGGACGCGCAGGTCGTGCGCGCAATGTGCGAGGCGCTGGTCGCGGCCGGCCAGTTCGCGCAGGCGCGCAAGCTGATCGAGGCGCAGATCGAGCGCGGCTGGGAATCGTCGCTGATGACGCTGTATGCGCACTCCGATGGCAGCGACGCGCTGGCGCGTATCGCCCGGGCGGAGGCCTGGCTGCGCGACCATCCGGACGACGCCGAACTGCTGCTTGCACTCGGTCGCCTGTGCCGCACGCAGCAGCTGTGGGGCAAGGCGCAGAGCTATCTCGAAGCGGCGCTGGCGGTGCAGCCGTCGCGCATCGTCCATGTCGAACTGGCGCTGCTGGCCGAACACCTGGAGCGACCTGACGATGCGCGGGCACATTTCCGTGCTGCGGCACTGATGAAGTGAACCTCGCCGCTGTGCCTATGTCATGATCCGCGCGTGATCATCGGCGCGGGCGAGACATGAACAATCCCTTTGAACGTGACGTCGCGGTGCAGCCGCCTGCAGACCCCTTCGGGCCGTCCGGCGCGCCGCACGCGGAGGCGCTCATCTTCTCCGGCCGCGGCGCCGAGTACTTCGGCATCTGGATCGTGAACCTGCTGCTCAGCATCGTCACGCTGGGCATCTACTCCGCCTGGGCCAAGGTCAGGCGGCTGCAGTACTTCCATCGCCATACCACGCTGGGCGGAGCGGCCTTCGATTACCACGGCGATCCGCGCGCCATCCTGAAAGGGCGGGTGATCGGCGTCATCCTGCTGGTCGCCTACAACCTGTCATTCGAGTTCTCGCTCTACCTCGGCATTGCGGTCGCCATCGTGCTCGCGGCCGTGATGCCGATGCTGCTGATGCGTTCGCTGAAGTTCCGCGCCCGCAATACGAGTTGGCGTGGCCTGCGCTTCGCCTTCGATGGCGACGAGAGAGGCGCTTACTCGGTCTTCCTGATGTGGCCGCTGCTGTCTGTCATCACGCTCTACCTGCTGGCGCCGATGTGGCACCAGCGCATGAAGCGCTATCAGATCGACAATGCACGCTTCGGCGCAACGCGTTTTCGTCTGGATGTACCGGTGTCCGCCTTTTACAGGATGTACGGCGTCCTGTTCCTGCTCCTTCTGGCAGGCCTGCTCGTCATGGGGGCAATGATGGTGGGTCTCTTCGCGCTGAGTGGCGGCGGGCCGGAAAGCATGTCCATGCTGCCGATGCTTCTGTTTCTCGGCTGGCTGGCCGTGCTCATGCTGGTCCAGCCCTATCTGCTTGCACGCCTGCAGAACGTGGTGTGGAACAACACGCAGCTCGGTCCGCACCGCTTCGAGTCGCGTGCCCGTGCCCGCACGCTGTACGCGATCACGCTGACCAACCTGATCGCCATCGTGTGCACCTTCGGTCTGTTCATGCCCTTCGCCGCGATACGCCTCGCGCGCTACCGGATCGAGAGCGTCACGATGATCAGCGCCGGTCCGCTCGACGACTTCGTCGCCGGTCAGTCGCAGGACGTGGCGGCGACTGGCGAGGAGGCGGCCGATCTGTTCGACGTCGACATCGCGCTCTGACATGCCGTCAGCGGTGGCGGCCCTGTATTTCGACGGTGTCAGCGCGCGGGCGCATGCGGCGACCATCGAGCTCGACGATGACGCGCTGCACGTGCAGGCCGAAGGCGTCGCGCGTCGCGAGCCGCTGTCTTCGCTGCGTCTGTCCGAGCCCATGGGGTCGGCGCCGCGGCTGATCACCTTCGCCGACGGTGCGCACGTCGAGGTGCGCGATCACGCCGCGCTGGCGCTGCTGCTCGACGCCAGTGGTCATCGCGACCGTGCGACGGTGCGCTGGGCCTTCGACGCCCGCTTCGTGCTCGGTGCCGTCGCAGCGCTCATCCTCATCGTCTGGCTGGGCGCGCGCTACGGCTTGCCTTGGGCTGCCGGCATGGCGGCACCGCATGTGCCGCCGGCGGTGGTGGCGGGCATGTCACAGCAGGCGCTCGAACTGCTCGACGACCGCCTGCTGGCACCGAGCAAACTCGGCGAGGCGCGCCAGCAGCAGTTGCGCTCGGCGCTCGCCGCGCGCAGCGCGCTGCCGCACAGGCTGTTGTTCCGCTCGGGCGGATCGGTCGGTGCCAACGCGTTTGCGCTGCCCGACGGCTCGCTCATCGTCACCGACCAACTGGTCGCGCTGGCCGACGATGACGAACAGGTGCTGGCCGTACTGATGCACGAACTCGGGCACGTCGAACTCAGGCATGGCATGCGCATGGTGCTGCAGGGGTCGGCCGTCGCGCTGTTCATGACCTGGTATGCCGGTGACGTGAGCAGCCTGCTGGCGATGGCGCCGACCGTGCTGCTGCAGTCGGGCTATTCCCGGGGCATGGAAGAGGAAGCCGACGCCTACGCGGCGCGCGCGCTGCGCGGTCAGGGGCGCTCACCGGCGCCGCTGGCCGACATGCTCGAACGCCTCGCTCGCGCGCACGGCGCGCGCGAGGATGGCACGGCTGCGGGCTGGCTTTCAAGCCATCCGGATAGCGCACAACGTATCGAAAAGCTCCGCCGCGGAGACTTCACCGCCGATTGACCTTGGTCAACGTGGGGTTTTCGGCTCTTGAGGATACTGCCGTCACTGAATGCGGTTTAAATCCTCTGGAGCAAGTAAAAATGAAGGCGATCAAGTGGGTGGGCGTGGCAGCACTGGCTGCCGTGGCAGGCGTGGCCAACGCGGCTGACGAAGGCAACTGGATGGTGCGCGCACGTGCGCTGTACATGAACCCGGATAATGACAATTCGGGCGGTCTGGGCCTGCCGATCGATGTCGAAGCCGAGAACAAGGTGTTCCCGGAAATCGACATCACCTACTTCTTTACCAAGAACATCGCGGCCGAGCTGATCCTGACCTATCCGCAGAAGCATGACGTGGAGCTGGGCGGTGTGGGCATCGGTTCGGTCAAGCACCTGCCGCCGACGCTGACGCTGCAGTACCACTTCAATCCGGAAGGTCAGATTCGCCCCTACGCCGGTCTTGGCCTGAACTACACGCGCTTCTCCAGCGTCGATCTGGATGCCGGCACCGTTCTCGGCGGCAGCGTGCCGCTGCGCATCGACCGCAGCAGCTTCGGCTGGGCGGCACAGGTGGGCGCCGACGTGCAGATCGCGCCGAAGTGGTTCCTGAACTTCGACGTCAAGTATGTCGCGATCGACACCGACATCTTCATCAAGGGCGCCGGCGGCGCCAAGGTGACCAAGCTGGGCATCGACCCGATGCTGTATTCGGTCGGTATCGGCTATCGCTTCTGAGTTTGAGCGGGTTCGCCGGTCGAGGGCCACAAGCCTGAAGGCCGGCGGGCAAGCCAAAAAGTTCTTCCTGCAGTCCCGGTTCGGGCACCCTTGAGGTGCCCGTTTTTTTGGTTATCGGGCTGCGCTCGCGCCGGACTGACGAACGGGCGGCTGCGCAGGCGCGAAGCAACGCTTCGCGCACGCCTGCTATACCCAGTCCCGCGGCGGGAGGAAGTCGGTGTAGAGCTTCGCTTCCGGCGAGCCGTCGGCGGGGTGCCAGTCGTAGCGCCATTTCACGACCGGCGGCATCGACATCAGGATGGATTCGGTACGCCCGCCCGACTGCAGGCCGAACAGCGTGCCGCGGTCGAACACCAGGTTGAATTCGACGTAGCGGCCGCGACGGTAGGCCTGGAAGTCGCGTTCGCGCTCACCAAAGGGCGTGTCGCGGCGGCGTTCGACGATGGGCAGGTAAGCGTCGAGGAAGGCGTTGCCGACCGCCTGCGTCAGCCCATAGGCGTGATCGAAGCTCACTTCGCCGTCGGCACCCAGATCGTCGAAGAACACGCCGCCGATGCCGCGCGCTTCCTTGCGGTGCTTCAGATAGAAATAGTCGTCGCACCACTTCTTGTAGCGTGCCCAGGTGTCGGCGCCGAAGGGGGCCAGCGCGTCGCGGCAGGTACGGTGGAAGTGGGCGGCGTCCTCTTCCACGCCGTAGTACGGCGTCAGATCCATGCCGCCGCCGAACCACCACACGGCCTCGCCGTTCTTCGGCTGCGCGGTGAAGAAGCGGACGTTCAGATGAACGGTCGGCACGTAGGGGTTGCGCGGATGCAGCACCAGCGACACGCCCATCGCCTCGAACGAGGCGCCGGCGAGATCCGGGCGGTTGGCCGATGCCGACGGCGGCAGCGTGTCGCCGCGCACGTGCGAGAAATTGCAGCCACCGCGCTCGAACAGCTTGCCTTCCTCGATCAGCCGCGTGCGGCCGTCGCCCTGCAGTCTCTCCTCCGGACCGCGCACCCAGCCGTCGGTCAGAAAGGGCGAGCCGTCCGCCTTCTCCAGGCCTGAAATGATGCGGTCCTGCAGGTCGAGTAGCCAGGCGCGGACACTTTCCGCCCGCGTGCTCATCGCCGTACCGCCCGGTGGCCGATGTCGCGGCGGAACTGCGCGCCGTCGAACTGGATCTGGTCGCACAGCGCGTAGGCGGCGCGCTGCGCCTGTTTCACCGTATCGCCGAGCGCGGTGACGCAGAGGACGCGGCCGCCGTTGGTGACCACCTTGCCATCACGCTCGGTGGTGCCGGCGTGGAACACGTGGCCTTCCGCGGTCGCCGCCGGCAGGCCGTTGATCACGTCACCCTTGCGCGGCGCATCCGGGTAGCCGGCGGCGGCCATCACGATGCCGAGCGCGACGCGGCGGTCCCAGTCGGTGCTGGCTTCCGACAGCTTGTAGTCGAGCGCGGCTTCCATCAAGTCGACCAGGTCGGTCTTCAGCCGCATCATGATGGGCTGGGTTTCCGGGTCGCCCATGCGACAGTTGAATTCCAGCACCTTGATGTCGCCCTCCGGCGAAATCATCAGGCCGGCATACAGAAAGCCGGTGAAGGGGAGACCGTCGAGCGCCATGCCGGTCAGCACCGGCTGGATCACTTCACGCATCACGCGGGCGTGGATTTCCGGCGTCACCACCGGCGCCGGCGAATAGGCGCCCATGCCGCCGGTGTTGGGGCCGGCGTCGCCATCGAGCAGGCGTTTGTGGTCCTGGCTGGTGGCCAGAGGCAGTGCGCTCATGCCGTCGCACATGACGATGAAGCTGGCTTCCTCGCCCTGCAGGAACTCCTCGATCACGACGCGTGACTTGCCGCCGTCGTCGCCCGGCAGCATGGTGCCGATGGCGGCGTGCGCTTCGGTCAGCGTCATCGCCACGACGACGCCCTTGCCGGCCGCCAGGCCGTCGGCCTTGATCACGATGGGCGCGCCCATCTCGTCGACATAGGCGCGCGCAGCTGCGGCGTCGGTGAAAGTCTGGTACCAGGCGGTCGGGATGTTGTTCTTCACCATGAACTGCTTGGCGAAGTCCTTAGAGCTTTCGAGCTGGGCCGCCTTGCGGGTGGGGCCGAATATCTTCAGGCCACGCACGCGGAAGCAATCGACCACGCCTGCGGCCAGCGGCGCTTCCGGGCCGACCACGGTGAAGGCGATGTTCTCGTTCTCGACGAAGCTGATCAGCTCGGCGAAATCGGTGATCGGCAGGTTTTCGATATTCGGTTCCAGCGCGGTGCCGGCATTGCCCGGCGCCACGTAGACCTTGTGCACGCGCGGACTCTGCGCGAGCTTCCAGGCGATGGCGTGTTCGCGCCCGCCCGAACCGATGACCAGCAGTTTCATTTCACGTCCTTCTTCAATCGTGCGCGGGTACAGCTCAGTGACGGAAGTGGCGGGTGCCGGTAAACACCATGGCCAGTCCGTGCTCGTCGGCGGCGGCGATCACTTCTTCGTCGCGCATGCTGCCGCCCGGCTGGATGATGGCTTTGGCGCCGGCTTCGGCCAGCACGTCCACGCCGTCGCGGAAGGGGAAGAAGGCGTCCGACGCCACCACCGAACCGGCAATGGTCAGACCGGCGTTCTCGGCCTTGATTCGCGCAATCCGCGTCGAGTCAACGCGGCTCATCTGGCCGGCGCCGACACCGACTGTCGCGCCGTCGCGGCAATAGACGATGGCGTTCGACTTCACGTACATGGCGACACGCCAGGCGAAGGTGAGGTCGGTCATTTCCTGGGCGGACGGCGCGCGCTGGGTCACCACCTTGAGGCGGCCTTCGAGCGATTCCGGTTCGTCCGCGGTCTGGATCAGCAGGCCGGAGCCGACCCGCTTCACGTCGTGCGAATTGCGGCCGCGCGTCCAGGCGGTCGCACCCTTCGGATCGACGCCGTCGAGCGGGATTTCGAGCACGCGCACATTGGCCTTGGCCGCCAGCAGCTTCAGTGCGTCGGCGGTGAAGGCGGGCGCCATAAGCACTTCGACGAACTGGCCGCTGACCGCTTCGGCGGTGGCGGCGTCGACTGGCGTGTTGAAGGCGATGATGCCGCCGAAGGCCGAGGTCGGGTCGGTGGCGAAGGCCTTGCGGTAGGCCTCAAGCGGCGTGGCGCCGAGCGCCACGCCACACGGGTTGGCGTGCTTGACGATGACGCAGGCGCCGGTGTCGAAGCTTTTCACGCATTCCCAGGCGGCGTCGCCGTCGGCGATGTTGTTGTACGACAGCTCCTTGCCCTGCAGCTGTTTCGCGCTGACCAGCGAACCCGGGGCCGGGTAAAGGTCGCGATAGAAGGCGGCGCGCTGGTGCGGGTTCTCGCCGTAGCGCAGGTCCTGGATCTTGACGAAGCGGCCGTTGGACTGGGCCGGGAACTCGCTGCGCGTGCCGTCGGCGTTCAGCGCCGACAGGTAGTCGCTGATCGCGCCGTCGTAGTTCGAAATGCGGTTGAAGGCGGCGACCGACAGCGCGAAGCGGGTGGTGTCGGACAGCGCGCCATTCGCGCGCAGTTCGTCGAGCACGCCGGCGTACTGCGAAGCGTCGGTCAGCACGCCGACACCGCGCCAGTTCTTGGCGGCGGACCGCACCATGGCCGGGCCGCCGATGTCGATGTTCTCGATCGCGTCTTCCAGCGTGCAGCCGGCCTTGGCCACCGTCGCCTCGAACGGGTAGAGGTTCACCACCAGCAGATCGATGGTCGGAATGTCGTGTTCCGCCAGCGCCTGCATGTGCGCCTCGACCTCGCGCCGGGCCAGCAGGCCGCCGTGGATGCGCGGGTGCAGCGTCTTGACGCGGCCATCCAGCATTTCCGGGAAGCCGGTGTGGTCGGCCACCTCGGTCACCTTCAGGCCGGCATTGGCTAGAAGCGAGGCGGTGCCGCCGGTGGACAGCAGTTCGATGCCGAGCCCGGTCAGGGCGGTGGCGAATTCAACGATGCCGGTTTTGTCGGATACGCTGATCAATGCACGCTGTACTTTCATGCGCCGTTCCAGTGGGAGGTTGAGGAATTCGGTGGGGCGGGCCCGGGGCGCCGCTCAGATCATGCCGTGGTCGGTGAGCTTGCGCCGCAGCGTGTTGCGGTTCATGCCGAGCATGTCGGCAGCGCGCGTCTGGTTGCCTTCGGCTTCGCGCATCACCACCTCGAGCATGGGGCGCTCCATCTGGCGCAGGACCATGTCATAGATGTCGCTCGGCGCCTCGCCATCCAGATCGCGGAAATAACGTTCCAGCGAGTGCCTCACGCACTCGGCAATGTCACTGCGTCCGCTCATGGCGGCGTCTCCCTGATGGTCCGTCCCGATGTTGCGCCGTGCTCAGGCGCTCAGGCGGCCAGTACCTGCGTCTCGTCTTCGGTGGATTCCGGCTCGTAGGCGAGCCTGTCGTTGTCGGCCGCCATGCGGCCAAAGAATTCGTCGATGGCCGCCAGCTGCGCGGTCGTGCCTTCGAGCTGGTTCATCGCGTGGCGGAAGGCGGCGGAGCCGACCAGACCCTTCGTGTACCAGGATATGTGCTTGCGGGCGATGCGCACGCCGCTGTCGGTGCCATAGAAGCCATACAGGTCTTCGATGTGTTCGCGGCAGACGCGGTGGATTTCCGCCACTTCGGGCGGTGCCAGCAGTTCGCCGGTGGCGAGGAAGTGTTCGATCTCGCGGAAGATCCAAGGCCGGCCCTGGGCGGCGCGGCCGACCATGACGCCGTCGGCGCCGCTGATGGTCAGCACCTCGCGTGCCTTCTGCGGCGTCGTGATGTCGCCGTTGGCGATCACCGGAATGTTCACGGCGGCCTTTACCGCGCGGATGGTGTCGTACTCGGCGTGGCCGGTGTACTGGTCGGCGCGCGTGCGGCCGTGGATGGCCAGCGCGCGGATGCCGCAGTGCTCGGCCACGCGCGCCAGCATCGGTGCGTTCTTGTTGTCACGGTTCCAGCCGGTGCGCATCTTCAGCGTGACCGGGGTGTCCGGCACTGCCTTGACCACGGCTTCGAGGATGCGCTCGACCAGCGGCTCGTCCTGCATCAGCGCCGATCCGGCCATCACGTTGCAGATCTTCTTCGCCGGACAGCCCATGTTGATGTCGATGATCTGCGCGCCGCGGTCCACGTTGTGGCGGGCCGCGTCGGCCATCATCTTCGGGTCGGCGCCGGCGATCTGTACCGAAATCGGTGCCACCTCGCCGTCGTGGTTCGCGCGGCGCTGCGTCTTCGCGCTGCCGTAGAGCAGGGAATTGGACGTGACCATTTCCGATACGGCCAGTCCGGCACCCAGCTTCTTGCACAGCTGGCGGAAGGGTCTATCGGTCACGCCGGCCATGGGCGCGACGAAAAGGTTGTTCCGCAGGTTGAAGCCGACGAACTGCATGGTGGGTGGGGACGGTATACGGACGGGCAGGGGCGCGATTCTACCCCGATGCGGCGGTGCAGAGAAAATCTGCAGCGAAGCCCGCCGACGGTGGGGCGTATCCGGGGGTCAGTCTAGCCCGGCGGTGGCGAAGGCGCGGTCAAGATCGGCGGCCAGATCGGCGCGCTCCGCCAGCAGCGCTTCGACGTCGCGCGCCAGCGTATCGGTGGCGACGGCGTCCGGCGGCAGCGGGCGGCCGAAGTCCTCGGTGCCGCCCGTGCCCAGCATGCGCTCCAGCATGCGGTGTCCGAGCGCTGCCTTGAAATGCCCGCCCTCCCAGTACCAGCGCGTGACGCCGCGCCGGTCGCCCGGCGGCGGCACCGCTTCGGCTGTTTCGGGCGTGACGGCGATGAAATCCCATAGACGGGCCTCAGCGCCCCGTGCGGCGGCGGCCTGCACGGTGCCGGCCAGCGCCTGCTTCCAGGCGGAGACCTCGTCCATCAGTCCGGCGCGGTGCAGCGTACCGAGGATGTGCGCGTGATAGGGGTAGGTGAAGCACTCGACGCGGATGTCGTGCTGGTCGGCCAGTTCGAGCAGGCGGCGCAGTGCGATGAAGTCGGCGGTCGCCTCAAGCCGTGACGGCCAGCGGTGAGCGCCGACGCGCCGGGCGTTCTCGGCGGCGCGCTGACGGAACAGCGGCGCGTAGCCTTCGCGTGCCGCCATGCCCTCATAGTCGCGCAGCGGATTGAAGCCATCGTCGCGCAGCGTGGCCGCGTGGGGATCGCGCTGCGCGCGCAGCGTGAGCAGACTGTCGCCCAGTGCGGTCAGTGTGATCACGCTCTGCAGTCGCGTCGCGTGCAGCTGCGCCTGCAGGTCATCGCGTGGCCGCCAGTGGGTGCGGCGCAGCGCTTCGGCGTTCAGCAGGTCGAACAGTTCCAGCCCGACCAGCAGCAGATGCGGCCGATGTCCGGCGGCCAGCAGCGCTTCGAGCTGGTGCACCTGCGCCGTCAGCGCGGCGCCCGGCTCGGCCAGGTTGAAGGGGCGCCGTGCCAGCGCGGCGAGCGCGCCGTGCGCCGGATCGATGCCGATGTCGGCGCGCGAGTTGCCGAGGATGAGCGCGTCCGGCCGGTGCCGCAGCGCGCGCGCCAGCTTCAGTTCGCCGATCGCCCGCTCGGGGCGGATCTTGATCGCATTGACGCCGTCGACGCGCAGCAGCCCGTGCAGTCCCCAGGGGTCGATGACGGCGTTGAACAGCGCGACCACGGCCAGCGACAGCGTCAGCGTGACGATCCACAGGCGGGCGAAGCGGCGGCGCGGCGTCATGGTCAGAACTGGAAGTAGAGGAATTCGGACGGCCGCGACAGCGCCAGCACACACAGCGTGCTGGCGAGGCCCAGTCCGATCGCCCAGCGCGGACGCAGCGAGAAGTGCAGACCGCGGCGCAGTGGTCGCACGTTCTCGATCGCCGGTCTGAGACGCGCGTGGATCTGTTGCGTGTTCGGGCAGGCGAAGGCGATGACGGCCGCGACCGTCACCCAGATCCAGGTGGTGACGAACTGCTCCCCGCCGCCGCCATAGAACTCGACACCGAGGCGCTGCAGCACCGGCGCCAGCGGGCCGAGGCGCAGGCCGATCGCCTCCGGCAGGCCGACGCCATGTACGCCTGCCATGCCCGCCAGCAGATCGAGCGCGACCGGCAGGCTGGTGGCGCGGAAGAACACCCAGGCGACCACCACCGCAACGAAGGTGACCAGCACCGCAAGCGGTCGCGGCAGCCGGAACATCGACGACCAGGCGTGCTGGATGCACAGATAGGCGCCGTGCAGGCCGCCCCACAGCAGGAAGTTCCAGCCGGCGCCGTGCCACAGACCGCCGAGCAGCATGGTCACCATCAGGTTGCCGTAGCGGCGCAGCGGCCCGTGCTTGTTGCCGCCGAGCGGGATGTAGAGGTAGTCGCGCAGGAAGCGCGACAGGGTCATGTGCCAGCGCCGCCAGAAGTCGGAAATGGTGGCTGCCTTGTAGGGCGAGTCGAAGTTCAGTGGCAGCTTGACGCCGAACAGGCGCGACAGGCCGATGGCCATGTCCGAGTAGCCGGAGAAGTCGAAGTAGAGCTGGAAGGTGTAGGCCAGCACGCCGCCCCAGGCGACCAGCAGACCGGGGTCGCTGCTGCGGTCGAATACCGCGCCGGCGAGCGGCGCCAGGTTGTCGGCGAGCAGCACCTTCTTCGCCAGACCGAACACGAAAATGCTGCCGCCGATCAGGAAGTTGTTCAGATGCGGGCGGAAATTCCGGGCCTTTTCGAACTGCGGCATCATTTCGCCGTGATGCAGCACCGGCCCGGCGATCAGGTGCGGGAAGTAGGTTACGAACAGCGTGTAGCTGACCAGCCGCGTCTCATGCACCTTGCCAGCCCAGGCGTCGACGAGGAAGGCGATCTGCGTGAAGGTGAAGAAGGAAATGCCCAGCGGCAGCACGATGTCGGGCACCGGCAGGCCCAGCCCGGCCATCCTGTTGGCGGTGTCGATGAACAGCGCGCTGTACTTGTAGCCCACCAGCAACGCGAGGTCGGCCGTGATGCCCAGTGCCAGCAGGCGGCCGGCGGCCGGCGTGCCGGCGCGCGTCGCGATGGCCCGGCCGGTCAGGTAGTTGAACAGGATGGAGCCGATCAGCAGCGGCAGGTAGCGCGCGTCCCACCAGCCGTAGAAGAACAGCGACGCCAGCGCCAGCCAGCCAGCCGCCAGCGTGATCGAGCGCCGGCCGAGCAGGAAGTAGCCCGCCAGCGCGACGGGCAGGAAGGCGAACAGGAAGGCGTAGGAATTGAACAGCATGCGCAGCCGGCGGGCATCGGGTGCGCGGATTCTAGGGGCCGGCCGGTGCCGCGGCGAGGAACTGCGTCCTCACCGCACTGTTGCCGCCGTTTACCAACCGCGCGCGCCGAACATCATGCGCCGGCCGATGAACTGGCGGGCCGGCGGGCAGGCGTCGAGCAGGGCCAGCGCGGCGCCGCGGGCGTGACCGGCCAGCGGGCCGAGCAGCGGGTGGCCGGCACCGATGCCGAAGATGCGCACCAGCGCGTCGGTAAAACCGCCGGTCGCCGCACGGTCGGTGCGGCGCAGCCGGCCGTAGCGTTCGAGCACCGCGGCAATGTCGCCTTCGCCGCGCGCCAGCACCGGGAGCAGGCACTCGGCCAGCTGGCCGACGTCGCGCAGTGCGAGATTCAGCCCCTGGCCGGCCACCGGATGCAGCGTCTGGGCGGCATTGCCCAGCCAGACCTGATGTCCGCGTACGACCTCGGCGCGCATGCGCAACGTCAGTGGCCAGGCACTGCGCGGGCCGAGTCCGGAAAACTGCACGCGGCCGCCGAGCGCGGCCGACAGGCGGGCCAGGAACTGCGCATCCGGCTCGTCGCGCAGTGCGGTGGCTTCGGCCGCCGCACAGGTGAATACGACGGCGTAGTCGCGGCCGCAGGGCAGCAGCGCGACCGGTCCGTCCGGCGTGAAGCGCTCAAAAGCGACGTGACCGTGCGGACGCACCGGCGTGGCCAGCGCGATCACTGCGTGCTGACCGTAGTCGCGGCTGCGCACCAGTGCTTCGTCGTCGGCGATGCGGCCTTCGCACCAGATCAGTACCCGTGTGGCGAAGGTGGCGGCAGCGGTGTCGACCTGGACCACGTCGCCGTCCTCGCGGGCGCCGGTGACCGCGAGTTCGTGCCGCACATCCAGGCCGAGCGCCTGCGCGCGGCTGCGCAAGGCACGCACCACGGTGCCGGCGCGGGCAACGTGGCCCAGCGCGTCGAGGCCGTAGTCGGCGGCGCGCAGTTCGGTGCGGCCGAAATGGCCGCGCTGCGAAATGTGGATGGTGCCGATCGGCGTCGCGTCGGCGGCCGGCCAGGCCTGCAGTGTGCGCAGGATGTCGCGCGAGCCGGCCGACAGCGCGATCACGCGGCTGTCTTCCAGCGCGCGCTCGGCCGTGCCAGCGTCGGCGACCAGCACCTGCAGGCCGGCGGCGCGCAAGGCGCAGCCGGCGGCCAGCCCGACCGGACCGGCGCCGACGATGAAGGCATCGAGCGGCGGTGCGACGACGACCTCGCTCATCCGCGCGCCTCGGCCATCACGGCTTCGATGTCGGCAACGGTCTTGGGCGCGGCCGCGGTGTAGATGTCGCAGCCGTCGGCGGTGACGATGACGTCGTCCTCGATGCGGATGCCGATGTTCCAGAAGGCCTCCGGCACGTCGTCGGCCGGCCGGATGTAGCAGCCGGGCTCGACCGTCAGCACCATGCCCGCTTCGAGCGCGCGCCATTCGTTCGGGCCGCCGCCGCGCGGACGGTACTCGCCGGCGTCATGCACGTCCATGCCCAGCCAGTGGCCGGTGCGGTGCATGTAGAAGCGGCGGTAGTCGCCCTTGTCGATCACTTCGTCCAGCGAGCCCTGGAGCAGTCCGAGGTCCAGCATGCCCTGCGCCAGCACCTTGACCGCGGCGTCGTGGTAGTCGATGAAGCGCGCGCCCGGCTTCACCTCGGCGAAGGCGGCGGTCTGCGAATCCAGCACCAGTTGATAGACTTCGCGCTGTGCCGCGTTGAAGCGGCCGCTGACCGGCCAGGTGCGGGTGATGTCCGAGGCGTAGCCGCCCAGTTCGCAGCCGGCGTCGATCAGCAGCAGATCGCCGCCGCGCAGTTCGGCGTCGTTCGATACGTAGTGCAGCACGCAGGCGTTGGCGCCGCCGGCCACGATGGAACCGTAGGCCGGTGCCTCCGAACCGCTGCGGCGGAACTCGTGCAGGATTTCCGCCTCGATCTCGTATTCCATCGCGCCCGGGCGGGTGGCCTGCATCGCGCGCCGGTGGGCGCGGGCGGAAATGTCGGCGGCGCGGCGCATCAGCGCCTGTTCGTGCAGATCCTTGATCAGCCGCATGTCGTCCAGCGGCTGGCGGATGTCCAGCAGTTCGGCCGGTGCCTGGCGGCCGGCGCGTACCTGGGCGCGCACCGCGTTCAGCGCGGCCATCATGCGCTGATCCCAGGCCGCGTCCTCGCCGATCACGTAGTGCAGGCGCGGCTGGTTGGCCAGCAGATCGGGCAGCTTCGCGTCCAGTTCGCCATATACATAGGCCTCGTCGAAGCCGAATTTCTCGCGCGCGGCGCCGGGGCCATGCCGCCAGCCGTCCCAGATTTCCCTTTCCTCGTTCTTTTCGCGGCAGAACAGGATGCTGCGCGGGCTGTCGCCGGCAACCAGCACCAGCACCGCTTCCGGTTCGGCGAAGCCGGTCAGGTAGTAGAAATAGCTGTCGTGGCGGTAGCCGTAGTGGGTGTCGCGGTTGCGCGCGCGTTCGGGGGCGGTGGCAATGACGGCCACGCCCGTCCCCATGCGTTCGATCAGGCGGGCGCGGCGTTCGGAATAGGGATGCATGTCGGGTTCCGGCGTTCGTTCAGGACGTGAGTTTAGGGCTTCCGGCGCCGGAAACGTTCTGTTGCAGGCCGGCCAGGGCAGTTAAGGGCCGGTTAATCTTGAGCCGCGAGCATGCCTCCATCGAAAAGGAGGCAAGCGATGCCGCACACCGCCGCGCTGATTGCACTGACCCCGCTGCAGGCCCGTTCCGGAGGGAGCGCCTCATTGCGCGCCTGCGTCATCGGGCTGCGCATGCCCGACGATGAGGGCGAACCCGTTCTGGAAGTGCTCGGCCACGGTCACCCGGCGCGGGCCTCGCTCGAACGTTTCATCGCCGGCTGCTTCTTCCGCAGCTACGGCGCGGTGATCCGGCACTTCGCCGACACGCTGCTCGGTGTGCGCGGTGCCGACGGCCAGTGGCAGGCTGCGCTGGGCTATTCGCTGCCGGTGGCAAGACCGCATGTGTTCGTCGAACAGTATCTGGACCTGCCGCTCGAACAGGCGCTGTCGGCGGTGCTGCGCGAGCCGGTTGCGCGGGCCGCGCTGGCCGAGGTCGGCAATATGGCGGCGACCTCCGCCGGCATGGGGCGCCAGCTGATCGCGCTGGCCACCCGCCACCTGTACGCGCGCGGTCTCGATTACGTGGTGTTCACCGCCACCCGCGCGCTGGCCAATTCCTTCGTCCGCCTCGGCATCCCCATCTTTCCGGTGGCACCGGCCGATCCGGCACGGCTGCACGACGGCGAGGAGGGCTGGGGCAGCTACTACCGCAACAGCCCGACCGTCATGGTCGGCCGCATCGTCAGCGGCCTGCACACCGTGGGCGAGCAGGCCGCATGAGCGGCGAACAGCTGTCGCCCTCGCTCGCCGGCTGCGACGGCGTGCTCGACGCCGCTGCGGCGGCTGCGCGTGTCGATACGCTGGCGCGCGAACTGCGTGCGCATAGCGGCGAAGTCGTCGCTCTGCTCGCCGACAACAGCCCGGACTGGCTGCTGGCCGACCGCACGGTGCGCATGGCCGGCCGCGTGCTGCTGCCGCTGCCCACCTTCTTCACCGACGCCCAGTGCCGGCACGCACTCGACGCCGCCGGTGCGCGCCTGCTGCTCACCGATGACCCGGCGCGCGCCGCCGCACTGGGCGCCGAACGTGTCGCAACGGAGGCGGCAGGAACGCTGTCGTTGTTCGGCCGCGGCAAGGTGGCGGCGATGACGCTGCCGCCCGGTACCGCCAAGATCACCTTCACCTCGGGCACCACCGGACAGCCCAAGGGCGTGTGCCTGAGCACGGAACAACTGTCGGCGGTCAGCCGGTCGGTGGCCGGCGTCGCGCGCGAGCTGGGCATCCGCCGCCATCTCTGCATGCTGCCGCTCGCCGTGCTGCTGGAGAACGTGGCGGGCGCCGACGCGGCCTGGCTGGCCGGTGCGCAGTGCGTCGTGCCGCCGCTGGCCGAAGTCGGCCTCAGTGGCTCCAGCCGTTTCGACCCGCGTGCGGCGCTGGCAGCGATCGAGCGCTGGCAGCCCGACAGCCTCATCCTGCTGCCGCAGATGCTCACCGCGCTGGTGGCGGCGGTCGATGCCGGGCTGCCGGCGCCACGCGGCCTGAAGCTGGTCGCGGTCGGCGGCGCGCGCGTGTCGCCCGACCTGATCACGCGTGCGCGCGCACTCGGCATTCCAGCCTGCGAGGGCTACGGACTGTCGGAGGCCGGCTCGGTGGTAGCGCTCAACCTGCCGTCCGATCCGCCGGGCGCGGTCGGTCGCGTGCTGCCGCATCTGCGCGTCGAACTGTCGGCGCGCGGCGAAATCCTGGTCGACGGGCCGCGGCTGCCCGGCTATCTCGGCGCACCGGCGCTGCCGGACGGCCCGCTGGCGACTGGCGACATCGGCCACCTGGACACGGCCGGCCGGCTGCACGTGACCGGCCGCCTGAAGCACCAGATCATCACCAGCTTCGGCCGCAATGTATCGCCCGAGTGGCCGGAAGCCGAACTGCTCGCCTCGCCCGCGGTGGCGCAGGTGGTGGTGTTCGGCGAGGCGCGGCCGACGCTGGCTGCGGTCATCGTGCCGCGCGGCGATCTGCCGGACGCTGCGCTCGATACCGCAGTCGCTGCCGCCAATGCACGGCTGCCCGACTACGCACGCATCGGCGTGTACCTGCGCGCCGATTCCCCCTTTTCCCCCGCCAACGGTCTGGCGACCGACAACGGCCGCGTGCGCCGTGACGCGGTGTGGTCCTGCTACGGCGACCGTATCGCCGACCTGTACGAATGCGGGGATGCCCGCGGAGAGAACCGACATGTCCTTTCATGAACGCCTGCAACACGAAACTGCCGCCGAACGCGCTCAACTGCTGAGCGCGCCCATCATCCAGGACGCGCTGGCCGGCCGTGTCACGCTGCGCCAGTACCGCGCCTTCCTCGGCGAAGCTTTCCACCACGTGCGCCATACGGTGCCGCTGCTGATGGCCTGCGGCGCCCGACTGCCGGCACGGCACGAATCGCTGCGCCGCGCCGTGGCTGAGTACATCGACGAGGAAATCGGTCACGAGGAATGGATACTCGACGACATCGTGGCCTGCGGCGGCGACCGCGAAACGGCGCGCATGTCCGAACCGGCCGTCGAGACCGAACTGATGGTGTCCTACGCCTACGACTGCATCGCACGCAAGAATCCGGTCGGCTTCTTCGGCATGGTGCATGTGCTCGAAGGCACCAGCGTGCAGATCGCGACCACGGCCGCCGAGCGCATCGCGCAGACGCTGCATCTGCCGCCGGCCGCCTTCACCTACCTGAATTCGCACGGCAGCCTGGACCAGGACCACGTGCGCTTCTTCGCCACGCTGATGGATGGCCTCGACGACGAGGACGACCGGCAGGCGGTCATTCACGTGGCGCGCGTGATGTTCCGCCTTTACGGCGACATCTTCCGCGCGCTGCCCACCTGCGACGAGGCGTGCGCGGCATGACCAAGGGACTGAAGATCGTGCTGACCGGCGCGGCCGGCGGCATCGGCAGTGCGATGGCACACGCGCTGGCGCCGCGCGCTGCCGCGCTGCTGCTGGTCGGCCGCGACCCGTCGAAGCTGGCGACGCTGGCCGACGACCTGGTGCGCCGGACGCCCGGCACGCAGGTGCGTACCGTTGCTGCCGATCTCGGCACGGCCGCAGGGCGCGCTGCCGTGGTGATCGCCGCCGAGACGCTGCCCGGCGGGCCCGACCTGCTCATCAACAATGCCGGCGTCAGCGAACTGGCCTGGTTCGAGGACCAGTCGGACGCGCAGATCGAGCGCATCGTGCATACCAATGTTGTCGCGCCGATGCTGCTGACGCACGCGCTGCTGCCGGCGCTGCACCGGCAGCAGCGGGCGCAGGTGGTCAATGTCGGCTCCATCCTCGGCGACATCGGTCACCCGGGCAGCGTCGCCTACTGCGCCAGCAAGTTCGCGCTGCGCGGCTTCACCGAAGCGCTGCGCCGCGAACTGGCGGGCAGCCGCGTGCAGCTGCGCTACCTGGCGCCGCGCGCCACCCGTACCGCGCTGAACAGTCCGGCGCAGATGGCACTGAACGCCGAACTGGGCGTCGCCAGCGATACCCCCGAACACGTTGCCGCCGAATTGCTGAAGCTGCTCGACGGCGCGCGTGCCGAGCGCCATCTGGGCTGGCCCGAAAAGCTGTTCGTCCGCATCAACCGCCTGCTGCCTTCGCTGGTCGATTCCAGCCTGGCGAAGCAGCTGTCCGTCATCCGTCGTCACGCACAACAGGGAGTCAAATCGTGAACGCATTCTTTCGCGCCTCGTGCGCGTTGTTCGCAGCACTGGTCATTGCACCGGCCTTCGCCGGTGTGGACGAGTCGGTCGCCAAGCTGCAGACCGAGTGGGAACAGATCAAGTACCGGCAACCGGCCGACAAGCAGGAACAGGCTTTCGAGGCGCTGAGCAAGGAAGCGGCGGCGGTGCGCGCCGAACATCCGGACCGCGCCGAAGCGGACATCTGGTACGGAATCATCGTCGCCAGCCACGCTGGCGCGAAGGGCGGGCTGGGTGCGCTGTCGCTGGTCAAGGACGCGCGCTCGGCGCTGGAAAAAGCGCTGGCCAAGAACCCGAACGCGCTCGACGGATCGGCCTACACCAGCCTGGGTTCGCTCTACTACCAGGTGCCGGGCTGGCCGATCGGCTTCGGCGACAAGGACAAGG
Organism: Methyloversatilis discipulorum; assembly: GCF_000527135.1. NCBI lineage: Bacteria > Pseudomonadati > Pseudomonadota > Betaproteobacteria > Nitrosomonadales > Sterolibacteriaceae > Methyloversatilis > Methyloversatilis discipulorum. The sequence continues at coordinate 3,847,884 of NZ_AZUP01000001.1, forward strand.
CGCGCGAACTGCTGACCAAGGCGCTGACCATCAATCCGAAGGGCATCGACAGCAACTACTTCATGGGCGACTTCCTGTACCGCAACGGCGAGTACGAGAAGGCACGCACCTCGCTCGAGGCGGCGCTGCAGGCGCCGGCCCGCCCGAACCGTCCGCTGGCTGACGAAGGGCGGCGCAAGGAGATCGAGGCGCTGCTGGTCAAGGTGCGCGAGAAGCTGAAGTAGGTCGATGTACTGCACGAACGTCCGCCTGGAGCGACAATGACGGCTTTCCGTTACGGCGTGTCCAGACCGATGAAGGTTCTGCTGGTTGAAGACGACGAGTTGCTGGGGGCCGGCATCCGCGATGCGCTCGAACGCGCGCGCTACACGGTCGAGTGGGTGCGCGACGGCGCACAGGCGCTGGCCGCGCTGCGCGGCGGCGGCGTCGACATGGCGGTGCTCGATCTCGGCCTGCCACGGCTCGACGGCATGGACGTGCTGCGGCGCGCGCGCGAGGCGGGCGTCACGACGCCGGTGCTGGTGCTCAGCGCCCGTGACACGACGGCGCAGCGCATCGGCGGGCTGGACGCCGGCGCCGACGACTACCTGACCAAGCCCTTCGACCTCGACGAACTGCTGGCCCGGCTGCGGGTGCTCGAACGACGCACCCGCGGCACCGTCGTCAACCTGATTCGCTACGGCAGCATCACGCTGGATACGGCAGGCCTGACGGTGAGCATCGACGACCGGCCGGTCGAACTGCAGCGGCGCGAGTTCATGGTGCTGCGTCGCCTGCTGGAGAACATCGGCCACGTGCTGAGCCGGCAGCAACTGGTGGAGAACATCTACGGCTGGGACAGCGACCTCGAAAGCAATGCGCTGGACGTGCACATCCACAATCTGCGCAAGAAATTCCACCCCGAACTGATACGCACCGTGCGCGGTGTCGGCTACGTGATCGACCCGCTGCCGGCAACTCGGCAGGGCAAGTGATGCGGCCGTTCCGCGGCATGTCGATACGGGCGCTGCTGCTGGCCGGCAGCGCCCTCATCCTGCTGTGCGTGATCGGCACCACCGCGGTACTCGCGGTGATGGCCGGGCAGGACGAGGCCGACGAACTGTTCGACGCCCGTCTCGCCACCTCGGCGCGGGTGCTCGAAAGCCTGCTCGCGCAACAGGTCGAGCACGCCACCATCAATGCACCGCTGGTCATGTCGCTGCCGGAGCCGCTGGCCGACATGGCGCACGAGCACGACGCCGAACTGGCCGGAAAGCCGGGTTTCGCACTGCTGTGGATACTGCAGGAGTGGCTGTTCGGTCATCACGACGTGGAAACGCCGCTCGGACACGAGTACGAAACGCATATCGCCTATCAGGTCTGGAGTGCGGATTCCGGCGGCGCCGCCCATCGCCTGTTGGCGCGCTCGTCGTCGGCACCGGAAAGACCGTTCGCGCCGATGAAGGCCGGCTTCAGCGATCACGACCTCGACGACGGCATGTGGCGCGTGTTCGTACTGCAGGCCGGCGAGGTGTGGGTGCAGGTGGCCGAGCGCACCGATGCACGCGCCGAACTGACGGCCAAGCTGGGCTGGGCCACCGGCGCGCCGCTGCTGGTCGGCCTGCTGGTCGTATTGCTGCTGAACGCGCTGCTGATCGGCTACGGTCTGGCGCCGCTGTCGGAAATGGCCGAGCGCATCGCCGCTCGCCGCCCGCAGGACGATCAGCCTCTGACGCTGTCGCGCGTGCCGCGGGAAATGGCGCCGGTGCTCAGCGCGCTGAATGCGCTGTTCGAACGGGTGCGCAGCACGCTGGAGCGCGAGCGGCGCTTCATCGATTCCGCCGCGCACGAGTTGCGCACGCCGCTGGCCGCGCTGCGCATCCACGCGCAGAACGCCCGCCGCGCGGAAGACGCGATGCAGCGCGACAAGTCGCTCGACAGCCTGCTCGAAGGGGTGGCGCGCACTGTGCATCTGGCCGAACAGATGCTGGCGCACAGCCGCGCCGGCCGCGCCACGCACGACATGGCAGTGTCTCTGCGCGACGTGGTGTCCGACGCGGTGGCGCAGCGGCTGCCGGCCTGCGAATCGAGCGGCCATCTGCTGGCCTTCGAAAGCTGCGAAGATCCGCTGATCATGCGGGCTGACCCCACAGGCCTGTCCAGCATGGCGGGCAACCTGATCGACAACGCGCAGCGTTACGCACCACCGGGGACGACCATCACCGTGCGCCTGGCGCGCGACGGAGACGTGGCACGCCTGGCCGTCATCGATGCCGGGCCGGGTATCCCGCCTGAACTGCGCGAGCGCGTGTTCGAGCCGTATTTCCGCATTCCCGGATCGGCGGGCAGCGGCACCGGGCTGGGTCTGGCCATCGTGCGCGAGGTGGTCGAGCGCTTGGGCGGCGACATCGAATTGCGCGATGCGGACGGTGGCGGCATGCACATCGATCTACGTCTGCCGCTGGCCGCCTGATCGGTTTCAGCCCGCCTTGCGCGCCAGCGCGTCGACCTCGGCCAGCCGCTGCGGCGTACCGACGTCGTGCCAGTGGCCGCGGTGCAGTGCGCCGCTGACGCGGCCTTCGCGCATCGCTGCCCGCAGCAGTGGTGCGAGCTTGGCCGGCGCGTCCGGATCGAGGCCGTCGAACAGCGACGGGTGATAGGCGCCGATGCCGGAGAAGGTGAGCCGGCCGTCGTTCTCATCGAGTACGCGGTCGTCACGCAACACGAAGTCGCCACCCGGGTTGTGCGCCGGGTTCGGAACCAGCAGCAGATGGGCGAGGTCGCCGTCGGCGCGCAGCGCCGATGCCGCGCGCGCGAGCGCCGTGAAGTCGGCGTCGCACCAGATGTCGCCATTGACGACTACGAAGGGCGCATCGCCGAGCAGCTGGCGCGCGTGCGCGATGCCGCCGGCGGTCTCCAGCGCGCCTTCGGGCTCGGCCGACCAGGCGATGCGCACGCCGAGCGCACCGCCGTCGCCCAGTGCCTCGACCAGCTTGTGGCCGAGGTGGGCGTGGTTGATCACGAGGTCGGTGACGCCGGCCGCCCGCAGTGCTTCGATGTGCCAGACGATGAGCGGCCGGCCGCCGACTTCGAGCAGCGGCTTCGGCAGGTGATCGGTCAGTGGGCGCATGCGCTCGCCGCGGCCGGCGGCGAGGATGATGGCCTTCATCAGAAGGTGTAGCCGACCTGCGGCGTCACGCCTTCGAGCCGGTCCAGCAGTTTCGCCAGCGGTGCGAGATCGCGGTAGCGGCGGACGGTGGCGCGCAGGTGGTTCAGTACGCGCGGCATATCCTTCAGATAGCCGTCCTTGCCGTCGCGGTGGTACAGGCGGGCGAAGATGCCCAGTACCTTCAGGTGGCGCTGCGCGCCCATGAACTCGTAATCGCGGTGGAAGTCGGCGAAGTCCTCGCGCACCGGCAGACCGGCGCGTTTCGCGTCCTGCCAGTAGCGGATGAGCCAGTCCAGCGTCTGTTCCTCTTCCCAAGCGATGTAGGCGTCCTTGAACAGGCTGACCAGGTCGTAGCTGATCGGACCGTAGACTGCGTCCTGGAAATCGAGCACGCCCGGGTTGGGCATCGTCACCATCAGGTTGCGGCTGTGGTAGTCGCGGTGCACGAACACCTGCGGCTCGGCCAGATTCACGTCGAGGATGCGGTCGAACACCTCGTACAGCGCCGTCGTTTCGGCCTCCGACAGTTCGGTCTTCAGGTGACGACCGACGTACCACACCGGGAACAGTTCCATCTCCGCCAGCAGGCGGTCGCGGTCGTACTCGGGCAGCACGCCGGGCCGGCTGGCCTTCTGCATGGCGATCAACGCGGTGGTGGCGTCGAAATAGAGCGCGGGGGCGTTTTCCGCGTCGAGCACATCAAGATAGGTGGTGCTGCCGAGGTCGGATAGCAGCAGGAAACCCTTTTCAACGTCCTGCGCGCGCAGCGCAGGCACATGGGCGCCGGCTGCCTCGAACAGCGCCTGCACGGCGACGAAGGGGCGGCAGTCTTCCTGCGGCGGTGGCGCGTCCATCGCGATGTGGGTGCTGCCGTCGGCCAGCGTGACGCGGAAGTAGCGGCGGAAGCTGGCGTCGGCCGAGGCCGGGCGGATGTCGAGCGTCTGGCCGGGAAACTGCGCCTGCAGCCAGGCAGTGAGCGCGTCGAGGCGCGGATCTTGGGTCATGTTCGGTCGGTTCGGGGTGGCCGGACGGCGGGCCGGCGTCGCGATCTGCAAATTGTTGCCATCGCCGGCCGGCAACCGGGTCGCGTTTGATAAGATGCGCGATTCTATAACGCGGCTGCGTGCAAGCCGGCGATCCGTCGCCCGGGCGCGAAAGCCGGAGTTCAACCCGCGATCAGCCCGCTTCCAGCCCTCTCATTCGTGCTCAGGCGTTCCGTCATTCTCTATCTGGCCTGGATGGCCTGCGGCGCGCAGGCGGCCGATGCACTTCCGTCGCTGAAGGTCGATCCGTCCCTGGTGCCGCCGTCGCAGCGGCCGGCCAAGACGGGCGCCGCCAAGCCGGCCGCTGCGCCGACGCAGCCGGCCGCGACCGGCGGCGCTGCGGCGACGGCCGAGACGCCGGCCGCTGCACCGGGCGTGGAAGTGTTTCCGGTGGCGACGCCGGGACAGCCGGCGGCTGAGGCACCTGTTGCCGTCGAAGCGGCGCCAGCGCCCGTCCCGACTCCGGCACCAGCCCTGAAGGCGGCGCCGGCTCCCGTCAAGCAGGCTGCACCGGCCGCTGCGCCTGTCGCACCGGCGACGACGTCGAATGCCCGCAATCTGCCGCCGCTGAAGGTGGACCGTTCGCTGGTCAAGGCGCCCCCCGGAGGGCGTGCAGCGCCGGCGACCGGCCAGGCCGCGCTTGACGAGGCGCCGCCCTACCGCAACGTGACGACGGCGCGCAACATGCCGCCGCTCAAGGTTGACAGATCGCTGATGGGCACGCCACCGGTGGCGCGTCGGCGTGTGCCGGCCGGTCAGACCGGCGAGACCGTCATCGCCGGTGCGCCGGCCGCGCAGGAAGCGGACGTCACCGGCGCGCTGCCGCCGCAGGTTCCGGAGGACGACGAGACGCGCATGCTCAAGGGCGCGATCACGCTGTCGGAATACGTCGAGCGCCACCCCGAGTCGCGCGCGACGCTGATCGCCGCCGACCAGCTGGACGGCACCACCGACGCCGTGATGCGTGCCGAAGGTGCGGCCGAACTGCGGCGCGCGACCACTTCGCTGACCGCCGATTCCATCGTCTATGAGCCGCCGACCGACGAACTGCGGGCGCAGGGCAATGTGCGCCTGGTGCGCGGCGAGGACGTGGTCGAGGGCCCGTCCCTCCGTTACCAGTTGACGCGCAGTGAGGGCGTGTTCGACAAGCCGCGCTACACCGTGCGGCGAAATCTGCAGACCGGCGAGAACCTGCGCACCACCACCGGCCGCGGTGAAGCCGATGTGATGGAGTTTCTCGGCGAGAACCGCATCCGGATGGAGAACGCGACCTACTCGACCTGCGGCCCGGACACGCCGGACTGGTATGCCCAGGTCGATACCCTCAATCTCGACTTCGAGTCGGAAGAGGGCGAGGGCCGCAATGGCAAGATCATCTTCAAGGGCGTACCGGTGCTGTATTCGCCCTGGCTTGATTTCTCGCTGAACAATCGCCGCAAGTCGGGTTTCCTGACGCCCACCTTCGGCGTGACCAACCGTACCGGTATCGACCTGCTGATGCCGTACTACTGGAATATCGCGCCGAACATGGACGCCACGATAGGCCTGCGCGTGCTCGGTACGCGTGGCCTGATGTTCAGCAACGAGTTCCGCTATCTGCAGGAAGACTACGCCGGCAAGATGCGGCTCGATTACCTGCCGAGCGATCGTATCGCCGAGCGCGACCGGTATGCCTTCAGCTTCCAGCACGCGCAACAGTTCAATGAGCGCATGACGGGCTCGCTGAACATCAACTCGGTATCGGACCGCGATTACTACACGGACTTGGGCTCGCGCCTCGCCATCACGTCGATCAGCTATCTGCCGCGCGAGGGATCGCTGTCGTATGCCGGGGACTGGTGGACGCTGAGTGCCAAGGCGTCCGAGTACCAGTCGCTGGCCAACCGGCCCGACATCTACCGCCAGATGCCCTCGGTCACGTTCAATGCGCTGCGTTCCGACCTGCCGGGCGGGCTGGTGTTCAGCACGCTGGCCAACTACACCGATTTCCGCATCGACGATGTGACGCGCGACCAGGGGCGCCGCGCCGTCGTCTATCCGCAGCTGTCGCTGCCGATGCGCAACTCCTACATGTTCATCACGCCGAAGGTCGGCGTGCATCTGAGCAATTACGATCTCGATCGCGGAACCGCGAACGCAGCGCAGTCGACCTCGTTGTCGCGCTCGATCCCGATCTTCAGTCTCGATGCCGGCACTGTCTTCGAGCGCGATTCCGACCTGTTCGGTCAGGGCTTCATACAAACCTTCGAACCGCGCATGTACTACGTGCTGTCGACCTACAAGGACCAGTCGAAGTATCCGGTGTTCGACAGTGCGCTGGCCGACTTCAACTTCGCGCAGATCTTCTCGGAGAACGTGTTCGTCGGTCAGGACCGCATCGCCGACAGCAATCAGGTCACGACGGCCGCGATCTCGCGTTTCATTGATCCGGTCAATGGCGCTGAGCGTGCCCGACTCGCGCTGGGGCAGCGCTTCTACTTCAGCGACCAGCTGGTCACCCTGCCCGGCGGCACGCCCCGTACCGAGCGCGTCGCCAGCACGCTGGCCGCGGTGTCCGGCGAGTTGCTGCCGAAGACCTGGGTCGATGCGGCCGTGCAGTACAACACCGACCTTTCACAGACCGAGCGCTACAACCTGACCATGCGCTGGAATCCGCGTGAGGCGCAGGTGCTGAACGCGTCCTACCGTTTCCGCCGCGCCTCGACCACGATTGGAGACGTGCGTGATCTCGACCTGTCGGCGCAGTGGCCGCTGACCAACCGCTGGTACGCTGTGGCGCGCCACAACTATTCGATCGCCGAGCGGCGACTGGTCGAAGGGCTGGCCGGTTTCGAGTACAACGGCGGCTGCTGGGTCGGCCGCTTCGTGTTCCAGCGTATCGCCACTAATGTGCAACGTACCCGCACCGCGCTGTTCTTCCAGCTCGAACTCAACGACTTTTCGCGCATCGGTTCCAACCCGCTCGATGCACTCAAGCGCAGCATTCCCGGCTACGGCCAGATCAACCAGAGTGCCGCCGACCCGATTTTCGGCGACGATTTCTGACGGACTTATCCAATGCTGAACAAACTGATTCCGGCCTGCCTGCTGGCCGTTCTGGGCTTTCTCGGCGCGGCAGTGGCGCAGGCCCAGCCGAACGGCCAGGCAGAGCCCTCCGACGTGGTCGAGGTCGATCGAATCGTTGCCGTGGTCAATAGCGACGCGATCACCCTGTTCGAACTGCGCTCGCGTACCGACCAGGCCATCGCCCAGCTGCGCGGTCGCAACGTGACGCCGCCACCGCGCGAGGACTTCGAGCGCCAGGTGCTGGAGCGGATGATTTACGAGAAGGTGCAGCTGCAGCATGCGGAAGAGACGCAGATGCGCATCGACGACCGCATGCTCGAAGCGGCGCTCGGACGCATCGCCGAGAGCAACAACATGAATGCGACCCAGCTGCGTTCGGCGGTCGAGCGCGACGGCATACCGTGGCCGCGCTTCCGCGAAGACATCCGTAAGGAAATCATCCTCAGCCGCCTGCGTGACCGCGAGGTCGAAAGCCGCGTTGTGGTGACCGAGGGCGAGATCGACAACTATCTCGCCAACCCGGAGCGCAAGGCCGACCAGCGCGAAGAATTCAATGTGTCGCACATCCTGCTGCGCGTACCCGAAGGGGCGAGCCCGGAGACGCTGCTGCGCTTGAAGGCACGCGCCGACGCGGCAATGGAGCAGCTGGCCAAGGGCGAGGATTTCGCCCGCGTTGCGGCTTCGTATTCCGATGCGCCGGACGCGCTGTCCGGCGGCAGCCTGGGCTGGCGCCCGCTCGACCGCCTGCCGCAGCTGTTCGCCGACATGCTGCCCAATCTGAAGCCGGGGCAGGTGAGCGAGGTGATGCGCAGCCCGGCCGGTTTTCACATCATGAAGCTGGTCGACAAGCGCGGCGGCGAGGGCGCCGGCGATGCGCGCGTCAGTCAGACGCGCGCCCGCCACATCCTGATCAAGACCTCGGAAGTGGTGAATGACGCCGAGGCGCGTCGCCGCCTGATCAGCATCAAGGAGCGCCTGGACAACGGTGGCGATTTCGAGGAACTGGCACGTTCCAACTCGCAGGATCTGTCGGCCGCCAAGGGCGGCGATCTCGGCTGGCTCTACCCGGGCGACACGGTGCCCGAGTTCGAGAAGGTGATGAACGCGCTTGAACCGGGCAAGACGAGCGAACCGGTGCAGTCGCCCTTCGGCTGGCATCTGATCCAGGTGGTCGAGCGCCGGGTGGAGGACGTGTCGACCGAACGTCAGCGTGCCGCCGCCCGCCTCGCGCTGCGCGAGCGCAAGGCGGAAGAGGTCTATCAGGACTGGGTGCGTCAGCTGCGCGATCGCGCTTACGTCGAAATCCGTCTGAACGACGAGCGATGAGAGCGCGGTGAACCGGCCCCGCATCGCAGTCACCAGCGGCGAACCGGCCGGGGTCGGGCCCGAACTGTGCGCGGCCCTGAGCGGCCGACGCTTCGCCGCCCGACTGGTGGTGCTTGGCGACGCCGGCCTGATCGCCGAGCGCGCGCGGGCGGCCGGCCTGCAGGTGCGACTGCGCGCGTATGACCCGGCAAGCGACGCCGACGACGGTGCGCTCGAAGTGCTGCACCTGCCGCTGGCCGTGCCGTCGGTCGCCGGGCGACTCGACGTCGCCAACGCCCGCTACGTACTGTCGCTGCTCGACCGCGCGCGCGACGGCTGCGTCAGCGGCGAGTTCGCCGCCATGGTCACGGCACCGCTGCACAAGGGCGTCATCAACGACGCCGGCGTGCCCTTTTCCGGTCACACCGAATACCTGGCCGACAGCACCGGCACGCCGCGCGTCGTCATGATGCTGGCCGGCCGTACCGGCGCGAACGCCGACGGCCCCTGGCTGCGCGTTGCGCTGGCCACCACGCATCTGCCGCTGACGGCCGTGCCGGCCGCCATCACCCGTGAATCGCTGACGCAGACGCTGCGCATCCTCGATGCCGACCTGCGCACCCGCTTCGGCATCGCCCGCCCGCACATCGTCGTCGCCGGCCTCAATCCGCACGCCGGGGAGGGCGGCCACATGGGGCGCGAGGAGATCGACGTGATTGCGCCGGTGCTCGACGCGCTGCGCGCCGAGGGGCTGGACCTCGAAGGCCCGCTACCGGCCGACACGCTGTTCGTGCCGCGCCATCTCGATGGCGCCGACGCGGTGCTGGCGATGTTCCACGACCAGGGCCTGCCGGTGCTGAAGTACGCCACCTTCGGTCACGGCATCAACATCACGCTGGGGCTGCCCATCGTCCGTACCTCGGTCGATCACGGCACCGCACTCGACCTGGCCGGCAGCGGCCGCGCCGACCCCGGCAGTCTGATCGAGGCGGTGGATGCCGCCATTGCGATGAGCCGGCACTGATGGAACAGCACCGCGCCCGCAAGCGCTTCGGTCAGAACTTCCTGGTCGACGGCAACATCATCCGCAAGATCGTCGCGGCCATCGATCCGAAGCCCGATCAGGTGATGGTGGAGATCGGCCCCGGCCTCGGCGCGATGACGCGGCCGGTGACCGAGCGGATCGACCGCCTGCACGTGGTCGAGATCGACCGTGACCTCGCGCAGCGCCTGCGCGAGGGCGATCTGGCGCCCAAGCTGGAAATACACGAAACCGACGCGCTGAAATTCGATTTCGGCGCGCTGGGTGACGACGTGCGGGTGATCGGCAACCTGCCGTACAACATTTCCAGCCCGTTGCTGTTCCACCTCGCCGAGCACGCCGAGCATGTGCGCGACATGACCTTCATGCTGCAGAAGGAGGTGGTGGATCGCATCGTCGCTGCTCCGGACACCGACGAGTACGGCCGGCTGTCGGTCATGCTGCAGTACCGCTTCGAATGCGCCCACCTGTTCGACGTGCCGCCGGGCGCCTTCAGGCCGGCGCCTAAGGTGATGTCGGCCATCGTGCATCTGCGCCCGCGCCCGGTCGAACAGCTGACCGCGCGCGATCCGCTGCTGATGTCGGCCATCGTCAAGGCCGCCTTCGGCCAGCGCCGCAAGACGCTGCGCAACACGCTGCGCGAGCACCTCGATACGGCGGACTGGGACGCACTGGGCATCGACCCGTCACGCCGCGGCGAAACCCTCGAAGTCGCCGACTACGTGCGTATCGCCAACTACTGCAGCGAACGCCGCTGAGATCCTCAGGCGTCCTTGCGGATGCCGCAGGTGCTGATGCCCAGTAGCGGATAGACCGGGCAGAAATTGAACAGCCCGGTCAGCAGCGGTACCACGCCGATATAGCCCCACACGCCGATCTGGCCCATGGCCGCCAGCGCGATCAGCGCGACGCCGACGACGATGCGCAGGATCTTGTCGATGCCGCCCACATTGCTTTTCATGATCGTTCTCCCGAGTAAGTAAGGTGTGACGTCATGGTCCGCGCGGAGCCATCGGCCTTCAGTGACCCAGGTTACACAGCGCGCGCAGGGCCCCGGCGGTTGTCCGCACAGGGCTGTTGACATCGGAAAATGACATAGGGATAGTTGCGCGATCATCGTGAACGAGGTCGCCGCCGGACATGTCGCTCGCCCACCGCATCGTCTGCTGCGCCCTTGCCCTGCTCGGCACGCTCCCGGTGCTGGCGCGCGAGCCGGCCGAGCGCCTGCTCGACGAACAGCGGCAGGCTGCGGAGCGCTCGCGACTGGAACGCGACGCACTGCCCCCTGCAGACGCACCCGCTCCGGCGCTGAACGTGCGGCCCGATTCGGTCGCCGAGGACGGCGTCGTAATCGAGCGGCCATCGATAGAGATCGACGCCGCAGGCCTGCTGCCGGCGCATGCGCTGGCCTCGCTCACCGACGAGTTCTCCTCCGTGTCGCTCGGCGTACGGCGCATCGCGCTGCTGCTTCGCCGCGTGGACGCCCGGCTGGTCGAGGCGGGCTGGATCACCAGCCGGTCCCGTCTGGTCACCCTCGACCCCGCGCGAAGCCTGCTCCGTATCGGGGTGGTACCCGGCCGTGTCGAGGCCATCCGCTCGAACGACGCGCCACCGTCGGCAGTGGCCCGGGCCTTTCCGCTGGCTGCCGGTGACGTATTGACGCAGGAGGCGCTCGAACAGGGCATACAGCAGATCAACCGGCTCCGCATGATGCAGGCTCAGGTGCGTGTGCTGCCGGGAGCGCAGGACGGCGGAAGCGTGATCGACCTCGCGCTGCCGCGCGTACGGAGCACCTCGGTCTCCATCGGCGCCGACAACCTGGGTACGCGGTCGACCGGAACCGGCCGCGCCCGCGTAGGCCTGCGTTTCGGCAATCGCCTCGGACTGTTCGAGGACATCCAGCTCATGCATCTGCGCAGCGCCCACAGTGAGGCCCTGCTGGCGTCGCTGTCGGTGCCCGATGGCTTCAACACCTGGTCGGCGACGCTGTCCGGCTCCAGTTCGGACAGCACGCTCGCCGGGCTGTCCTTCGACAGCTCGGCACGGACTGCCGTTATCGGCTGGAACCTGGTGCTCGCGCTCGACGCAGAGCGACGCGATGCGCTCGATCTGAGCGTCCAGCGCACGCGCATCGCACGCACGCTCGGACCGATCGAACTCGACACCCGGCGCAGCACCGTGGCGCGCCTTGCCTGGAGCCGCACCGGGCGCTTCGGCCAGGCCCAGTACTTCGTAGAACCTTCGCTGTCGGTCGGGCTGCGGTCCTTCGGCGCCGAGGTCGATGCAGAGCGACTGCCGGCCAGTCACACCCACTACCAGTTTGCCAAGTGGTCGCTGGCCGCTGCGGCCGTGGCGCGGGACGACCGCGGGCGCGTCGAATTCGCGTCGCAACTGACGGTACAGCGCACCGGCGTCAGCCTGCCCGGCGCAGAACAGTTGCTGCTCGGAGGATTGAACACGGTGCGCGGCTTTGACGAGGCGGCGGTGGCCGGCGATACCGGCTACCTGCTGCGCTGCGAAGTGCGCTTCCCGACCGCTTTCGGCCGCGACACGCATGTGGGCGCGCCGTTCGTCCATTTCGATCAAGGGGCGACGCGGCTGATCGACGGGCCGCGCATGACACTCGCGGGCGTCGGAGCCGGTGTGCGTGGCAGCACACCGGACTTCGTCTGGGAAGCCGTCATCAGCACACCACTGCGCCGCCCCGAAACGCTTCCCGACAGCGGATGGACCTTCCGCTTTGCCCTTGGCTATGCCATCTGACGGACGCGCACGGAGCACACGATGACCCCGCTTCGAACCTCGATCTGCGTCACGCTGCTGGCATTCGCGGTAGCGGTGTCCGCCGCCAGTCCGCCGGACCAACGCACGGCCGCGGCCGCCGCGACGCAGACCCTTGCGCACGACCTGCTGTGGCGGCGCGCGCTGGCAGCCGGTTTCGATGATGGCGCCGGCGCTTCCGACCCCGACCGGAGGCAGGCGGCGATCGACGCCTACGTCGGCAGCCGCATCCGGCCCGTCGAACCGAGCGAACAGGCGCTGCAGGCGCGCTATCGCGACCTGATCGGGAGGACGGGACCGCAGGAGTACCGCATCAGGCTGCTGCAGAGCGACGACGCCGCGGCCGTGAGGCGGGCGCATGAGCGCGCGCAGGCCGGCGTTCCGTTCGCGCACCTTGCCAGCGAACTGTCCCGCGTGCCGTCGGCTGCGCGTGGGGGAGATCTGGGTTGGGTCGGCTTTGCCTTGCCGCCGACATTGGGGCAGACGAACGGTCTGCCGCTGGAGATTGCCCGTGTGCTGCCGCATCTCGCGCCCGGAGAATTGAGCGAGCCACTGGCGCTGGCCGACAGCTGGGCTCTCGTGCTGCTCGAAGCGGTGCGCGATACGCAGCGGCCGTCTTTCGAAAGCGTGCGCGAAACGCTGCGCGCGCTCTTCCTGCGCGAATCGGCGCTGGCGCAGGCGCGCGCACTGGGTGAGGAAATCGTCCGCGAAGCCATGAGCTCGCGACCGTGAGACAGGAGGCCCACATGCGTTCGATCCGTCGCAGCCTGTCGGCATGGATGTCCGTCGTCATGCTGGTGGCGTCGCTGCCTGTGCGTGCCGACCTGACGCCGGACGCGACGGCGGCCGCGCATCAGCAGGCGCGCGTCGGGACGGTCGGAGGCGTGTCAGTCGTCGACATCGTGGCCGCCGATGCGCGCGGCACATCGCACAACCGCTGGTCGGCCTTCGATGTGCCGGCGCGTGGCCTGGTGCTGAACAATGCACCGACCGGCGCGACGTCGGCGCTGGCCGGTGCGTTGCCGGGCAACACGAACCTCGGCGGGGTGCCGGCTAGCCTGATCCTCAACGAGGTGACCGGCAATCGCCCGAGCGCGCTGCTGGGGCAGGTCGAGGTGGCGGGGCAGCCGGCGCGCCTGATCATTGCCAATCCGAACGGCATCACCTGTGACGGCTGCGGATTCATCGGCACGCCGCATGTGCAGCTGACGACCGGTCGGCCGGTCTGGGCGGACGAGGCTCTGCGCTTCGACGTGACCGGGGGCCGCATCGACATCGGCAGCAACGGATTGGCCGCACTGGCGGCGCGCATCGACTTGATCGCGCAGACCGTGCGCACGCGCGGCGAGCTGCGCACGACCGGCGACGCAAAGCTGTTCGCCGGCCGGGCCGTGGTCGACAGCATGTCGCTGGTGCCGGACGACCTCGCGGCGTATCCGCAGGGCAGCGATGATTTCATCGCCATCGACATCGGCCAGACCGTCAGCGCCGGCAGCATCCAGCTGATCGCGATGGGCGAGAACATCGGCGTGCGTACCTCCGCGCCGCTGCTCGCAGCCGCCGACATCCTGATTGCGTCGCGCCAGACCGTGCTGCTCGACGGCGCGGTGAACGCCGGGCGGGACGTCGAGTTCTACAACATCGGCGCGATGGACTCGGCACTGTCCGCATCGGTCGAGGCAGGTCGCCATCTGCGCTTTGTCGGCACCAGTCTCGATCTCACGGCGGCCGCGAGCCTGATCGCAGAGGGCGACATCGGTCTGGGCTTCGTTGGCGACAACTCGGACGGCTGGGCGGCGCTGCGCAACGCCGGGCGCATCGAGGCCGGCGGCGCGCTGTCGATGTCAGGTCTCAGGATGGGCTTGAACACGGGCGTCATCCGCTCGGGCGGCACGATGAACGCCGCCGCAGCATCCGTTCGCGTGCCCGACCATCAGCGCCATCTGACCGGCGCTCATTCCAGTCGCGCGATTGATGATGAGCGGGCGCCGGTGCAGATGCTGAACGCCGGCACGATGTCGGCCGGACTCGATCTGTTCGTGAATGCGGCCGACAACGAGGGCGGCTCGCTGGTCGCAGCGCGTGACCTGTTCCTGTGGCAGGAACCGCAGCGGTCCGCCGCGTCCGGTAACGCATCGGCCGGGCGCGACCTCTTCCTGTTCGCGCCGGTGCCTGACGAACATGAGCCGCCGCAGGTGAGCGGACGGCTGTTCCGCGCGGCGAGTGACCTGTACCTGCTCGACGCGCCGGACATCCTGAGCGATCACGAAACGCTGCGCGCGCAATTGCTCGCCGGCACCGCAGACAGGAGCGGGTCGGGCACGGAGGACTATGTCAATCGCGACACGCTGGCGGCCGGCCGGGATCTGCACGTGCTGCTCGACGCGCGTTTCGCCAATGCGTCGGTGATCGAAGCGGGCCGCGATCTGACCATCGTAGCGAAAGAGGTGCGCAACGAAACGCGGGTCGACACGCGTCGTGTCGAGGTCGCCTACGAGTACTTCGACGGCTGCCGCACCGAGTATGCCGGCGTCTGCAGCGCCGATATCGAACAGCCGGCGGCGCCGGCGACCATGGTGGCCGGGCGCGATCTGACGGTCAGCACGCAGCGTTTCGTCAATCGCGGCGCGCGCGTGCTCGCTGGCGGACGCATCGACATCACCGCGCCCGACTTCCTGAACGAAGACAGGCGCTACGGCGCGATCTGGTCATCCCGCTATTCGCTGATCGATCCGGACACTCAGTTCGGCGACGACGGCAGCTGCGGCGATGCCAGTACCGACGTCTGTCTCGACCCGATCGACTGGATGCGCAGCGCATCCGGCAGCGTCGAACTGGGCGTGCTGCCGGGCATCATCCAGGCGGGGGCGGACTTTTCCGTCGGCCAGCCTCCGGATGGCGGGGCCGGCGGAACGCCGGGTGGAGGAACGCTCCCGCCGACTACCCCGGCGCCGTCGGTGGATGGCTCAGTACTCTTGCTGGCTTCGCTCGCCCGGCTGATCGACCAGGGGGCGGGCAGCCACGACAACGTTCCGGCAGCGCTGTCCTCCTTCGTCAATACCGGCAGCATCCACGCCGGCAGCATGGCGGTCCGCGCCGACCACATCCGCAACGGCTTCGACCTCGTCGCGGACTACTACCACCGTACCGCCGAGCTGTCGCTGCCGCCGGCCGCCATCGATGTCGCCGCCTACGGCGCCCACGGCAGCCTTGCCGTGCCACCGGGCGATTACAGCGGTGCTGCACTGATGCGTCTGCTGCTGGCGAACCTCGCCAGCAGCGCGCCGTTCGCGCTGACGCCCGAAGAGGAGGCCGCGGCGCTGCGCAACGCGCTGCTCGCGACCACGCATCGCGGCTGGATACTGCCCGGGCTGAGCTGGGACCCGCTGACCGGTCAATCGCCCGAGGCCCAGCAGCGCACGCTGCTGGCGGCGAACGGCTTTGCGTTCGCCGTCGAGCACGGCATTCCGATGGGGTCGGCGCTCGGCGAGGCGCAGCAGACGCTGCTGAAGTCGCCCATCCTCTGGTACGTCGAGCGCGATGGCGCACTTCGCCCGTGGATCTATCTGCCGGAGGACTGGCAATCCCGGCTTGCGGTGATTCCAGGCGGCCTGCTCGATGCCGATGTCGGCATCGTCATCGTCGGCAATACCGTCGACAACACCGGCTTCGTGCTGTCGGACGGAACGCTGTCGATCACCGCCGACGAACTGCTGAACCGCAAGCGCTCGGCCTATTACTACGAAGAATTCAAGGTCGACGGCGGCACGCTGATCGTCGAAGGCAGCCAGGTGCAGGCCGGCGGCTTCATGCAGGCTGCGCAGTGGGCGCTCGACGTCGACCGCATCCAGTCGCTGTCGGGCGAGTTCCGTCTGCTCGGCGACGGCGCGGAAGACACCGTGCAGCGCAGTGCGGCTTTCGAGGCACAACTGGCCGAAGAACTGGGCAGTCGCTTCGTACGTGATGTGGCGCGCGACGACCTGCACTACCGCTTCGAGAAGGACTTCGGCTTCAGCGACGTGATGGGGCTGGCGACCAGCTTCCTGGTCGCCTCGATGATAGGCATGGACGTGTCCACCTTCATCGGCAGTTTCGCCTCACCCGGCTCGGCCTTTGCGGCGGCCTCCTCGGCGGGGGCGGCCGGTTTCGGCAACACCATGGCCAGCGCCTTCGTGACACAGACGATCTCGTCGTCGGTTGGCCAGATGGTGGCCAGCGGTCGTCTCGACATCGGCAACGCGCTGAACAGCGGCCTGGCTGCCGGCCTCAGTGCCGGATCGGCACAATGGACCGGAACGACCTTCAACGATCCCCTGCAGCGCTACGCCGCACGAGCGCTGACCTCCGGTCTGATCGGCGAGGTGACCGGCAGCAGCTTTGAAGCCGCGCTGCTCTACTCGGCCGTCAATCAGGCCTCAGCCCTGGGTGCAGGCCTGATCGGCGACGGCGTGTTCGGCGAGCACGGCAGCGTCGGCCACCTGCTCGCGCATGGCGCACTGGGCGCGCTCGCCGAAGCCGCGCGCGGCGGCGACCCGATGGCGGGCGCACTGGGCGCAATGACCGCCACGCTGATCGAACGTCCGCTCGATGACGCGCTGGGCCTGAGCGGAACGGCGCAAGGCCATGCGCTGCTGACCGCGCTCAGCATGATGGCGGGCGGAGCGGTTGCCGATGCCGCCGGCGGCGATCCGCTGGCCGGCGCCTTCGCCGCGCAGAACGTGACCCTGTTCAATTTCCTGAAACACCCGGAACAGGACCGCTACGCCAGCGCGAAGAATGCCTGCGGCGGCGATGCCGCCTGCCTGCAAGCGGTCGACGCCGACTTCGGCCAGCTGTCGCAGGCGAACAAGCAGGCGCTGGCCGAAGCGCGCGTCGCGTGCGAAACGACCGGCTACTGCACCGACTACTACCGCCTGATGACCGAAGCCATGCCTCTCGGCCTGGGCGCGCAGCTTCCGGGCGGCATCGACCCCGAGAACCCCTGGCTCGGCGCCCAGCAGAACGCCGAAGCCATCGCCTACAACCTGGCCCTCTACGACCGCCTGA
Organism: Methyloversatilis discipulorum; assembly: GCF_000527135.1. NCBI lineage: Bacteria > Pseudomonadati > Pseudomonadota > Betaproteobacteria > Nitrosomonadales > Sterolibacteriaceae > Methyloversatilis > Methyloversatilis discipulorum. The sequence continues at coordinate 3,865,315 of NZ_AZUP01000001.1, forward strand.
TGGCGCGCCCCCTGTCGGCCGAAGTCGTGCGCCAGGACTTCGGCCCCGACCCCGAGGCCTACCAGTTCTCACCGCAGGGCAGCAGCCACTACGTCGGCGCAAACACCGCCCAGAACATCGACAAGGTGGTCGTGCTGTCCGCCGCCGGCGCATCGCTGGTGCTGCCGGGCCCGGAGGACTTGGCCGTCGGCGCGGTGCTGACGACCCAGGCAGGGCAGTTCGTTGCGCGGGTGATTGAGGTGGGTGGGCAGAAGCTGCTGCGGCTAGTCAGTGGATCAACTGTTCCGGTGAGCAAGTCGGGACAGGTGTTGAGCGCTGTAGCGGGCAGGGAGAACAAATATCTCGATGCGCTGACGTCACATCCCGAGGGGCACGCGTTCTCTGTTCATGGGGGCTCTGTAACCGATGGTCAGTTGGCCATTCGCGCACGAACGGGAGTAAAGCCAAATACGGCGGTGGGACCAATCCCACCTCTGTCATCGGCCTTTCACAGTGATGATCTGTTGATCTTCGCGGATCAAGCCATACGGGAAGGGGGCGCGTTGCAGCGGGCGATTGCCAGGCAGCCAGGCCAGACGGTCGTGCGAGTCGACGCAGCCGATGTTGGCGACCTCGGAAGTAACCTCGGGCGTGGTTATGTGCGCATCGGAGCGACCGCAAACAAAGGATCTAACGCCTCAGTCATGGGCCCTGTCCAGAGAGTTGATAACCTGCGCAGCGCGCAAGGCATCTATGAGTTCAACCCAAGCAAACAAGTATGGGAGACGATTACGGTCTACCCTGCTCCGCACTGACGTCAAAATGAAGGACATGAATAGCTTCGAAAACGTTGTGCATATGCTCAGGACAGTGTTCAACGTCGACAGTGGCCTGTCCGAGGACGCTGCGATCAAGATATATCGGCGTACGGCCCAGTCCAGCGGGAAGTTGGAGAGGCTGAGAGAGGAGCTTCGCCATGGCTTCGGCGATCCCGCGGTCTCGTGGCGAAGCCTACTGTCGAATGAAGACTATGAGGTGTTCGATGCTGAAACGGAGGATGAGGCGAGGTCCTATGCTCTGAGAATCTTATGGGAGCCGTTGAAAGGGCTTTAGATGGCCTTGAGCTGAACCGCTGCCGCGGTGCGCGCTGATTTCATCGCCGCGGGTTTGAGTTAGACCGAGGTATAACAGCGAATCGCGTTCCGCCGGAATATCCCATCCGTCTGGACAGCCCGGTTTGTCATCGCGATGTCCGATTCCTCAAACACCCTCGGCGCCCGCGTACACGGCAAATCCGTCCCGAACATCAACGCGTCCGGATTCACCGTATCGATCCGGCGCAGCGCCTCAGCAACGTCGAAGTCACAGCGCCCGAAGCCCGTCGCCTTCACCTTGACGCCGCGCTCGACCAGCCACAGCAGATCGTCGAAGCCTTCGGCGGTGAGTCCGAGGTGATCGATCGACACTTTCGGCAGACGCGCGAGCAGGTCGCGCAGGCCGGCGAGGTGGCGGTTGGCGACATAGAGTTCGACGTGCCAGCCGCACAGTTCATGAACGCGCAACGCCATGCGTTCGAGGTGCGATACGTCTTCGGAGCCGCCGCGCTGCAGGTTGAAGCGCACGGCGCGCACGCCCTTTGAATCGAGGTCGAGGATGACGTCGTCCGGTGTGTCGGCCGGCAGTTGCGTCACGCCGACAAAGCCGGGGCCGAGGCGGGCGAGGGCGGCTAGCAGGTAGGTCTGGTCGAAGCCCTGGAAGCTGCCGGATACGACGGCGCCGCCGGTGATGCCCAGCGGTTTTGCGCGGGCGAGGTAGTCGTCGACGGTGAAGAAATCCGGCGTATAGCCCTGGTTCGGAATGAGCGGAAAACCGGGGGCGATGATGTGCAGGTGGGCGTCGAAAATGCCGCCCTCCACGTCGGGCAGAGCGGTACTGTTCATGTGCGGTGCCGTCCTATTTGCGCTCGGCGGCCAGCGCGCGCAGGCCGGCCGGGTCGAGGATGTCGATCTGGTTGCGGCCGAGCGCGACCAGGCCCTGTTCGGCGAAGCTCTTCAGCAGACGACTGACGATTTCGCGCACGCTGCCCAGTTCGTCGGCCAGTTGCTGGTGCGTCGTGTGCAGGGTCTGACCGTGGCCGAGCAGCAGCGCGGCCAGACGCTGGTCGAGGCGCTGGAAGGCGATGGCTTCGACCAGTTGCATCAGTTCGGCCACGCGCTCGGCGAACAGGCCGAACACGAACTGCCGGAAAGCAGGCTCCGACAGCAGGCGGTCGAACAGCGAGGTCGGCAGCACCAGCAGCTTGACTGCGCTTTCGGCGACGGCGTGCGCGTTGTAGTCGATGTGGCCGAGCAGGCAGGCGCTCGATATGACGCAGGTTTCGCCGGCATGCACGCGGTAGAGCGGAAGTTCGCGGCCGTTGGCCGACGATTTCGCCACCTTCACCTGGCCTTCTAGCACGAAGGGAAAGCCGCCGCAGGGCTGGTGCTCGTCGAAGATGCGGGTGCCGGCCGGCACCTCCATCGCGCGGCCTTCCTTCTCGATCAACGTGCGCGCCTCGGGCGACAGACCGGCGAGCAGCGGATAGATCGCGGTGAGGGCGTCGGTGTGTCCGTTCATGACAGCGTGGCGATGACCGGTGCGTGATCGGACGGGCGTTCCAGCTTGCGCGGTGCCTTGTCGACGACGCAGGCAGTGCAGCGTGCGGCCAGCGGCGCCGACAGCAGGATGTGGTCGATGCGCAGGCCGAAATTGCGGCGGAAGGCGCCGGCGCGGTAGTCCCACCATGACCAGGTCTTCTCCGGCTGCTCGAACAGCCGGAAGGCGTCGGTCAGACCGAGTGCGACCAGGCCGGCGAAGGCGGCGCGTTCCGGCGGCGATACATGGATTTCGTCCTTCCAGTCCGGGTGCGCGTCGCGCGGCTCGGGCGCGATGTTGTAGTCGCCGAGCAGCGCCAGCTGCGGGTGGCGGGCGAGTTCGTCGCGCAGCCAGTCGGTCAGCGCGACCAGCCAGCGCATCTTGTATTCGAACTTTTCCGAGCCGACCGCCTGGCCGTTCGGAAAATAGGTGCACACGATGCGTACGCCATCGACCGTGGCGGCGATGACGCGCTTCTGTTCGTCGTCGAAGCCGGGGATGCCGATCTGCACGTCCTCGGCCGGCTGCTTGGACAGGATGGCCACACCGTTATAGGTTTTCTGGCCGCTGATCGCGCTGTGGTAACCGGCCGCCTCGAGTTCGGCGCGTGGGTAGTTCGCGTCTTCGGTCTTGGTTTCCTGCAGACAGACCACGTCGGGCTGCTCGGCGGCGAGCCAGTCGATCAGGTGAGGCAGGCGGACTTTCAGCGAATTGACGTTCCAGCAGGCAATCTTCATCGGTATCGGTGTCGCGGGCAGACGGTGAGCGGGCGAGGCCTCGCAGGGCCGCCGCATTGTCCCATCTGCGCCGGGCACTGAACAGTTGCGCCAGGCGGGCGCTTCAACGCGGCGCGGGCGGCTCCACGGTCTGGCCGTTGCCCTCGGCGGCAGCACCCTCCGGCGCTTCGGGCGCCGCGGCGGCCGGCTTCGGTGCCTGCGGCTTGGCACTGCCTTTTGCCGGGTAGCCGGCGCGGTCGAGCAGGCGCGTCCAGGCGTCGGCGCTGAAGCCCATCAGCTGGTCGGCGCCGGCGGCGATGGCGGGCACGCGGGCTTCCTTCACCTTGAAGCGGGCGGCGAAGGCTTGCTTCTGCTCTTCGGTGGTGATGCGCTGTTCGCTGTAGGCGATGCCGCGGTTCTTCAGCAGCGCCTGCGCCGATTCGCACAGCGTGTCGCACTCGTTGCCGAGCCAGACGGTGACCGGCGCATTTTTCATCGCCTCGCGTTCGGCATAGCTCAGCCCCTGTTCGACCACGCTGGGCTGCAGCTTCTTCTCGGTCGCTGCGCGCGCGTCGGCCGGCGGCGGGGTGTCCGAGTAGTGGGTGCGGCCCTGGGCGTCCTTCCACTTGTAGGTCTGGGCCAGGGCCGGCGCGGCGCATAAGGCGCCGGCGATGGTCACGCAGATCAGTCTGCGCAGCGTCATCATCTTCTCCTCAGGCCGCGGCCACCATGCCGCTGTGACGCAGCAGCGCGTCGGGTTTGGGTTCGCGGCCGCGGAAGGCCTTGAACGATTCCAGCGCCGGGCGCGAACCGCCGACGGCGAGGATCTCGTCCCAGAAGCGGCGGCCGGTGGCGGTGTCGAGCACGGTGCCGGCGACGCTGCGCGCCTCCTCGAACGCTTCGAAGGCGTCGGCCGACAGCACTTCGGCCCACTTGTAGCTGTAGTAGCCGGCCGCATAGCCGCCGGCGAAGATGTGGCTGAAGCTGTTGGCGAAGCGGTTCCACTCGGGCGGGCGCACCACGGCCACCTCGTCGCGCACTTCGGCGAGCAGCTGCAGCAGGGTCTTGTCGCCGCCGGGCACGAAGTCGTGGTGCAGGCGCAGGTCGAACAGCGAGAACTCGATCTGGCGCAGCGTCTGCATGCCGCTCTGGAAATTCTTGGCGGCGATCATCTTGTCGTACAGCGCGCGCGGCAGCGGCTCGCCGCTGTCGACGTGGGCGGTCATGCCCGAGAGCACGTCCCATTCCCAGCAGAAGTTCTCCATGAACTGGCTGGGCAGCTCGACCGCATCCCACTCGACGCCGTGAATGCCGGACACCGGCAGGTCGTCGACGCGGGTGAGCAGGTGGTGCAGGCCGTGGCCGCTTTCGTGGAACAGCGTGATCACGTCGTCATGAGTGAAGGTGGCGGGCTTGCCACCGACCGGCGACGGGAAGTTGCAGTTCAGGTATGCGACCGGCGTCTGCACGCCGCCGCTGACCGTGCGACGGGTGATTGCCTCGTCCATCCAGGCGCCGCCGCGCTTGGTGTCGCGTGCATAGAGGTCGAGGTAGAACTGGCCGACCAGTTCACCGCCGGCACGCTCGATGCGGAAGAAGCGCACGTCCGGGTGCCACACCGGCGCGCTGTCCGACTTGATGGTGACGCCATAGAGCCCCTCGACCACGCGGAACAGGCCCTCCAGCACCTTGTGCTCGGGGAAGTACTGTTTCACCTCCTGTTCGGAGAAGTCGTAGCGCTGAACGCGCAGCTTTTCCGACACCCAGGTCATGTCCCAGGGTTGCAGCTCGTCGAGACCGAATTCGTTGCGGGCGAAGGCGCGCAACTCATCCAGGTCACGTTGCGCGTGCGGACGGGCGCGGCCGGCGAGGTCGCGCAGGAAGTCCATTACCTGTTCCGGCGTGTCGGCCATCTTCGGCACCAGCGACAGTTCGGCGAAGCTGGCGAAGCCCAGCATCTTCGATTCCTCGGCGCGCAGCGTGAGGATGCGCGCGATCAGCGGCGTGTTGTCGCGCTCCGCCTCGCCGAACTCGGAGGCGCGGGTGGCGTAGGCGCGGTACATGCGGGCGCGCAGTTCGCGGTTGTCGGCGTACTGCATGACCGGCAGGTAGGACGGCATGTGCAGCGTGAACTTCCAGCCATCGCGCTCGTCGCGCTGGGCCGCTTCGCGGGCCGCCTCGATGCTGTCCTCGGGCAGGCCGGCCAGCAGCGCTTCGTCGGTGATGTATTCGGCGAAGGCGTTGGTGGCGTCGAGCAGGTTCTCGCTGAACTTGGCCGACAGCGCGGCCAGCTCTTCCTGGATTTCCTTGAAGCGCGGCTTTTGATCTTCGGCGAGCTCGGCGCCGGACAGGCGGAAATCGCGCACCTCGTTGTCGAGGATGCGCTGGCGCGCCGGCGACAGCTTCGCGTACTCAGCGGATTCGCGCAGCGCCTTGTACTTGGCGAACAGCGCGAGGTTCTGGCCGAGCGCGCTGTAGAAGCGGGTGATGTCGGGCAGTGTCGCGTTGTAGGCCTCGCGCCACGCCGGCACGTCATTGACGCCGTGCAGGTGACCGACGACGCCCCAGGCGCGGTTCACCTGTTCGCCCATGTCGGTGATCGGCGCCGCGAAGCTGTCCCAGGTCGGCTGCTCAGGGCGCGCGGTCAGGTCGTCGATCAGCGCCTGATAGCGCTTGAGCAGTTCGCTGATGGCCGGCGCCACGTGTTCGGGCTGCACCGCATCGAAGCGGGGCAGGGCGGAAAAATCGAGCAATGGATTCGTGGTCATGGTGTGCGGACGGTTCGGTACGGGTTGACACGTGCGGCGGTCGCGCGCGGATTTCAATGGGGATTCTAGCCCGCTCTGCGCGCCGCTCACTCAAGTTGGGCATTTCCATGCCGAAAGCAGATGAAGAATAAAGCCGCGTCCGGAGACGGGGCCGCAAACAGAAGCCCTAGCCATGAAAAGACACCGTCCGACGCGAGTTGATTCCCTGCGCGTGCGCGCCTGCGTGCTCGTGCTGTGCTGCGCGTCGTCGGTGGCTGCCGCGGATGACGAGAGCGCCGACCTGGCCGGGCTGGCGCTGGAAGACCTGCTGCAGATCAAGGTCACCACCGCCGCCCGCAAGCCGCAGTCCTTGCGCAGCACGCCAGCGGCCGTATTCGTCATCTCCCGCGAGGACATCGAGCGCTCCGGTGCAGCATCGGTGCCGGAGGCGCTGCAGATGGCGCCGGGCGTGCAGGTCGGGCGCATTTCCTCCGGTAGCTGGGCGATTTCGCTGCGCGGTGCCAACAGCCGTTTCGCCGACAAGCTGCAGGTGCTGGTCGATGGCCGCAGCGTCTATACGCCGCTGTTCTCAGGCACCGTGTGGGAAGACCGCGAACTGATGCTGGAGGACGTCGAACGCATCGAAGTGGTGCGTGGGCCGGGCGGCGCGCTGTGGGGCAGCAATGCGATGAATGGCGTCATCAACATCATCACCCGCCGCGCGCAGGACACGCAGGGCACGCTGGTCAGCGCCGCGGCGGGCACGGAACAGCGCGGCTGGCTCGCCGTGCGTCACGGCTTCAGCGTCGGCGACAGCCACAGCGGACGCATCTGGGCCAAGCGCCGCCTGAGCGATGCCAGCGACCGACCGGATGGCGCGGCCGGCTACGACGACGGACGCAACACCGCCGGCGGCCTGCTCTGGGAAAGCCGGCTTGGTGGCGGGCACATCTTCACGCTGCAGGCCGGGGCGAGCAGCACGCGGCATGGCGAGGAACTCGATCTGACGCGTTACACCTTCGGCGGTGCGCCGATACCGGGCCGTCTCGATTCGCAGGAAAACCATCTGCTGATGCGTTACGCCGGCATCGCCGACAGCGGTGCCGACTACTCGTTGCAGGTGTCCTACGCGCACTCGAGCTTTGCCGTCGACAACGCGGTCGGCCCGATCGACGACGCGCGGAATACGCTGGACATCGACTTCCAGCGACGCGAGCCGCGGGGCGGTCGTCATGACGTGATCTGGGGCGCCAGCTATCGCCATACCTCGGACCAGCTGAACGTGCAGCTGATCGGCGGTTTCATCCGGCCGCCGAGCCGCAGCACCACCTGGACCAGCGTGTTCGTGCAGGACGACATCACGCTGTTGCCGGAGCGTTTGCACCTGGTGCTCGGCGCCCGCGTCGAGGAGAGCAATCTGGACAAACCGGAAGTGCAGCCGACCGCACGCCTGATATTCACGCCGGACGGCTCGCACAGCGTCTGGGCGGCGGCGTCGCGCACCACGCGCCAGCCGTCGCGTGCGCTGCGCGACTTCAACGCCGACCTCGGCCCCTTCCCGCAGCCGCCGCTGGCCGGCGGCTTCCGCATCCGCAGCGCTGGCGGGGGCCGCGACATGCGCAGCGAAACCGCCACTTCGCTGGAGCTCGGTTACCGCTACCGCAGCGGTCCGCTGACCGTGGATGTCGCCGCCTTCGCGACGCGTTACCGCCATCAGGCCGAGTACGTCAATGTGTTCAATGGCGTGGTCGCGTTGCCGGCCCCGACCCTGCTCGCCGAGTTCGAAGTGCGCGCCAGCGACGACAGTCGCGCGCACGGTCTCGAACTGGCTGCGGACTATCGCCCGCGCACCGACTGGTCGCTGCACGGCGCCTACACCTACACCGACTCGACGGCGCTGGACCGCACCTTTCGCGCCGACATTCCGCTGACCAACTTCTTCATCTACTCCGCCGATGCGCGACACCGCCTTTCGCTGCGTTCGCTGTGGAACCTGACGCCGCGCCTGAAGTTCGACGCCTGGCTGCGCCACACCAGCCGGGTCGAGCCGGCAGACATTCCTTCGCTCACCGGTCTTGACCTGCGTCTGGCGTGGACGCCGCGAAGCGGCCTCGAACTGTCGCTGGTCGGACAGAACCTGCTGCACGCGCGCCGCGTGCACTACGCGGCGGACACGCTGCCGTCCTCTTCACTGGCGATCGAACGCGGCGCCTACGTGAAGGCGGTCTGGTCCTTCTGACATGACGCCTCGCGTGCGCACCCGGGCTCTGCGCTGCCTGCGTTCGGTGAGTGCCGTCGGGGCACTGCTGTGTGCGCTGTCCGGCCAGGCGCAACCGCATATGCCGGAGGAGCAGCTGAAGGCCGCCTTCGTATTCAACTTCGCCAAGTACATCGAATGGCCGGCCGAGGAAGGCACGCTGGCGCAGATCGTTGCCTGCGTGATCGGCGATGCCGGCGCGATCGGCGACGCGCTGAGCGCCTTCCACGGACGGGCCGTCGCCGGCCGCACCTTCCAGGTGAGACGCCATGTGCAGCCCGAGGAGGTCGATCGTTGCCACATCGCGGTGCTGAGCGACAGCAGCGATCGACGGGTGGTGGCCGTGCTGAAACAGGTGCCGGCGCAGGCGGTGCTCACGGTCAGCGACGCCGACGGTTTCGTCGATGGCGGCGGCATGATAGGCATCGTGCGCAGCGGCGACCGCCTGCAGTTCGACATCAATCAGGCAGCGTTGCAAAGGGCCAATCTGAAAGCCAGTTCGCAGTTGCTCAAGCTGGCGCGCAATCTCGGAGGACGGCCCCGATGAAGCGGCTGCGCCTGTTCGCCGAGCCGCCCGACCTGCCGCTGCGCGCCCGGTTGCGCCGCGTGCTGCTGCTGTCGCTGGCGACCGGGCTGGTGATCAATTTCGTGCTGACCTCGCTCAACGGCCTGATCGGCGAACGCGAGCGACTGGTCGATCAGCTCGATGCGACCGCGCGCATCATTGGTGCGAACAGCGCGTCGGCACTCGCCTTCAGCGACCCGGACGCGGCGCGCGGCACGCTGTCCGCGGTGTCCAGCGTGACTGCCGTGACGCGCGCCTGGATACAGCTGAACGACGGCGTGCCTTTCGCCGCCTTCCCGCCCTCCGCACCGCCGCCGCTGCCGGGGCAGCAGATCGAAGAGATGACGGTGATCGGTGCGCTGTGGTCGCCCCGGCTGCTGTTCGCGCGGCCGCTGGTCGATGACGATCAGCGTCTGGGCGTCATCGTGCTTGAGGCCGATCTGCTGCCGCTGTGGAGCCGGGTCGCCACCACCATGCTGATCAATGGCATCGCCACGGCGCTGTCCTTCCTGCTCGCCTACCGGCTGTCGGCCGGCATGCAGCGGCGGGTGACCGACCCGGTGCAGGCTTTGATCGCGTCGGCGCGTCGAGTGGTCGACGAGCGTCGCTACGACGTGGCGGTGCCGCGCCTGGCCAATGACGAGATCGGCCAGCTGACCGATCGCTTCAACGAAATGCTGCACGAGATCGCGCTGCGCGACGCCGAACTGCGTGGCCATCGCGACCGTCTGGAAAGCGAGGTCGAAGCGCGCACCAGCGAGCTGCGGGTGGCGAAGGAACAGGCCGAGGCGGCGAACGAGGCGAAGAGCCGCTTCCTCGCCAACATGAGCCACGAAATCCGCACGCCGATGAACGGTGTCATCGGCATGGCCGGTCTGCTCGAACGCACCCGGCTCGACGACCGTCAGCGGCGCTATGTCGAAGGTATCGCCGGCTCGGCCGAATCACTGCTGCGCGTGATCAACGACGTGCTCGACTTCTCCAAGATCGAGGCGGGCAAGCTGACGCTGGAAAAGGTCGTGTTCTTTCCGCGCCAGGTGGTCGAGGATGTCGTCATGCTGTTCGCCGACAGCGCACGGACACGTGGCATCGAGCTGTCGCTGCGCATCGATCCGACGCTGCCGCGGGCGCTGATCGGCGATCCGCACCGGCTGCGTCAGGTGCTGGTGAACCTGGTGTCGAACGCGGTGAAGTTCACCGCCAGCGGCGAGGTGCTGGTCGATGTATCGACCACCGGCGCCGACCAGCAGGCACGGCCCGGTCGTGCCGTGCTTCATGTCGATGTGATCGATACCGGCGCTGGCATTCCGGCGGTGGCCGAAGCGGACATCTTCGAGGCCTTCTCGCAGGGCGACAGTTCGACCACCCGCCAGTACGGGGGCACCGGTCTCGGGCTGGCGATCACGCGCGAACTGATCCTGCTGCAGAAGGGGGCCATCGGCTTCTGCAGCGTGCCGCGCTACGGCACGCGATTCTGGTTCGTGCTGCCGTTCGACATCGCCAGCGTGCGCTCGTCGTCGCCGCTGCCGCCGAGCACGGTGCGCCGGGTGCTCGTCGTCGATCCGGTGCCGCGCGCTGCGCGGACGCTGGCGGACATGCTCGACGAACTGGGTGTCGAGCACGCGCGCTGTTCCGATGCACAGGGTGCGATGGCGGCGCTGATGCACGCGTACTTCTGCGGCCTGCCGTTCGACGCGGTGCTGTGTGCGCAGAAGCTTCCGGACGGCGATGCGTCCGCGCTGGCCAGCGTACTTGCGCAGCGCCTGGCCGAGCCGCCGCTGTTCGTCTGCGTGCAGGGCTTCGCCGATCCCGAGGTCGTTGAACCGCCGATGGCCACGCTGCGCAAGCCGGTGCTGCGCGGTGAGCTGCAGTCCGTCCTGGGCGGCGACACGCCGCCGCGCCATGTTTCGGCCGATCTCGCCCCAGCGGTCGCCGCGCCGGATGCACGGCCGGTTTCCGTATTGCTGGTGGATGACCATCCGGTCAATCGCGAGATATCGGTCGAGATGCTGCGCGAACTTGGCTACCGCGTAAGCACCGCGGACAACGGCGTCGAGGCGTGCGAAGCGGTCGAGCGGACCGCGTTCGACCTGGTGCTGATGGATTGCCAGATGCCGGTCATGGACGGCTTCCAGGCGACGCGGCGTATCCGCGAATTCGAACAGGACGCCGGACGCACCCCGGTGCCCATCGTCGCGCTGACGGCCAATGCCTTGCGCGGCGACCGCGAGCGCTGTATCGAGGCTGGCATGAACGATTATCTGCCCAAGCCGCTGCCGCTGCGCGAACTGAACAGGATGGTGGAGCGCTATGTTCGCAAGGAGGGCGTGGCCGATGCGACGCCGATGGCCGGCGCGATGGCGGCGACCCTGATCGACGAAGTACAGTTATTCAGTGTGCCCGGCATGCGCAGCAATGGTTCGGGGCTGATGACACGCATGACTGCGTTGTTCCGTCGTGAGTCGTCGATCAGCCTGGCGGCGATGCAGACGGCCGCGGCGAGCGGCGACGCACCGGCGCTGCGGGCGGCGGCACATCGGCTCAAGAGCTCGAGCGGCGCGCTCGGGGCGCGCCTGGTCTATGAGAGGGCGCGCGAGATCGAGAACGCGGCGCGCACCGGCCGCGTCGAGTTCGACGATGTGGCACAGCGCACATTCGAGCAGATTCTGCTGCAGACTTGCAGCGCTCTGGAATATTTGATGACGACGCAGGGCGCTGCATGCGCGCCGGATTCGACGGGAGCCGACAGTGATATTGCTGGTCGATGACGATGTGATGGTCCGCCTGATGGCGGCCGAGGCGCTGATTGCCTCGGGATTCGAGGTGATGGAAGCGGCGGACGGTGAACAGGCGCTCGAACTGTTCGACCGCCACGAGTTTTCGCTGGTGCTGCTCGACGTGAGTCTGGGCGGCATCGACGGTTTCGAGGTGTGCCGACAGATGCGCGAGCGGCCGCACGGGCGCTCGCTGCCCATCATCATGCTCACCGGCATGGACGACACGCACTCGATCGACAGCGCCTACTCGCTGGGCGCCACCGATTTCGTCACCAAGCCCCTGAACTGGACCCTGCTCGTCTATCGCGTGCGCTACGCCTTGCGTGCGGCCCACACCGTGGCCGACCTCGAAACGTCGGAGCGCCGGCTGGCAGTCGCGCAGCGCGTCGCCAGACTGGGCGGCTGGCTGTGGCATGTCGACCAGGATCGCTGCGAGCGCAGCCGGATCTGCCTCGACCTGTGGGGCGACACGCCCAGTTCGCTGCACGAGGTGCCCTTCGGTCTGCTGTCGCGCGTGCTCAGCCCGGACCGTCAGCATCTGCGGGAAGCGATGGAACGCGCCCGCGAGGGCGAGCCCTACCAGATGAGTTTCCGCGTGCAGCGCGACGAGGGCACCGTGGTGACGCTGTACGAGCAGGCGCTGCCGGTGCGCGACGAGTTCGGCCGCGTGGTGCGCATCGAGGGCGTCACGCAGGACGTGACCGAGCGCGAACAGGCGCAGCGGCGCATCCGCTTCCTCGCCTATCACGACAGCCTGACCGGGCTGGCCAACCGCCAGATGTTCCGCGAAATGCTGGACCACACGCTGGCGCGCTCGCAGCGCACCGGCTCGCGCTGCGCGCTGCTCTACCTCGATCTCGATCGTCTGAAGCGCATCAACGACAGCTACGGTCACACGCTGGGCGACCAGATACTGCGCGAGGTGGCGAGCCGGCTGCTCGCGTCCATCCGCTCCGCCGATCTGGTGGCGCACGACGATTCGCTGCACGAAGAGGTGGTGGCGCGGCTGGGCGGCGACGAATTCACCGTGCTGCTGACCGACCTGTCGCGCGCCGAGGACGCGGCGCGCGTGGCGGCGCGCATCTGTGCCGAACTGGGGCGGCCACTGCAGGTGGCCCACGTCGAACTGGTGGTGACCGCGTCGATCGGCATCGCCATCTTCCCGGACAACGGTGCCGACCCGGAAACGCTGCTGCGTCACGCCGACATGGCGATGTACGCGGCCAAGCAGCGCGGGCGCAACACCTACGAATTCTTCACCGAGGCGATGCAGCAGCAGGCGGTCGAGCGGCTTTCGCTGGAGCAGGATCTTGCGCGCGCACTGGAAAGCGGCCAGTTCTCGCTGCATTATCAGCCGCAGGTCGACGCCGGCAGCGGCCGCATCGTGTCGGCCGAGGCACTGCTGCGTTGGGAACATCCGCAACGCGGCATGGTGTCGCCGGTGCAGTTCATTCCGGTGGCCGAGGAAACCGGCCTCATCGTGCCGCTCGGCGAGTGGGTGGTGCTGACCGCCTGCCGCCAGATGGCGGAGTGGCGTCAGGCCGGCTTGCCGGTGGTGCCCGTCGCGGTGAATCTGTCGGCGCACAACTTCCGTTCGGATTCGCTGCTCACGTCGATCGCGCACGCGCTGGAATCGACCGGCCTGCCGTCGAGCTATCTGCACGTCGAGCTGACCGAGAGCGCCGTGATGCAGGAGCCCGCTGCGGCGATGAAGACGCTGGGCGCGCTGAAGGCGATCGGTCTGAAGCTGTCGATCGACGACTTCGGTACCGGCTACTCGTCGCTGTCCACGCTGAAGCAGTTTCCGATCGACCTGCTGAAGATCGACCGCAGCTTCGTCCGCGATCTGCCGGAAGACGGCAGCAGCGCGTCCATCGTCGAAGCCATTCTTGCGCTGGCGAATGCGCTCGGTCTGGGCGTTGTGGCCGAGGGGGTGGAAACGGCTGCACAGCGCGACTTCCTGTGCAGCCGGCGCTGCGGCCTGATGCAGGGCTACCTGTTCTCGAAGCCGCTGCCGGCCGACGGGTTTGCCCAGCTGCTCGGGGCGGTGCCGCGCTACGCCTGAGCGGCACCTGTCAGGCTCAGCCCTTGCTGCCGGCCAGCACCATGTCTTCCTCGATCAGGACGTTGTTGCCATCCGGCACCACGGTGTCCACGCGGTAGATGCCGCCCGGTACGGCGTCGGACAGCACGAAGATATAGGTCTTGCCGAGGTATTTCGGAAACTTCTGCTTGTTCGGATCGTCGCGGTAAGGCGTGATGCGATATTCCTTCGCGTCCACCGTCTTGCCGCCGAAGCTCACCTTGACCGGCGTGGCCTTCGGTCCTTCGGCCAGTGCCAGGCGGATGCGCTTGCGGAAGTAGTTCGACTTGCCGCCGGTCAGGCGTTCCATTTCGCGGATGTCGCGTTCGAGGAAGCACATCAGGGCCGGATTGCTCTGGGCTGCGTCGATTTCCGGGATTTCGGTCTTGCGTACGCCGCTCAGACAGCTGGTGCTTACCTTGCGGGCGCCTTTTTCCTCGCTGACGCGTACTTCGACGGTGTCCTGGAATGCGGCCTCCTGGCTGCCGCTGCGCTTGAACGAATAGCTGAGCGTGGCCGGAGCTTTCACCGCCGACATCTGGTCGTTCATGAACAACTGCTTCTCGGCTTCGGTGATTTCCTGGCTCGGCTCTGCGTGAGCGATGCCGATCGATGCGAACAGCGCGAACAGCAGGGCGGGAAGGGTGGGGCGGAACTTCATGGTGACTCCTCGTGATTGCCGGGTCTGTGCCCGTTCTGGGGGTGAATTCAGCAAGCTGTTGACGCGCCGCCGGCGCAGGCGTTGACACGCGCGTCGAGCGCCTCGACGGCGGTCGGCGCGATGCGCTCGAGGCGGGCACGCGCACTGGCATAGGCGGCCTGATCATTCGTCCGGTACTGCGCCAGTGCGAGGTCGCTGATGAAAACGGGATTGTTGCTTTCGAGTGCGTCGGCGCGCGCGAACGCGGCCGTCGCGTCGATGCCGCGCCCGGCCTGTGCCCGGCCGAGCGCGTGCCAGGCCGAGGCATTGCGCTGATCGACGGCGATCAGGTCGCGCGCCAGGCGTTCCAGGTCGGCCCAACGGCCTTCCGCCTCCAGGCGCAGCGTCTGCAGGAAGGGCGGCAGTGCCGGTTCCGGGGCATCCCAGAACGGGCGGCCGTCGAGTGGCGCGACCTCAGGTCCGGGCGGCAGCTTCAGCGCCTCGGCGATCCATGCAACCGGCACGGAAAACTGATTGTCGGTGCCGGCGCGGAACTTGAACGTCATCAGGCCTACCAGGCGGCCGTCGCGGTCGAACATGCCACCGCCGCTGGCGCCCGACGTGAACGGAGTGGTGCTCTGAATGACCTGCGCACCGTCGTGCGCATGCAGACGCAATACCGTTCCGTTGCTGACGCGCGGTGCCGCGCCGAGGATGTAGCCCAGCGCCACCAGTTCCTCGCCCGGCTTGAGCGGCGTTTCACGCAGCGGTACCGGCGGTACCTGCGCAGCACCGGGCACGTCGAGCAGGCACAGGTCGCGCGCGACCATCGCCCGCTGGCTGCTCACCTGCATGCGTTCACCGTTGGACACCACGCGCAGCGTGCTTGCCCGGGCGGTGACGTGACAAGCGGTGGCGATGACGCCCGGCGCCACCGCCACGCCGGTGCCGACACCCACGTTACCGCGGGCATCGGACGCTTCCACCTTCAGTACGCTGGGGCGCAGGCTGATCAGCGCCGCGATGTCCCGCTGGTCCAGCGCGCTGGCCAGCGACGGCAAGGCGGTGAGCAGCAGGGTCGCGGTCAGCCGGACGTGCATCGACACGAGGCGGGTCTCAGCGATCCGCCGCGGTGTGGCTGGCCTGCGATTCGTCGATCAGCGGCACACCGTAGGAGGTCAGGATGGCCTGGATGCCCGGCAGGTTGCGCTGGACGGCTTCGTCGATCTTGTTCTTCCAGTCCTTCTCGCCGTAACGCACCGCCATCGTGATCGCGTAGTCGAACTTGACGTTGTTCTCCGGCGGAAAGCCGACAGTGACCAGATCAGTCGCGCCGGAATTCTTCGCGAAGTAGCCGGCGATCGGACCCCAGGCCATCGCGACGTCCAGCTTGTCGGCGACCAGATCCTTCTCGACGATTTCGCCCGGGTAGGCGCCCGGGTCGCCGGACTGGCGCTGGTAGGAGATGGCCTGGTCGAACAGCTTGTTGCGCAGCAGCCAGTCCACCGGCGGCGTCTGCGAGAACACGCCGAACTTCAGCTTGGACAGTTTTTCAGGCGGCAGCTTGAGCAGGTCGTCCGGCACCTTCACGTCGTCCAGACCGCGCCCCTTCTTGAACACCATCGCGTAGGTCGAGCGGTAGTAGGGCTTGATCGTGGCGCCCATGTCGAAACCGACCGGGACGCCGACGATGAGGTCGCACTTGTACTTGCCCGGAATCTTCTCGTGCTTGGCGCGCAGCGTCATGCGCACGAAGCCCATGCGGTGCGGGAAGTAGGCGTACTCGAGGCTGTAGCCGAGATCCTTGGCTAGGAGCTCGGCAATCTTGTTCTCGTAACCTTCGCCCTTGTCGTTCGACAGGGGCAGGTTGTTCGGGTCGGCGCAGACGCGCAGCACCTTGTCGTCGCCAGTTTCGGCAGAAGCGAGCGGCGCGGCGAGTGCGGTGGCGGCGGCCAGGGCGAGGGCAGCGGACAGTCGATACTTCATCTTGGGGTCTCTCCTCCGTGTCTATATGGCGTGATGTCTTTTTTATCGAAGGGGTGGCTGACGCCAATCCTTCAAGGTGACAGTCTGACATCGACCGAGGGGATTTTGTTTTGTGAATTCCGGTGATTTGTTCCACGCGCGCGATGCGCGGGGCGCACTCACGAGCGGCGGCGGCAGGCCGGTTCGCCCGGTTCATGTGCCATCCGGGCAAAAAAACTGGCACCTGCGTTACCGCGAGGTGCCAGTTCAGGGTCAGACGGGAGAGCGCCTCAGACGCCCTCCTTGTGCTGTGCCAGATTACGGCAGTGCGAACACCGTCATCGTGCCACCCAGTTCGGTGTAGCTCGCCAGTTCGGCGTAGCCACCCACGGCGCCCAGACCATCGGTCGGCTTCTCGAGACCGGCTGCCAGACCGATACCGGCCCAGCCACCAATACCCGACAGGATGCCGATGTACTGCTTGCCCTTGTATTCCCAGGTGTTGACGTTGCCGATGATGCCGGACGGCGTCTTGAACTTGAACAGTTCCTTGTTGATGTCGTCAGCATCGACGCACTTGAGGTAGCCCTCGAGCGTGCCGTAGCAGGCGATGCCACCGGCCGTGACCAGAGCACCCGACCACACCGAGAACTTCTCCGGCTTGGACTGGACGATCTTGCCCTTGCCGGCGTCCCAGGTGATGAAGTTGCCCATGCCGCCGTGGCTGCCCGGGGCCGGGAACATCGACAGGGTGGCGCCGACGTACGGCTGGCCAGCGGTGTACTCAACGCGGAACGGCTCGTAGTCCATGCAGACGTGGTTGGTCGGCACGTAGAACAGGCCATTCTTCGGGCTGAACGCAGCGGGTTGCTGGTCCTTGGTACCCAGAGCGGCCGGGCAGACGCCCTTCGTGTTCACGTCTTCACCGTTCTGACGGGTGGAGTACTTGGCCACGACTTGCGGACGGCCGGTGTTCATGTCGACGTGGGTCGCCCAGTTCACCTTCGGATCGTACTTCTCGGCCACCAGCAGTTCGCCGGACACGCGGTCCATCGTGTAGGCGAAGCCGTTACGGTCGAAGTGCACCGCAACCTTGCGCTTCTTGCCCTTCACATCCACGTCAGCCAGGATGACTTCGTTGATGCCGTCGAAGTCCCACTCGTCGTGCGGGGTCATCTGGTAAACCCAGCGAGCCTTGCCGGTATCGACATCACGCGCCCACAGGGTCATCGACCACTTGTTGTCGCCCGGACGCTGCGACGGGTTCCAGGTCGAGGGGTTGCCCGAACCGTAGTACATCAGGTTCTCTTGCGGGTCGTACGAGTACCAGCCCCAGGTCGTGCCGCCACCGATCTTCCACTGGTCGCCCTGCCAGGTCTTCAGCGACGAATCCTTGCCCACCGGCGCCATCTTGCCGTTGGTCCAGGTCATGGTCTTTTCCGGATCCATCAGCATTTCTGCGTCGGGGCCCGTGCTGTAGCCCTTCCACACCTGCTTGCCGGTGTTGATGTCGTAGGCAGCGACGTAGCCGCGGATACCGAATTCACCGCCGGAGATACCGGTGATGACCTTATCCTTGAACACGTGCGGGGCGTTGGTGTTGGTGCCGCCGACCTTCGGGTCGCCGTTCTTGACTTCCCACAGCTTCTTGCCCGACTTGGCATCGAGTGCGACCAGCATGGTGTCTGCCTGCTGCAGGAACACCTTGCCTTCGGCGTAGGCGAGACCACGGTTCACCGTGTCGCAGCACATCACCGGGATCACGGACGGATCCTGCTTCGGCTCATACTTCCACTTGATCTTCTGGGTTTCCAGATCGATTGCGAAAACCTTGTTGGGGAAGGGGGAGTGCACGAACAGGGTGTCGCCGATCACCAGCGGGCCGCCTTCGTGACCGCGCAGAACGCCGGTCGAGAAGGTCCAGGCCACCTTCATGTTCTTGACGTTGCTCTTATTGATCTGGTTCAGCGTGCTGTAGCGCTGGTTCTCAAAGTTGCCAGCTTGCATTGCCCAGTTTTTCGGGTCTTTGATCAGCTTGGCGACGTCAGCGTTAGCGAGCGCAGTGCCCGGGATGGCCAGTGCGGCGACCCACAGGGGCAGTTGTTTCATCTTGCTAGACATAGGCTCCTCCTCATTGCTACCAAAATGTGACCGGACCCCATGTCGAAGGCTCCGGCCGCTGTTGCCCTGCGACGCCCATAAGTGCCCCCGGGCGTCGAGGTAATGAAGATATAGCACACGATTTTTGAACAGCGGGAAGTTTTCCCCGCAAGATCTTAAAATTTTAAACTTGACGAGATTTTAGGAAAGTGCTCTTCCGCGTCGGAATGCGGTTTGATCGGGATGATCTCCCTTGCTTGTGGCGCGCTGCAACATGGAAAAAATCGCTGGATGTTGCAGCGCGCAACAGCGCCGCCGACACTGTGTGACGCCGGAACGTTCCGGAATGGAACACTTGGTGTTGCTTAAAAATGAGGCAGAAAGGACGAAAAAAAACGGCACTTCACGCTTGCGCGAAGTGCCGTTCAGGGACCCGCCGGGGGAGGCGGGTTGTCCAGGACAGACAGCGGATCAGGGCAGGGCGAACACCGTCATGACGCCACCCAGTTCGGTGTATTGGGCCAGTTCGGCGTAGCCGCCGACTGCGCCCAGACCGTCGGTGGACTTCTCTAGACCGGCTGCCAGACCGATACCGGCCCAGCCACCGATACCCGACAGGATGCCGATGAACTGCTTGCCCTTGAATTCCCAGGTCGTCACGTTGCCGATGATGCCGGACGGGGTCTTGAACTTGTACAGTTCCTTCGTGATGTCGTCGGCGTCGACGCACTTGAGGTAGCCCTCGAGCGTGCCGTAGCAGGCGATGCCGCCGGCCGTGACCAGGGTGCCCGACCACACCGAGAACTTCTCCGGCTTGGACTGGACGATCTTGCCCTTGCCGGCGTCCCAGGTGATGAAGTTGCCCATGCCGCCGTGGCTGCCCGGGGCCGGGTACATCGACAGCGTCGCGCCGACATAGGGCTGGCCAGCGGTGTATTCGACGCGGAACGGCTCGTAGTCCATGCAGACGTGGTTGGTCGGCACGTAGAACAGGCCGTTCTTCGGGTTGAACGACGCCGGCTGCTGGTCCTTCGTGCCGAGCGCGGCCGGGCAGATGCCCTTGCTGTTCACGTCCTCGCCGTTCAGGCGGGTCGAGTACTTGGCGACCACCTGCGGGCGACCCGTCACCATGTCGACGTGAGTGGCCCAGTTAACCTTCGGGTCGAACTTCTCGGCCACCAGCAGTTCGCCGGTCACGCGGTCCAGCGTGTAGGCGAAGCCGTTGCGGTCGAAGTGAACGGCGACCTTGCGCCTCTTGCCCTTGACGTCGATGTCGGCCAGGATGACTTCGTTCACACCGTCGAAGTCCCACTCGTCGTGCGGGGTCATCTGATAGACCCAGCGTACCTTGCCGGTATCGACGTCACGCGCCCACAGGGTCATCGACCACTTGTTGTCGCCCGGACGCTGCGACGGGTTCCACGTCGACGGGTTGCCGGTACCGTAATACATCAGGTTTTCCTGCGGGTCGTACGAGTACCAGCCCCAGGTCGAACCGCCACCGATCTTCCACTGGTCGCCCTGCCAAGTCTTCAGCGACGAATCCTTGCCCACCGGCGCCATCTTGCCGTTGGTCCAGGTCATCGACTTTTCCGGGTCCATCAGCATTTCTGCGTCGGGGCCGGTCGAGTAGCCTTTCCACACCATCTTGCCGGTGTTCAGGTCGTAGGCGGTCACACGACCACGCACCCCGAATTCGCCGCCGGAAATGCCGGTGATCACCTTGTCCTTGAATACGTGCGGTGCCTGCGTGTTGGTTTCGCCGATCTTCGGATCGCCGTTCTTCACGTCCCACAGCTTCTTGCCGGTCTTGGCGTCGAGCGCGACCAGCACGGTGTCGGCCTGCTGCAGCAGGATCTTGCCTTCGGCGTAAGCGAGACCACGGTTCACCGTGTCGCAACACATCACCGGAATCACCGACGGGTCCTGCTTGGGCTCGTACTTCCAGACGATCTTCTGGGTTTCCAGATCGATCGCGAACACCTTGTTGGGGAAGGGCGAGTGCACGAACAGCATGCCGCCGATCACCAGCGGGCCGCCCTCGTGACCGCGCAGCACGCCGGTCGAGAAGGTCCACGCCACCTTCAGATCCTTGACGTTCTTCTTGTTGATCTGGTTCAGCGTGCTGTAGCGCTGGTTCTCGAAGTTGCCGGCCTGCATGGCCCAGTTCTTCGGATCCTTGATCAGTTTCGCCAGATCGGCGTTGGCCATCGCGGCGCCCGGAACGGCGAGCGCGGCGAGCCACAGGGGCAGTTGTTTCATCTTCACGGACATGGGGTGTTTCTCCTCGTTGCTTTCCCAATGGCCCACGCCTGAACGGCCCGGACCGGCGGCCCCCGCCGGAGCCCATAAGTAGCTCTCTGTTGACGGGTTATGGACTTATACATCGCAGAATGCAACGACGGGATGGAATCCCCCGACCAAGAGCCTGGATGCCCCGATGTCGGGATGAATTCACGGTCAAAACGGGGATATATCCCGGATTCAAGGATTTGCCGGGGGCGTGTGTGCCGCTGTCATTCGAGCGGGGTGCCGGCCGGAATCCGGGGTGTGGCGATATGCAACGACTGCCGGCAGGCGCCGGCCGGGGCGCTGGCTCAGCGCCGGAAACGATCCGGGCGGAAACCCCAGGCGAGGCTGAGCACGCCGAGCAGTGCCGGCAGCCAGCCCAGCCGGGTCGGCACCGACTGCGTGCGACCGAGTTCGGGATCGGTCAGCGCCGCTGCAAGCCCGTCGGCGTCGGTCAGCGTGTGATAGGCCATGCCGGTCTGCGACGCCAGTTCGCGCAGGTGCGGCGACTTCAGGCTGGACAGGTGTTCGGTGCCGGCGACCACCGCCTGCTGCGCCACCGATTGGCCTGACTCATCCACCATCGCTTCGCCGTTGGCGCTCGAACCGGTGCGCCCGCGCGTCGCGGTGTCGGTCTGCGATACCTCGTCGGCACGCCAGTAACCGAGCGGTCGGCCGTCCGGGTCGAATTTCGGGATCGGGCTCAGCGCGCTGCCGCCGGTACCGACGATCAGCCCCTTCACCGCGCCCGGTTCGCCATCGAAGGACGGGCGTATCTTCGGGTGCAGCGGTGGTGCCTCGTGGCCGTCGGTGACGAACACCAGCGACGGCTTCTGCTCCAGATCCTTCAATGCACGGATCGACGAGAACAGGCCTTTCGACACCTCGCTGGCGCCGGCCCAGGACATCTGGCCGTCGATGCTGGACAGCGTCGCCAGCAGTTCGTGATAGTTGCTGCACACCTCGACCGGCGTCATCAGCGCCAGCAGCCGGTACTCTGAGAACACGCCCCAGCCGATGCGCGAACCGCAGGGCAGGGCGCGCAGCGACTCGGCCAGACTGTGCTTGGCATAGGTCAGGCGGTCGACCGGCTTGCCGTCCAGTTCATAGTCACGCGTGTTCATGCTCTGCGTGATGTCCAGCACCACCATGTGCGTGTAGCTGCGACCCGGCAGCGACACCGGCGGCAGCACCGCGGCGAGCGCGAACAGCAGCAGGGCCACCGTCAGCGGCCGCGTCTGCGGGCTGTTCGCGCGCGCCAGCAGCTGTCGCGTCGTCGCGATCATGGCAGACCCAGCGTGAAGGCCTTCATCGTGGTGACCGCGCGCTCGCTGTTCTGCGGCAGCGGCGGCCCTTCCTCGATCGCGCTTTCGCGCTCCGGCGCCAGGCGCAGTGCCCGTTCGAGGTTGTACTTGGCGTCCCAGTGCTGCGGGTTCAGACGCAGCAGCTCGCGATAGCTCGACTTGGCCAGTTCGGCCAGCGGCAGCGACTTGCCGATGCTTTCCGGACCGAACTGCAGCGCTTCGCGCAGGTGCAGATTGCCGAGGTTGTACAGCACCGACTGCAGCAGATCGCCGTCGCTGCTGCGCGACAGGTCCTTGTAGGCGCGCACCGCGCCCTCGTAGTCGTTGCGCGCGGCCAGCGACAGCGCACGCGCGAACTCGGCCTGCGGGGTGTCCTGGGTCGCCGCGGCGTCGATGCCGCTGTCAACCAGGCGATTGAAATCGCGGGCCTTGGACAGGCGGTAGCCCTCCCACGCCGCCACCGCGATGCTGACCGCGATGCCCGCGGCGAGCAGGGACGCGACACTGCGCAACTTCATGACTGCAACTCCTCTTTCCATGCCGGCCGCGTGATCAGGCGACAGGCCAGTGCGATCGCGCCGGCGAGCAGGGCCAGCGCGAAGCACCAGCCCGAAAAATCGCGCCGCGGAATGCGTTCGACGTAGTCGAGCGGCAGATTCTGCTGGCGATCGACTTCGGCCACCGCCTGCTGCACCGCCTCCGGGTCCTCGGCTTCGAACGCCTCGTAAGGCACGCCGGTCGATTTCAGGAATTTGTGCAGCGCCGCCTCCGGCACGTTGCCGTCGTTCTCGTCGGCGTTCAGGCCCAGGCTCAGCGCCGAGCGGATGAACACCCAGTAGACGGCGACGCGGTTGCGTTCGAAGGCGCGGCGGATCTTGCCGCGCATCTCGTCGTCGATCTGCGCCGCGCCATCCGACACCAGCAGCAGGATGCGGCTGCCGGAATAGGCGCGGCGGTCGAACTGTTCGGCGCCGGCCAGCAGGGCGCGACCGATGTCGGTCTCCGACAGCCCGCGGCCGATGCCGCCGGCCTCGATGCCAGCCTGCACCACGTCGCCGTGCTGGGTGAAGGGCACGACCAGCATCGGCGACGAGCTGAACAGCAGCAGCGAGTAGCGATCTTCGGGACGTCGTGCCGCGAACTCGGCGAGCAGGCGGCGCGCCACCTTGCCCTTGGCTTCCGCCGTGGTGTCGATCGACGGCTGCCGGCCCTTGGGCAGCAGCGGCTCGTCCATGCTGCGGCTGCGGTCGAGCACGATGACGATTTCGGCACCGCGACCGGTGCGCTGCTGTTCGGTTGCCGGCTGCGCCAGTCCCGCCAGACCGAGCACCGCCGCCACGATGGCGAGCGCAGCGGCGATGCGACCGCCGCGCAGCACCGCGTTACCCAGCGGATCGCGCGGCAGCCAGTCGATGCAGCCGTAGTCGAGCGAGTGGCGCCGGCGCGGCCACAGCGGCAGCAGCGCCAGCGGCAGCGCGAGCAGCCACAGCGGTGCGGTCAGTTCGAGCGCACCGGGCCACAGGTTCAGGACCAGATCGTTCATGCCAGCGCGCTGCGTTCCAGTTTCGCCGCCTGCGCGCACAGCGTGCGCGGCTCCACGCCGTCGACCGCACGGTCGGCGAAGAAACGGGTCTGCGAAGCTTCGAAAAAGCGGCGCAGGTCGGCTTCCAGCGGGGCCAGCCACGGAGCGCGGGCGAGCAGCAGCGGCAGGTTGTGATCGCGTACCACCTGGCCGGCGGTGTCATCGAGCGCGCGGTGCAGCCGGCGCCAGGCTTCGATCGAGCCCGATTCCAGCCGGGCAATGTCACGCTGGGCGCGTGAGAAGGGCAGGCGGCGCCGCGCGTTGAACTGGCGCAGCAGGGCCAGCGCCGCCCACAGCGCGACCAGCACCGCACCGGCGTACAGCGCGGCGTGCAATGCACGCTCGTACGGTGCGGTATCGATGTGCGGCGCCGGCGCGTCCGGCCGCATCTCTTCCAGTCCGGCGCGCGCCAGCACCACGCTGGGCGTAAGCGGCGCCACCGTCAGCGGCATCGGCGTGGTCTGCAGGCGGCTGCCGGACACCGCGGTTTCGATGTCCAGCGCCGGCAGTTCGATCGCGCGCAGTTCTTCCGGCACGTTGATGATCTGGTAGTCCATCACCAGCCAGCGGCGGCCGGCCGCGTCGCGCTCGATACGCGCATCGCGGCGCTCGAACCAGTTGCCGGTGCGCTCCAGCGGCGGCAGCTTGGCAAGTTCCAGCGGCTTGCCGTCGTACTCCAGCACGACCCGCTGGGTCACGATGTCGCCGATGACGTAGCCGAAGGGGCGCAGCGGATCGACCTCGGGATTGACTGCCGAGATCACCGGCGCCGGCGGTGCCGCCACATCGGTCGCCGGCTCGGCCGGCGCTGCAGCGGCTTCGGCGGGGGCCGCAGCCGGGTCCGGCGGCGGCGGAATGACGTAGCCGGTGGGCTGCGGCGGTGTGCTCGGCGCAGCCGCTGAATTGGAATCGGCGCCGGCGGCAGGCGCCGCAGCGTTGGTGTCCTGCGCCTGGGTGGCGCCACAGCAGATCAGGGCTAGCGCCGCACAGGCGCTCAGCAGGCGCAGTCTCCAGAAGGAAGGCATGTCAGACGGCCTCGAAGAAATAGCGTGACAGCGCGTCCGCGTCGAAGCGGCCGGTCATGTAGAAAGGGCGTACACCGCGCGACGAGAACAGCGTTTCCAGCGCCTCGCGCCGCTCGGCGAAGGCGTCCTCCCAACGGCGGCGGATCTGCGGCCGCAGCCACAGGCCGCGTCGGCGGCCGCTTTCGATGTCGCGCAGCGCGAGCAGGCCTTCGCCTTCCGGCGCCTTGGGCTCGACCTCGTCCCAGATCACCATCGGTACGACGTAGGCGTGCGACAGCAGGTCGAGCGCGGCCGAGGTCTGTTCCAGCGGCGCGTGGAAATCGGAGGCGAGGAAGACCAGCGCCTGCTTGCCGGCGATGCGCGAACAGGCCTGGAAGATGCCGGCGGTCGACGGCTGGTCGGCGCGGGCGCGGGCCAGCGATTCGGCCATCATGACGCCGGCGCCGCGCGAGTGCATTGGCGCCAGCATCAGGTCGGTGCGCTCGCTCGCATCGTAGGCCAGCATGCCCAGCGCGTCGCCGGTACGGAACACCGAATCGCCGAGCGACAGCGCGAATTCCGACATCCGCTGAATCTTGCTCGCCGCCGAGCCGAAGGCCATCGACGCCGACACGTCGGCCACCAGATAGACCGGGATGCCGGCGCGCTGACGGTTCACCCGCACCAGCCAGCGCCCTTCCGGGTCGCGGATGCTGGCGCGCAGGTCGAGCCGGCGCGGGTCCGGCCGGTCGAACAGTGTCTGGTGGGCGATGAATTCCTGGCCGCTGCCGGTGGTCGAGCTGCGGTGCGCGCCGGGGCGCTGGCCGCCGACCCGCATCGGCATGCGGTAGTGAAAGTCGCGCTGGAAACTCATGGCGGCGGCGTGACTCAGGGCGTGGCGACCCGCTCCAGCATCTGCGCGATCAGCGCATCGGCCAGTTCGGCGCGGCGCAGTTCGTACACCGGGGTGAAGAAGACGCGATGCACCAGCGTCGACGGCAGCACGGCGCGGATGTCTTCCGGCGTCAGATAGTCGCGGCCGCTGAACCAGGCGACCACGCGCGCGGCGCGCATCAGCATGCCCATGCCGCGCGGGCTGGCGCCGGCCAGGATCAGCCGCGACATATCCACGCCTTCAATCTGCAGGCCGTACTTCACCGGGTCGCTGGTCGCCGCCCAGATGTCCATCGCGTAGCGCTGCAGCGCGTCGGAGGCGGTCACGGCGCGCTGGATGGCGGCGCCTATCGTGTTCATCTGCATCCAGTCGACCACGCCTGGCGTCACCGTGTCGATCAGCGCGTCGGTGTCGTGGAAGCGCGGATCGAACACCAGCGCGCGCCGGGTGTCGTCGTCCGACGGCGTCAGCATGCGCAGTTCGAACATGAAGCGGTCGCGCGCAGCCGAGGCCAGTTCGAAGGTTTCTTCCTTCTCGACGCGGTTGCGGTCGGCGAACACCGTCATGTGCGGGAAGCTGTACTCGCGGTTGAAGGCGGACAGCGTGCGCTCGGCCATCGCGCGCAGCAGCAGCGACTGCACCTGCGGGCGGGCGCGGTTGATTTCATTGAAGAAGAAGGTGGTCAGGCGCTCGCCGTGACGCAGCAGCGGGCCGGGTTCGATGCGCGGCTTGCCCTCGCTGTCTACATAGGTGTGATAGACGAGGTCGTTCGGCATCAGGTCGACGGTGCCTTCGACGCGCTCGAAGTCGCCGCCGATGGCGCGGGCGAAGGCGCGCAGAACGGTGGTCTTGCCGACGCCGACGTCACCTTCGAGCAGCACGTGACCGCGGGCGAACAGCGCAACGTTGATCAACCGGAGCGTGTCGTCCTGCCCGACCACTGCGCGACGCACTTCCTCTTCCACGCGCAGCGCGAGGCCACGCCAGTCCTGCAAGGCTTCCTGAGAGAGCATTAGCGAAGATTCCTGCTCGATTTATGGGTACGGGAAACGCGACGCACGATACAAGGTTTGCGTCCCGGCTGCATGCTGCAGCGCGAGGCACCTGTCTCATCGGATGAACCTCGTGGAAAGTGCCCGGTCGATCATGATCCAGACACCAACAACAGGGGGGAGCGATGAGTGCCGTGCCGACGCAGACCGCGATTCTTGGAGGAGGTTGCTTCTGGTGCCTCGAAGCCGTGTTCAACCGGGTTGAGGGGGTGATGCGGGTCGAGCCGGGTTATGCCGGCGGCCACGTGGACAACCCGACCTACGACCAGGTCTGCGCCGGCCAGACCGGGCACGCCGAAGTGCTGCGCGTTACCTTCGACGCCTCGCTGACCACTTTCGAGGCGCTGCTCGACGTGTTCTTCGCGCTGCACGACCCGACCACCGAGAACCGCCAGGGCAACGACGTCGGCACCCAGTACCGCTCGGTCGTGTTCTGCCACGACGACGCGCAGCGCCAGGCGGTGCGCGCCGCCATCGAGCGTCTGACGGCGGCCGGCACCTATTCCGCACCGGTGCTGACGCAGATCGAAGGCGCGGTGCAGTTCTGGCCGGCCGAGGATCATCACGTCGCCTATTACGAACACAATCCGCTGCAGCCCTACTGCATGGCGGTGGTCGCGCCCAAGGTCGCGAAGTTGCGCAAACTGTTCGCCGGGCGCGTCAAAACCCAGCTGCGCTGAGTACACTTCGTTCTTTTCCAACTTCGCGGGACGGACACAATGACTTCAAGCACCACCGAAAGCGGCCTTGTCATCGAGGACACCACGCCGGGCACTGGCCATGAAGCGGCATCGGGTCACGAGGTAAGCGTGCACTACACCGGCTGGCTCACCGACGGCCGCAAGTTCGATTCGAGCAAGGACCGCAACGACCCGTTCAGCTTCCAGCTGGGCGCCGGTCAGGTCATCCGTGGCTGGGACGAGGGCGTCACCGGCATGAAAGAAGGCGGCGTGCGCAAGCTCACCATCCCGCCGCACCTGGGCTATGGCGAGCGCGGCGCCGGCGGTGTGATTCCGCCGAACGCCACGCTGGTGTTCGAGGTCGAGCTGCTGTCGGTCATCCGCAATTCGGGCGAACTGGTGATCGAGGACATCACCGAAGGCTCCGGCCGCGAAGCGGTGCCCGGTCAGCGCGTCAGCGTGCATTACACCGGCTGGCTCACCAACGGCCGCAAGTTCGATTCCAGCAAGGACCGTGGCCAGCCCTTCAGCTTCAATCTGGGCGGCGGTCAGGTCATCCGCGGCTGGGACCAGGGTGTGGCCGGCATGAAGGAAGGCGGCGTGCGCAAGCTGACGATTCCGCCGCACCTGGGCTACGGCGCCCGCGGTGCCGGTGGCGTCATTCCGCCGAACGCCACGCTGGTGTTCGAGGTCGAGCTGCTGAGCGCGAGCTGATTGCGCCGTTTCATCCTCTGCGCCGGCCTTGCGCTGCTGGCCGGCGCAACGGCGCAGGCGGCGGACGAGGCGGTCGATCCGCCTGACGGGCAGGCGACGCCGGCCGAGGTCGACCTCGGCCGCCTGACAATCGAGGCGCCGGCGCTGCCCGAGCCGGTGCTCGACATGCTGAACACGCACGCCCGCTCGCTGAAGTTGCGCGAGCCACTCGACGGCGAGCGTGCGGAGCGGCGCACGCTGCGTCGGGTGCGCCGCGAAATGACCGAGCTGCTGGCCACCGAAGGCTGGTTCAGCCCCACCTTCGACATCGCCGGCGATCCGCCGGTGCTGCGCATCGAGCCGGGCGAGCGGACGCGCGTGTCCTCGGTATCCATCGTGTTCGACGGCGATCTGGCCGGCGACGGCGACGAGCGCGCCGCCCGCCGTGCCGCGCTGCGTGCCGGCTGGCGCCTGGCCGAGGGTCAGCCCTTCCGTCAGGCGGACTGGTCGGCCGCCAAGCAGACGCTGCTCGAAGACCTGACCGCGCGCGACTATGCCGCCGCCGTGCTGGGCGACAGCCGCGCCGAGGTCGACCCCGACAGCGCGAAGGTCGACCTCAGCGTGCGTGTCGACAGCGGTCCCGCCTTCCGCTTCGGCGACATCGAAGCGACCGGGCTGGCGCTGCACGACCTCGATCTGGTGCGCCGCTATTCCACGATCAAGCCGGGCGACCCGTACTCGACCGATGCCGTGCTCGCCTTCGAGCGTGCGCTGCTGTCGTCACCCTATTTCAGTTCGGTGCAGATCCTTGCCGACGTCGATCCGGCGCGTGCCGACGCCACACCGGTGCGCGTTGCCGTGACCGAAGCCAGTTCGCGCCGCCTGTCCTTCGGCGCCGGTCTGAGCAGCAACACCGGCTATCGCGGCGAGGTCGGCTGGTCGGACAACAATCTGTTCAAGCGCTCCTGGCTGCTCAACAGCGCGGTTCGGTTGGAGCAACTGCGCCAGATCGCCTTTGCCGACGTGATGCTGCCGCCGCGCGAGGACGGCTACCGCGACAGCTTCGGCGTGCTGGCCGAGAACGCCGACATCCAGGACCTGATCACCCGCCGCGTCGGCGCCGGCATCGTGCGGGCGCGCGTGAAGGGCGACGTCGAAATCCGCCACTCGCTGAGCCTGCAGCGCGAACAGCGCGAGATCGACGGCTTCGTGCAGAGCACGCAGCAGTCGCTGGCGCTGAACACTTCGTGGACCTGGCGCCGCGTCGATGACCTGTTCAATCCGCGCGACGGCTGGGTGCTGAACGCGCAGATCGGCGGCGGCGTGAAAGGCCTGCTGTCCGACGCCAACTTCCTGCGCGGCTATCTGAAAGGCCAGTGGTTCATCCCGGTCGGCAAGCGCGACCAGCTCATCCTGCGCGGCGAGCTTGGCCTGACCGGCGGTGTGACCGAATCGCTGCCGCAGGACTTCCTGTTCCGCACCGGTGGCTCGACCACCGTGCGCGGCTATGACTACCTCGAACTGGGCGTGCGCCAGGGCAGCGCCATCGTCGGCGGCCGCGCGCTGGGCGTGGCCAGCGTCGAGTACGTGCACTGGACGTCCGACACTTGGGGCGCCGCCTTCTTCGTCGATGCCGGCGACGCCGCCGACACCCGCGAGGACTTCAAGCCGGCCTTCGGCGCGGGTGCTGGCGTGCGCTGGCGCTCACCGGCCGGCCCGATCGCCTTCGACCTCGCCTACGGCGAACGCGAGCGTCAGTGGCGGCCGCATTTTTCGCTGGCCATCGCGTTCTGAGGCAAGGTGGTTTGACAAGCGGCCCGCCGATGCCAAGATGGCGTCCGGATAAGACATAAGAACACGAGGATTCCGCTTGAACGCCTTCATCCAGGCCTGTCGCCGGCATCTGTTCTGGGCTGCGCTGTTCAGCCTGGTGCTGAACCTGCTCGCGCTGGCCTTGCCCTTCTACACGCTGGAGGTGTTCGACCGCGTGTTCGCCAGCCGCAGCGTGCCGACCCTGGTCATGCTGACGATGGTCACGACGATCGCGCTGGTCGGCATGATGCTGCTCGACCAGGTGCGCGCGCGCCTGCTCATGTCCTGCGCCTTCGGGCTGGACCGCGCGCTCGGGCCGCAGGTGGTGACGCGACTGTTCGCCGAGGCCGGCTCGCCCGGCCATCCGGCGCAGACCCAGTACATCCGCGACATCGCCAACGTGCGCGGCTTCCTGACCGGGCCCGGCGTGATTGCGCTGTTCGACGCGCCGTGGGCGCCGCTCTTCCTACTGCTTATTTTCGTCTTCCATCCGCTGCTCGGCATTGTGGCGACCGTCGGCGCGCTGGTGCTGCTGGTCTGCGCCTGGGTCAACAGCCGCGTCACCCGTCACTACAACGAAATGTCGGCCCGTGCGTCGCGCGCCTCGTCGCAGTTCATCGACGCCTCGGTGCGCAACGCCGACGCCGTGCGCGCGATGGGCATGGCGCCCGATCTGGGCCGTCGCTGGGGCGCGCTCAACGACGAGGTGATCCGCGCCGGCGCCGCGTCGCAGGCGGTCGGCGCACCCTGGACCGGTCTCACGCGCTTCGTCCGCCTCTACCTGCAGGTGCTGATGCTCGGCTGCGGCGCCTGGCTGGTAGTGCGCGGCGACCTCGGCTCCGGCGCCATGATGGCCGGCACGCTGATCCTGGCGCGCGCGCTGTCGCCGGTCGAAGCCATCGTGTCGAGCTGGCGCAGCCTGTTCGACTTCCGCGAGTCGGTGGGCCGGCTGTCGACGCTGCTCGAAGGCAGCCAGCAGGCGCGCGAACCGCATCCGCTGCCGCAGCCGACCGGGCGTGTCGACGTCGAAGCGCTCACCATGATGGCCGGCCAGAGGGTGCTGCTGCGCAACGTCGGCTTTTCGCTGCAGGCTGGTCAGCAACTGGCCGTGATCGGCCCGAGCGGTGCCGGCAAGACCGCCTTACTGCGCCTGCTGGCGGGCATCTGGACGCCGGCCTCCGGTGCCGTGCGCCTCGACGGTGCGCGGCTGCAGGACTACCCGCCGGACACGCTGGGCGCGGCCATCGGCTATCTGCCGCAGAACGTCGAGCTGTTTCCGGGCACGGTGGCCGAGAACATCGCCCGCATGCAGCCCTCGCCGGATGCCGACGCGGTGATTGATGCGGCGAAGCTGTGCGGCGCGCACGAACTCATCCTGCGGCTGCCGCAGGGCTACGACACCGAGGTGGGCGAGGGCGGTGCCCAGCTGTCGGCCGGCCAGCGCGCACGCGTCGGCATCGCCCGCGCGCTCTACGGTTCGCCCGCGCTGGTGCTGCTGGACGAACCGAACGCCAACCTCGATGCCGAGGGCGAGGACGCATTGCTCGACATGCTCGCGCGGCTGCGCGAACGCGGCATCACCGCCGTCGTGGTGGCGCACCGGCCACGCATGCTGCAGGGCATGGACAAGCTGCTGGTGCTGCGTGACGGCGCAATCGAGCAGTACGGTGATTACGCCGAGATCGCCGCTCGCGTCACGCGCAGCCCGCGCGTGACTGCATTGAATGACAGAGCGGCACAGCAGGGAGGTGCGCAGCATGGCCATCGAGCTTGATGCCGGCCTGCCGTCACTGGCGCGCGACCGCGTGGTCCGCGCCGGGCTGTGGGTGATCGGCGGCACGCTGGCCGCCATGCTGGCCTGGGCCGAACTGGCGCCGGTTTCGGGCGCCGTGGTGGCCGGCGGTGAAGTGCGCGTGTCCGGCGAACGCAAGACGGTGCAGCACCTGGAGGGCGGCATCGTCGCCGAGCTGCGGGTGCGCGACGGCGACGTGGTGCAGGCCGGCCAGGTGCTGCTGGTGCTCGGCGACGCACGCGTCGACGCCTCGCTCGACGCGATCGAGAACGAAATCATCGGCGAGCGGCTGACGCTGGCCCGGCTCGAATCGGAAAAACGCGAACTGCCGGCACTGGCGCTGCCCCATGACCTCGCGGAGCTCGCATCGTCGCCGCGCTACCGCAGCCTGATCGACGGCGAACAGCGCCTGTTCCGCACGCGCCGTGACAATCTGCGGGAGCAGCTCGCGCTGCTCGAAGCGCAGGCGGTCGAGGCGCAGCGCGAAGCGTCCGACGTGCAGATGCAGGTCGAGGCCGACCAGCGGGCGGTGGCGGCCCTGCGCGAGCAACTGCAGGCGTCGGAGAAGCTGGCCGAGCAGAAATTCATCCAGCACACACGGCTGCTCGAACTGCGCAGCGGGCTGGCGATACGCGAGGCCGAAATGGCCGAGCACCAGGCCATGCTGTCGCGCACACGGCAGAACATCGGCGACTTCCGCCTGCGCAAGGCGCAGCTGCGCGCCGACTTCGTGCAGCGCGCGGTCGACGAGGCGCAACTGACCGGGCGCAAGCTGCTCGACCTGCAGGCGCGGCTGAGCCCGGCGAAGGACAGCAGCCTGCGCAAGGAGGTGATTGCGCCGGTGGCCGGCCGCGCGGTGAATCTGCAGGTGCATACCGTGGGCGGCGTCGTGCGCCCCGGCGACCCCATCGTCGACATCGTGCCGGACGAAACCGCGCTGGTGGTCGAGGTCAGGGTGCAGCCGCAGGATGTCGAGGAGGTGCACACCGGCATGCCGGCGGAAGTCAGGCTGGCCGCCTACAACGCGCGCACCACGCCGCTGGTCAGCGGCAAGGTGAGCTATGTGTCGGCAGACCGTCTGATCGATGCTGCGCACGGCACGCCTTACTACACCGTGCACGTGACGCTAGACGCCCGGCCGGCCGAGCGCATCGAGCCGGGCATGCCGGTCGAGGCCTTCCTGCGCACGCGCGAGCGCAGCATGCTCGACTACCTGCTCGATCCGGTGATCAACGTGACCCGGCGCTCGATGCGCGAAAGCTGATGCCGCGAACGCCGGTGTCCGGACGCTGTCAGGTCCGGACACGCATGCCTGACTGAGCAATGACAGAAAGCGAACCTGCAGACAATTCCGCGCCGCCGCCGCGCCGCCGGCGCCGGCGATTCGGACTGGCCTTCACCGACCTCGCGCTGCTCGCCTTGCCCGTGCTCCTTGTGCACTGGGCGCTGGCGACGCAGAGCGGCTTGCGCTCAGTGGCCGCGGCTGCGCAGTGGGCGCTGCCGGCGCTGCAGATCGAAGTCGCCGGCGGCAGCCTGGTCGACGCGCCGCGCCTGGCGCGGCTGGTGCATGACGACGGCAGCTTGCGCATCGACGCGCGCGCAGTGGCGCTGGACTGGACCGCGTCGGCCCTGCTGCGCGGCCGGCTCGACATCGCCCGGCTGTCGGTCGACGAATTGCGCATCGCCACCTCGCCCAGCGACGAGGCGCCAGTGGTGCCAGCCAGCCTCGAACTGCCGCTGTCGCTCGCCGCGCAGGTCGAGATCAAGCGGCTGGTGCTCGCCGACTACGCGACGCCTGCGGTCGACAAGGTGGTGCTCGAAGCGCTGCAGGCGCAACTCGAATCCGACGGCCGCGCGCACGTTGTCGACGCACTGTCGCTGGGCACGCCCTGGGGGGCGCTCGACGGCCGGTTGCAGCTCGACGGCGCCGCGCCCTTCGCGCTGAATGGCGAGCTGAATTTCAAGGCGGCCGACTACGCGGCGCAGGCGACGCTGGGCGGTGCGCTGGCCGAGGCGGCCGACATTGATCTGCGCGCCAGTGGTTACGGCGTGTCGGGCAGCGCCCGCGCCGGCGTGCGGCCGTTCGCCGTGCAGCCGCTGGCGACGCTGAAACTGGCGCTCGACGAATTCGATCCGCACAGCCTGCACCCGTCTGCGCCGTCCGGCCGATGGACGCTGCACGCCGACCTGTCACCGCGCGATGGCGACGCGCTGGCGCTGACTGGCACCGTCAGCGCGGCCAACGCCGCACCGGGCCGCATCGATCAGGGGCGAGCACCGGTTACCGCGCTGACGGCGCGCATCGAGGCGGACGTCGCCGCCGTCGATCTGCGCGATCTGCGCATCGCGCTGGCCGGCGGCGGCGAGGTCAGCGGCGAGGCCGGCTGGCGCAGCAGCGGCGACCTGCCGATCACCGCCGCACTGACGCTGCGCGACATCGACAGCGCGCAACTGCACGCCCAGGGCGTGCGCACGAAACTCGGCGGGCGCATCGACATCCAGGCCTCGGGCGCGCGCCAGCAGTTTGTCGTCGACCTGAACGACCGCGGCCCCAGTCGTCTCGCGCTGAAGGCGAACGGCCATGTCGCCGACGCGCTGCTCACGCTGGCGCAGGCCGAGCTGTCTGCGCGCGGCGCACAGGCCGGCGTGCGCGGCACGCTCAAGCTCGATGACACGCTGGCCTTCACGGTCGACGGGCGACTGCAGAAGTTCGACCCGTCGGCTTTCGTGAAGGCGCCGGCCGCTTCGCTGTCGGCCCGCTTCGACGCCGCCGGCCGCCTCGGCCCGCAGCCCGATCTGCGCGCCGCGCTGGACATCGAGCCGAGCACGCTGATCGGCGAGCCGCTGGCCGGCCGTGCGAAGCTGCGCCTGCAGGGGCAGCGCCTGTCTGAAGTGGATGTCGCGCTCGACTGGTCCGGCAACAGCCTGGCCGCGCAGGGCGGCTTCGGCGGCGCGCAGGACGCGCTGGACTGGACCCTCGACGCACGCAATCTGGCGGCCCTGCGCACCCTGACCGGGCAGACGCTGGCCGGTCGGGTGTCCGGCAGCGGGCGTCTCGCCGGCAGCGTGGCGGCGCCGCACGGTCGCCTGCAGTTGCAGGCGCGCGCGCTGGCGCTGGGCGAACTGGGCAGCGTCGCGCGCGCCGACATCGACGCCGAACTCGCACCGGGCGCCGATGGCCGCCTGCGCCTCGCGCTCGACGCCGCCGACCTGCGCAGCCCGCAGGCACCGGTGCCGGTCGAGCAGTTGCGCGTCGACATCGCCGGCACGCGCGGCGCACACACGCTGGATGCCGATGTCGTCGCTGGCGCGCTGCCGGCCGAGCGGGGTGACGCGC
The DNA here is from genome assembly GCF_000527135.1 of Methyloversatilis discipulorum. NCBI lineage: Bacteria > Pseudomonadati > Pseudomonadota > Betaproteobacteria > Nitrosomonadales > Sterolibacteriaceae > Methyloversatilis > Methyloversatilis discipulorum. The sequence goes on from NZ_AZUP01000001.1 coordinate 3,900,218, forward strand.
CGGCCAAGCCGTCGCTGAAGCTGGCCGCGCACGGCGCGCTGGGCGATGGTCCGTCATGGTCGGGCAGCATCGATCGGCTGGCGCTCGTCATCTCGTCCGAACTGAGTGCCACGCTGAGCGCACCGGCACGGCTCAGCGCGTCGCCGCAACAGGCCACGCTCGACGACGCGCGCTTCACGCTGACCGGCGGTGGCGAACTGGTGCTGGCGCACACCGGCTGGACCCCGGAACGGCTCGACGCGCGGGGCCGCGCCCGCGGCGTGCCGCTGCGCCTGGTGTGGCGCGACCGCGCGGCCGGCATTGCCGTGCGCGCGCCGCTGAAGCTCGGTGCCGACTGGTCGATCGCCGCGCTGCTGGCCGGCGACGAACGCGTCGACGGCACGCTGTCGCTGTTCCGCGAGGCGGGCAATGTCGTGGTGTCGGGCGAAACGCGCAACGAACTGGCGTTGTCGGCGGCGCGCGCCGACGTGACCTTCGCTGGCCGCGAAGCACTGGCGAAGGCGTTGCTGGCCGGGCCGGACATCGGCGAAGCGCGCGCCGAGGTGGCGCTGCCGCTGCGCCGCGACGGCGGCCTGTGGCAGCCCGACCTCGACGCGCCGACCCTCGGCAGCGCGACGCTCGACGTGCCCTCGCTCGCCTGGATAGGCCGCACGTTGCGCCTCGACATGAGCACCGCCGGGCGATTGCGCGGCGACGTGAAGCTGGCGGGCACGCTGCGCGCGCCGGAACTTTCCGGCCGCATCGACGGCGACGCGCTGGCCTTCGCGCTGGTCGATGCCGGCGTGAAACTCGAGCGCGGCGAACTGCGCGCGCAGTTCGACGGCGATCACCTGACGCTGCAGTCGCTCAGCTTCGAAAGCGACAACCGCCGCCCGCCGCCGGACGCGCGGCTCGGCGCCGCCGGCCTGACGCGCGAGCCGGGCCGGCTGTCGGCGCGCGGCACGGTCGACATCGCCACCACGCGCGCCGACATCGAGGTCGCCATCCGCCGCTTCGTGCCGCTGCAGGGCGGCGAGCAGTGGCTCATGCTGTCGGGCGACGGCACGGTGCGCGGCTCGGCGAAGGAGGGCATGAAGCTGCAGCTCGCGCTGAAAGCCGACGCCGGCCTGTTCACCGTGCCGGAGCAGTCGGCGCCCGCGCTCGGCGACGATGTGGTCATCAAGGGCCGTACGCCGGAAGAAGCCGCCGGCCCGCCGCTCGGTCTGGCCATCGACGTTGACCTCGGCGATCGCGTCTATTTCAAGGGTCGCGGGCTCGATACGCGACTTACCGGCCAGCTCGCGCTGCGCGACGAAGGGCGCGGCCTGCGCGCCACCGGCAACATCCGCACCGTCGACGGCCGCTACCGCGCCTACGGTCAGGACCTGGTGATCGAGCGCGGCGTCATCAGCTTCCAGGGTTCGGTGTCCAACCCTGGTCTCAACGTGCGCGCCATCCGGCCCAACCTGCCGGTGCAGGCCGGCGTCGAAGTCAGCGGCACGGTACTGAAGCCGCGCGTGCGGCTGGTGTCCGACTCGGCCATGCCGGACAGCGAAAAGCTGTCATGGATCGTGCTCGGCCGCGGTCAGGACCGCGCCGGCGGCTCCGACCTCTCGCTGCTCGCCACCGCCGCCAGCGCGCTGCTCGGCGGCGAAGGCGAAGGCATCACCGGCTCGCTCGCGCAGGCCCTCGGCCTCGACCAGATCGCGCTGACCCAGAGCAGCACGACCACCGGCCCGCGCAGCCAGGTCGTCACCTCGTCGAACAACACGACCACCGTCGGCGGCCAGGTCGTCAGCGTCGGCAAGCGCTTGTCATCGAACGCGCTGCTCACCTACGAGCAAGGTGTGGCCGGCGCCACCAGCGTCGTCAAGCTCACCTGGAACCTCACCCGCCACCTTGCGCTGATCGGCAGCACGGGCACGGAACAGGCGGTGGATGTGAGGTACGTTTTTTCGTTCAAGTAGGGCGTATCCGCCACGACCGCGCGACTGTCTGTTCCGTGCATAATTGAATGGAATTCCGAAGGCCGCGGACGCGGGTTGGCGGCGAGTCCGGTTTCAGGGTTTTTTCGTACCGTGAGTAAACGGGGAGGCAGACGGAGGGTTTTGAAATGAAAAGAAAATCCGGTGTCCGGTTTATTTGCTTATCCCGACAGCGTCCATCTTATCGGACGAAAGTGTCGTCCACCTCACGTTAGGCCTCATCATCGATAAAGTCGCGCCGTAGACGTAAGGAGCCCAAATGGATAGATCAGCACAATTGCTTGCCGCAGTACGGGGAGAGGCTCAACCGCCAAGCGAACCTCCAGCTAATCCGAAATCAAGGGAGGTGCACATTGCCCCACCAGACTTGATTCCAATGCTCAAACGGTACTTCGATGGCGAGAAAACTGCACAGGAGATGCAGGAGTGGGCTTCATGGATCCTTTTTCAAGAAGAGCTATGCATCCTTGGGTGGCAAAACGACGATCTCGCTGATTACTACGAGCCAATGTGGAACATCCTTCAAGCCATTTCGTCACCGGTCACTGATGGGCCCCTCTCTCGCACCAAAGCACATGCGTACATATCAATGCTTAACGCGATGGGGCCAGGGCCAAAGAGCCCTGAATCACCTTTATTGCATACTCAGCCATGAATAACGCTTGTTCAACGTTCGTGGACACTCGAACCGAACACAGTCGGAGTGAACTTGCCAAACGATGCCTACGCGCCCCAGCCTAACTGTCGGTTCAACGCGGACGCCAACACTGGCCATCGCTTCGCGATTTTGATGGCCAGTGTTGGTGCCCTACGCGCTTCGCGCTCCGGCGCCGGTTAACCTGGGCGTTCGGCATCAAAACATGATCTGCTCTCATTGCGGCGTAGAGAATCTTGAGTCAGCGCTGCGGTGTATTCGCTGCGGTGCTGACGTTGTTGAGAAGGAGCGTTTAGCAACCGAAGACGCACTGCTAGTCTCAGTGCAGGACACTGACCCTCAGAACCGCCTTACCTTGGGCTTCGTTCTCGTCTTTGCATCTACATGGTTAATGGGAGCTCTTTGCTTATTTCTCTATGCTGGCTTGCTGCCCTGGCTGCCCTGGCATTGGCCCTTCTTTGTGGTCCTAGTACCTTTGTGTTGGTTCATCGCCCGCAAGGAGCTCAGGTCGTCTCTCACTTCTGAAGGTAAAGGTCCGAAGTGAGGCGCCCGCCCAGCCCCTTCTCGCGTATTCCGGCGACGCCCAACCCTTCAATCGAGCGGATCTCCGAACGGCTCCGCCGTTCTCCGGCCGTTCATTTCAAACGTTAGGCATCTCATGCCACTCGACAACGACGCCCTTCTCGCCGCTTGCCTCGAAGTAGCGCGCTTAATCCGCTGGCGGGACAATCCGGTTGATGAGGTTCTCGCGAAAGCTGCGGTGGAGATCTATTTCAACGCTGCAATCCAACATGAAGATTTTCTTGTCGGTCAGGGGCGCGATCCCAACATCATTGTTCGTGCTGTTCGATATATTGCGCACAAGCATGCAATTCCGCCTTTGGAAGGCAACGTTGAAGCCTTTGAGTCAATGTTGGATGTATTGATCGAGCTCGCTTGTCCCAACCAAGGCGTCGAGGAAGATCAAGAGGCGTTCTTTAAAGACATCGAAGAAGGCATTCGAGACGCACGGAGCGATTATGCTTAACCTCTTGGTCAACGTGGACCGCCTGCAAGCTGCGCTTGCAGGTCCCCTCTGAACCGCCCCGGATTTTGCGGAGACTGAATGCCATTTAACCTCTCAGTCGACACGCACTGATGCCTGAAGCCTCATTCTCACCCCCAACGGATGCGCGAGCGCGGATCACCGGGATATCCGTCGAGTTCCTGCAGTTCACATGGAAAGAGGCGCAGGCATGCCTGTTCGCCGGGCTGTTCTTTGTCACGGTTTTTTGCGTTCCGCGGACCGGCGTGCTGGGGCTGCCGCGTTACGACGTGCTGCTGCTGATCGCGCTGGTGATTCAGGGGTGGATGCTGTGGAGCGGTCGCGAGACGGTCGATGAACTGAAGGCCATCTGTCTGTTCCATCTGCTTGGCTTCGCACTCGAGGTGTTCAAGACATCCAGCGGCATCCGTTCGTGGTCCTACCCGGACTTCGCGTACACGAAGTTTCTGGGCGTTCCGCTGTTTTCCGGCTTCATGTACGCGGCGGTGGGCAGCTACATCATCCAGGCGTGGCGGCTGCTGCAGCTGCGGGTCGAGCATCACCCGCCATACTGGATGGCCGGGCTGGTGGCGACGACGCTGTACCTGAACTTCTTCACTCACCACTTCATCGGCGATTACCGGTGGTACCTGGCGGCTGCCGCGCTGGGACTGTACGCACGGGCGCAGGTGGTTTTCCGGCCGCACCGCGTCGATCGACGCATGCCGCTGTCACTGGCGCTGGTGCTGATCGGGTTCTTCATCTGGCTCGCCGAGAACATCGGCACCTTCTTCGGCCTGTGGGCATATCCGCATCAGCTCGGCGCGTGGGCGGCCGTTCATGTGACCAAGTGGAGTGCCTGGTCACTGCTGGTGCTCATGAGCTTCACCATCGTGACGAACCTGAAGCACATCAAGGCCACCGTGCACGTGCCGGCGTGACCGCGCTGGTGTGGCGCTGCACTCACCAACCGAAGGGAGTCGTGGTTCTCAGAACCCCCGACCATTGCGGATGGGTCTGCTGCATCGCGCGTCGGTGATCACCACTTTCGATAGTCTTTGACACGGAGTTCCAAATGTCCGCCCCCGCACGAACCGGTGTGCTCATTTACTCGAAGAACCTGCTGTCGGTTTCCACCTTCTACGAACAGGTCCTTGATGCCAGGGTGCTGCACGCGGACGACGAGCACCGCGTCCTGCAGTCGTCCGACGCACAGCTCATCATCCACGCGATACCCGAGCAGTACAGCCGTTCCATCGTCATTCAGGTGCCGCCAGTGGCGCGCGAGGAGCAGGCCATCAAGCCTTTCTTCACCGTTCCGAGCCTGGCGACGGCGGAGCGCATTGCGGAGCAACGTGGCGGTCGCGTCTGGGGGCCGGTGTGGCCGGGCCCCGGCATGCAGGTTCGCAATGTCTGCGACCCTGAGGGCAATATCGTGCATCTGCGTGAGAGCGTAGCCTAGCGGACAACCGGCTCGGTACCGCGGCTTCGCCGTTCTGCCCGTCGCGGGTCACCGGTCATTTCGCTACACGAGGTCGTGGAACAGGTCTGTCCGTGGCTGACGCAGCACGGCAACCCCACGCCGGAACGTTCATCCGCACTTTCCCCGAGGACCGCTCATGAAGACCCAGTACTACACCGCCACCAGCCTCGACGGCTTCATCGCCACCGAGGACGACTCGCTGGACTGGCTGTTTCCACTGGGCGACGTCGGCGACACGAGCTACCCGGCCTTCATTACCGAGATCGGTGCGCTGGCGATGGGGTCGTCCACCTATGAATGGATGCTGCGTCACGCGGACACGGTGGCCGCGGAGACCGGCGCAGCCTGGCCCTACAGCCAGCCGACATGGGTGTTTTCGAACAGGACCTTGCCGACCGTTCCCGGCGCCGACATCCGCTTCGTCCGGGGCGATGTGCGACCCGTGCATGGCGCCATGCGCGCGGCAGCGGGCGACAGGAATATCTGGATCGTCGGCGGAGGCGATCTGGCCGGGCAGTTCCATGACGCCGGGCTGCTGGACGAGATCATCGTGCAGGTGGGGTCGGTCACGCTGGGCCGGGGCAAGCCGCTGTTTCCCCGTCAGCTCACCAGCCCGCCGCTGGTGCTCGTGTCGGTCCGGCAGGTGGGCACCGGCTTCGCCGAACTGCGCTATCAGGTGCCTTCAAGCGCAATCGTCACCGCGGCATGACGGGGCATGGCGCCCTGTCGAAACCTGCGCCTTCCATCCGTCGTGCGAACAGAGGGTCGTCCTCGGCAACGGAGTTAACCATGCCTGCGAATACTGTCCGGCTTCACCGCGTCATCCCTGCCACCGCCGACCGCATCTATCGCGCCTTCCTCGATCCCGACGCGTGGGCCAAATGGCTGCCGCCGCACGGCTATACCGCCAAGGTCCATCTGATGGAGCCGCGCGTCGGTGGCCGGTATCGGATGTCCTTCACCAACCTGACGACCGGTCACAGCCACTCCTTCGGCGGCGAGTACCTGGAGCTGATACCCGGCGAGACGCTGCGCTACACCGCAGTGTTCGACGATCCGAACCTGCCGGGCAGCATGCAGACGACGGTGACGCTGAAAACCGTGTCCTGCGGCGTCGATATGAACATCGTGCAGGAGGGCATTCCCGACGTGATTCCGGCCGAAGGCTGCTACCTGGGCTGGCAGCAGTCGCTGCAGTTGCTGACCCTGCTGGTGGAGCCGGACCTCAGCGAATGAAGACTTCGGGCCGGGCTGTCCTAACGCAGCGCGGTGGAACTGGCCCCCGTCGTCGTCCCCATCACCCGATCCAGCTTGTCTTCCACCTCGCCGATGGCGGCGGCCAGCGAGTTCGATGACTCGGTCGACACCTTCTGCAGTTCCAGCCGGAGGTCAGCGAATTCCTTCTGCATGGCGGCGTTCAGTTCGGTGAAGCGCGAGGCTTCGGCCTGGTCGGCCAGCAGGCGCTGTTCGCGCAGTTCCTTCGCGTGGCGGCGGGCTTCGAGCAGGGTGGAGGTGTGCAGGCTCAGCGTGTAGGCGCCGAGCAGTACGAGCAGCAGCGCGGTGCCGCCGAGCAGGATGACGCCTGCGGGCGCGTTGATCGTTGCCACCAGCAGCGACACTTCGACTGGCGCGGCCAGCACGTGCCAGTTGGCGATGACGAAGGCGGCCAGCAGGCCGAGTACCAGTATGCCAAGTGCGCCGAGCAGTCTCATGCGGTGTCTCCTCTTGTTGTGATCACCGCATTGTCGCGCCGCTGCGCGCGCAACGCCATCGGTGGGCGCCTACGTGGCTGCGGCGGTGGCGCGCACGACCCGCGCCTCGCGGATCGGCAGGTTCACCAGCGCGGCGGCGGCGGCCAGTGCGGCGTCGGCGTACCACATCCACTGGTAGTCGCCCGTGTGTTCCAGCGCCAGCCCGCCCAGCCAGGCGCCGAAGAAGCCGCCGGTCTGGTGCGACAGCAAGGTCAGACCGAACAGTGTGGCGAGATAACGGGTGCCGAACAGCTTTCCGACCACTCCGGCGGTCGGCGGCACGGTGGCCAGCCAGGTCACGCCGAGTCCGATGGCGAACAGGTAGAAGGTCCATTCGGTGCGCGGCGACGCGAGGTAGATCAGCACCAGCACGGCGCGCGAGGCGTACATCCAGAACAGGATCATCTTGCTGCGCCAGCGGCCGACCGCCCAGCCGGCAAGCAGGCTGCCGAAGATGTTGGCCAGCCCGATCAGCGCCAGTGCGCCGCTCGCCACTTCGGCCGGCAGGCCGCACAGGCCGACTTCGCCCGGCAGGTGGGTGATCAGGAAGGCAATGTGGAAGCCGCAGGTGAAGAAGCCTGCGTGCAGCAGCAGATAGCTGCGGTCGCGCATCGCGTCGCCGACCGCGCGGCGCAGCCCGCCGTCGGTGCCGGCGGCGTGCTGCGGATGCGGCTCGCGTGCGCGCAGCGCGCGCGCCAGCGGCAGCGCGGCCAGCGCCGCCGCGGCCATCGCGTACATCGCACCCATCCAGCCGACCGTGGCGATGAGCTTCTGCGCCAGCGGCGCGAACACGAACTGGCCGAGCGAGCCGCCGGCGTTGATGATGCCTGCGGCCTGACCGCGCTGCGCCGAATCGAGCCGGCGCGAAGCGGCGCCGATCAGCACCGAAAAGCTGCCGGCGCCTGAGCCGGCGGCGGCCAGCACGCCCAGCGTCATCGTCATGCCGAAGGCGCTGTCCACGAAGGTGGTGAGCACGCAGCCGAGTGCCAGCACGATCAGCCCGGCGGCCAGCACGCGGCCCGGACCGTAGCGGTCGGCCACTGCGCCGGCCACCGGCTGGATCGCGCCCCACATGAACTGGCCGATCGCCAGCGCGAAGCTGAGCGTGACCACGCCCAGACCGGTGCTGGTATTGATCGGCGATATGAACAGACCGGTGGACTGCCGCACGCCCATGCTCACCATCAGCAGCAGGGCGGCGCACAGCACGGCCGACAGGGCGGTGGGCATGGTGACGGAGGCGCGGAATCTGGAGGCGTCGACGCTAGCACAGGCCCCGCTGCGATCTGTGCCGCACAGCGACGCTACGCGCCGGGCGCGAATCGCGGCACACTGACGCGTTGTCGTCCTGCCGCTTCGCTCACATGTCTTCGCTGCTCCAGACCACTGCACTGTTCGTCGCCACCGCGCTCGCCGAAATCATCGGCTGCTACCTGCCCTGGCTGTGGATGAAGGACCGCGCGCCCGCCTGGGTGCTGCTGCCGGCCGCGGCCTCGCTGGTCGCCTTCGTCTGGCTGCTCACCTTGCATCCGACCGCGGCGGGGCGGGTCTATGCAGCCTATGGCGGCGTCTATGTCTGCGTCGCCGTGCTGTGGCTGTGGCTGGTCGACGGCGAACGTCCGCATCTGTGGGATGTCACCGGTGTGGGGGTCGCGCTGGCCGGCATGGCCATCATCATGTTCGCGCCGCGTGGCTGACGCCGCGGCGCTGTCATTGAAAGGAGTTCCCGCATGGATCTGCAACTGAACAACCGTCTCGCGTTGGTGTCCGGCAGCACCGCCGGCATCGGCTATTCGATCGCCGAGGCGCTGCTGCGCGAAGGCGCGCGCGTCATCGTCAATGGTCGTTCGCAGGCGGCGGTCGATGCCGCGGTCGCGAAACTGGGCGCGGGCGCCATCGGCTTCGCCGGTGACCTGGCGACGGCGCAGGCGGCCGAGGCCGTCGTACATGCCCACCCGGATATCGACATCCTGGTGAATAACCTCGGCATTTTCGAGCCCAAGGCCTTCGAGGACATTCCGGACGAGGACTGGCTGCGTTTCTTCGAGGTGAATGTGCTGAGTGGCGCGCGTCTGGCGCGACTGGTGCTGCCCGGCATGAAGCGCCGCAACTGGGGGCGCATCCTGTTCATATCGAGTGAGAGCGGCGTACAGATTCCGGCCGAGATGGTGCATTACGGCATGACCAAGTCGGCACAGATCGCCATCGCGCGCGGCATCGCCGAATCGGTGGCCGGCAGCGGCATCACCGTGAACAGCGTACTGCCCGGCCCGACCCGCTCGCGCGGCGTCGAGGACTTCGTGCAGGCATTGGCCGGCGACAGCGGCCAGAGCTTCGACGAGTTCGAGAAGGAATTCTTCGAGAAGGTGCGCCCGACCTCGCTGATCAAGCGTTTCGCGACGACCGAGGAAGTGGCGGCGATGGTGACCTATCTGTGCAGCCCGCTCGCCTCCGCCACCACCGGTGCGGCGCTGCGCGTCGATGGCGGCACGGTGAAGAGCGCGTTCTGACGGTGACCGGATGGATGGGCGCGCGGCAGGTTGCAGCCTGCGGTGATCTGAAGCTTTGTCGGGGTCAGAAGACCCCTACCACAGAACCCCGGCCCCCGGGCGGGCGTGCTTTTTGTGGGAGCGACCTCTGGTCGCGATGCTGCCTTCGCGGGCCGCTGGCTTCGGTTCAGGTCGCTATCGCGAGCAAGCTCGCTCCCACAGGAAACCAGGCTCCGACGATGGGGCGGGCGTGCTTTTCGTGGGAGCGACCTCTGGTCGCGATGCAGCCTTCGCGGGCCGCTGGCTTCGGTTCAGGCTGCTATCGCGAGCAAGCCCGCTCCCACAGGAAACCAGTCTCCGACGATGGGGCGGGCGTGCTTTTCGTGGGAGCGACCTCTGGTCGCGATGCAGCCTTCGCGGGCCGCTGGCTTCGGTTCAGGTCGCTATCGCGAGCAAGCTCGCTCCCACAAAACCAGGCTCTGGCGGCGAACAGGGCGCGATCCTTGTGAGCGGCCTTGGCCGCGACTAGGCGGGTCGCTTCAGCCGCCCTTGCGGATAGGTGCCGCCACGGCACCGACGTATTCGCCGTCCGCACGAGGGTGCGGGGCGGGCGAGCGTTGCGGTCTGCGCACGACGTCGAGCCACGCGGCCAGCGCCCACATCAGCAGCACGCCGAGCAAGCCGGCGGCGACCTGTATCGCCGGATGGTCCGCGGCCTGCGCACCGACCGCGTCGGCCAGCGGGGCCAGCAGCACGCTCAGGCAGAACACTTCCAGTGAATGACGACCCATGCAGCGCAGCGCTGATGCAGGCGCGCTGTGCAGCCATGCCCCCGGACGCAGCAGCGTGGTGGCGACCCAGGCCAATACCAGGAAGTGAGCAACGCGCAGCAGGTCGAGGTCGGTCTTGCTGATCGGGTAGATCAGCGTGGCGATGGACTGCGGCATCAGTGCGTCATGAACCTCCGGCCAGCGCCAGGACAGGCTGAGCAGCAGCGAGGCCGCGAGGAAGGCCAGCGCCGCGGGCATCATGATGTTGCGGCCGATGCGCCGTTCCAGCGGACGCATGCGCAGCAGGGATCGCGGTCGTGCGCAGCAGGCACCGATGAAGAACAGGAACTGCCAGGCCAGCGGATTGAAGAACCACACTCCCTCGGGTGCTGCGGGCAGATTCAGCCCCGTCTGCTTCTCCAGCAGCCACAGCAGGCCGGAGGGCAGCAGCACCCACATCGGCCGGCGCACCAGCAGCGGCAGCAGGCCGGCCATCAGCGTCATCAGCACGACATACAGCGGCAGCGGGTCCATCAGCACCGGCTTGAACTGCATCAGGATGCCTGCCAGCAGCGCCGACTGCGGCTGTTCGAGGAAATAGCCCAGGCCCATCTCGGCGATGAAGTCGCGCGTCTCGACATTGTCGTTGGCGACGAACACGACCACCATCAACTGTGCCAGCAGGAACACGTGGGCGACGTACAGGATCCAGGCGCGGCGCAGCACGTGCACTGCCGCCGGGAAAAATCCTTCGCGCTCGTAGCGGCGGCCGTAGGCCAGCATGGCGCCATAGCCGGCGAGGAACACGAACAGTTCGGCCGCATCGCTGAGACCGAAGTTGCGCAGCGTGGCGTAGCCCAGTGGGTTGCCGGGAAGGTGGTCCCAGAACATGCAGATCAGTGCGACGCCGCGGAAGAGGTCGACGCGCAGGTCGCGCGCCGCAGGTGGAGGTGCGTAATTCATCGTCAACGGCTCCGTGCGGGCGGGTCGCGGACGCGCCGTGCCGTCGGCCGGTGTCCGTTACCCGATGCTTTAGGGAGGCATGGAGCCACGGCGGCGTGGCCCATGAAGTGTCCTTGATGCGCCCGCGAATGCTAGCGCCGCGCAAGGGTAGACCAGATGGGCGTGCAGGTAGGCGTCTGTCAGCGGATGCTGACAGGCTGCGCGGCCGGCCAGGCGGCCTGCCGGGTTCTCAGCGGCGCGACTCCGGGCGGAAGCGCAACGCGAGCACGACCAGCGCAAGAAGCGCCGGCAACCAGTTCAGTGCGGTCGGTACCGGACGCGACACTGCGGCGCCGTCGTGTTTCATGGCGCGGACCAGCGTACCGGTGTCGGTCAGCGTCGCATAGTCGAAGCCGACCTGCTGCGCGATCTCGCGCAAATGGGTTTCGCGCAGAGCCGACAGGTGTTCGGTGCCGGGTACCTTGCGGCCGTCGGCGGTGCGCAATTCGCGCTGTATCACTTCGCCGGCCTTCCAGAAGCCGACCGGGCGACCGTCGTCGTCGCTCTTCGGTATCGGTCGCGCCGCCTCGCCGCCGGCGCCGACGATCCAGCCGCGTACCTCGCCCGGCTTGATGTCGTCGAAGCCCGGCTTGTCGCCATCGCGCAGCGGCGGCGCCTCCTGGCCGTCGCTGACGAAGACGACGGCTGGGGCCTCCTCCAGCGTCTTGGCGGTGCGCACCGACCAGAACACGCCCTTCGCCACCTCGCTCGAATTACCCCAGCGCATGCGGCCATCGATCTGGTCGAGTGAGGCGATCAGGTCACTGTAGTGCGCACACACCTCGATCGGCGCCAGCAGCAGCAACGTGCGGTACTCGGCGAAACCGGCCCAGCCGACGCGCGAGCCGCAGGGCAGTTCGCGCAGCGCCCGCTTGGCCGACTCGCGGGCGTAGGTCAAGCGACTGACCGGCGCGCCGTCCAGCTCGTAGTCCTCGACATTCATGCTCTGCGTCAGGTCGAACACGACGATGGTGTCCCAGCTGTCGCGCGGCAGGTTTACCGGCGGCAGCACGGCGGCGATCACCAGCAGCGCGAATGCGGCGAGCAGCGAGCGCGCGTCGCGTTCGCGCAGGCTGGCGAGCAGGTTGCGCAGGAAGACGCGTGTTCTCATGCGCACGTCCTCACGGCAGGTCCAGCCGCACGCCCTGCAGCGTCGTCACCACGCGTTCCCGCGGTGGCTCCGGACCTTCGTCCTCGGCGGCGACTGCCTGCTCGATCTCGGGCGCGAGCCACAGCGCGCGTTCGAGGTTGTAGCGCGCCTCCCAGTCGTCCGGTCGCTCGCGCAGCGCGTCGCGGTAGCGCTGCTTGGCCAGCTCGACCAGCGGCAGCGCGTTGGCGACGTCGGCCTCGCCGCGCGCCAGCGCTTCGCGCAGGTGCAGGTTGCCGAGGTTGTAGCGCGCGCCCTCGCGCAGGTCGGCGCGTTCGCCGGCGATCAGCGCCTTCCAGGCACGGGTGGCGGCTTCGCTGTCGCTGCCGCGGCTCAGCGCCAGCGCCTGCGCGAACTGCGCTTCCGGCAGATCGGCGTCGATGCTGCCGGCGGCGGCGATGGCGGCATTCACACGCTCGGCCTGCCACAGCTGCGTCGTCTGCCAGCCGGCAACGATGCCGGTGACCAGCGCGGTGGCGCCGAAGATCAGATGGACGGTGCGTCGTTTCACAGCCAGCTCCGCAGAAGAAGGGATCGATAGACCAGCAGCAGCGCGCAGCACAGCGCCGCCAGCGAGAAGAAGAGGCGGCTGTGGTCCTGCCGCGGAACGCGCTCTTCGAAGTCGAGCGGGAAGTTCTGCTGGCGGCCGACTTCGGCCACCGCCTTCGCAAGGTCTTCCGGGCTGTCCGCCTGGTAGAGCCGATAGGTCACCGGCAGCGACTGGAAGAAGCGGTGCAGCGACACTTCGGCGATCGACTCCTGCGCGTAGTAGGCGTTGCGGACCTCGATCGCTTCCATGCTGTCGCCGTCAGCGGCCGGCGGCGGTGCGCTCGCTTCGGCGTCGAGTTCTGGTGCGTTCAGCGTGCGCAGATAGAGCCAGTGCAGCGCGATGCGGTTGGCCTGCAGACCCTCACGGATGCGCTTGCGCGTCGGTTCGTCGAGATGGGCGCCGCCGTCGGTCACCAGCAGGATGATGCGGCTGCCGGTGTAGGCACGCTCGGTGAAGGTGTCGATGGCGGCGGTCAGCGCGCGGCCGACGTTGGTGTCGGACAGCCCGCGGCCCAGCCCGCCCGCGGTGATGCCGGCCTGCACGACGGCGTCGTGCTGGGTGAAGGGCACGACGTTCATCGGCCCGGCGCTGAAGAACATCAGCGCGAAGCGGTCGTCCGGCCGCTGCTCGACGAATTTCGACAGCAGGTCGCGCGCCACTGCCGACTTCGGTTCGCCGCGCGATTCGACCTGGTAGAGCATCGAGTGCGGATCGATGGTGCGCCAGTCGCTGGGCTTCATCTTGGCGTCCATGCTGCGGCTGCGGTCCATCAGGATCATGATCTCCGCACCGCGGCCGGTGCGCGTCACCGTCGTTTCGGGCGAGCCGGGGCCGGCCAGCGCGATGACGATGCCGGCCAGTGCCAGCACCGCCAGCGCGCGCCAGGCGAAGCCGGCGACGCGGCCAGCGCGGTCGCGCGGCAGCCAGTCCAGGGTCGGGAACAGCAGCGTGTCGCGGCGTCGGCGCAGCAGCGGCAGCGCGGCCAGCGGCAACAGCAGCAGCACCCAGGGCTGGGCGAAGTCGATGGCGCCGAAGATCATGCTTCGTGCCGCCTTTCGATGTCGCGCAGGCGCCGCGCGAAGCTGCGCAGCGGCAGCGCATCGGCCGGCCGCTCGGCGCCGAAGAACAGTGCGGCCGACTGCGCGTAGAAGCGCTCGATGTCGGCGCGCAGCGGTGCGTACTGCGGTGCGCGCTCGAACAGGCGCGGCAGCGAAGCCGGCTGCAGGCTGCGGCCGGCGGTGCGGTCGAAGGCGCGGTGCAGCGCCTGCCAGGCTTCCGGTGCGTCGTCGCCGCGACCGCGCAGGCCCTTCAGTTCGTGCAGCGCGCGGGCGAAGGGCTGACTGCGTCCGGCGCGCCAGCTGCGCCAGGCCAGCCACCCGCCCCAGGCGAGCAGCGTGGCGATGCACAGGCCGCCCCACAGCGCGATCTGCTGGCGGATCGAGGTGGTGTCGACAGCCGGTGCGGCGCGGTCCGGCTGCAGCGCGTCCAGCGCGCCTTCGCCGAAGGCGTTGCGCGGTGTCAGCGGTGCGGCGCTGAAGGGCCAGGCAGCGACGCCGAGCAGGCCGCCCGAGGTCTGCAGGTCGAGCGCCGGCAGCGTCAGCGCGACCAGCGCCTGCGGCGCGTTGATCAGCTGGTGCTCGATCACCAGCCAGCGCTGTCCGTCGGCGTCGCGTTCGATACGGGTCGGCCGGCGTTCCAGCCAGACGCCGACGCGGCCGGGTGCAGGCGGCTTGGTGAGTTCGACCGGCTTGCCGTCGATGGCGAGCAGCACGCGCTGCGTCAGCACATCGCCCAGCGTGTGGCCGAAGGCGCGCGGCTGTTCGACGCGGGCGGGTGCACCCTGCGGCTGCGGTGCCGCGGCGGCTGGCGGGGCGGTCGTCTCCACGGCGGGCGTGGCAGCGGCGCCGTTTTCGGGCGCGTCGTCGGCCGCCGTTTCCTGCGGGGCAGGACTGCCCTCCGTGCTTGCAGCCGGCGCCTCCGGCGCAGCGGCAGGGGTCTGTGCGAATGCACCATGAGCGCCCTGCGCGAGCAGCAGACTGGCGATCAGGGACGCTCGGATCAAGGGCGTCATGCGGTGGCCTCGAAGAAGTAGTCGGACATCGCCTCGGCGTCGAAGGCGCCGTGGATGAAGAAGGGGCGCAGGTCGCGCGCGGACAGGAAGGCATCCAGCTCAGCGCGCCGTGCCGCCACCGCGTCGCGCCACTGCGTACGCAGCTTGGGCCGCATGAACAGCGTGCGGCGGACACTGCTCTCGGCGTCGCGCAGCGGTGCGATGGCGTCATGCGGCGGTGGCTCGGTTTCGGCCGGATCCCACACGATGACCGGCACGACGAAGGCGTGCGACAGCAGATCGAGTGCGGCGCCGAGCCGGTCGAGCGGCCAGTGGAAGTCGCTGACCAGGAAGACCAGCGCCTCACGGCCGATCAGCTGCTGCAGTGCGTCTTCCAGCCCCTCGATGCCGCCGGGCGCAGGCGTGCATTGACGCAGGCTGTCCGCCATCACGCTGCCCAGACCGCGGCTGAGTGTGGCCGGTACGCACAGGTCGGCGCGCTCGCGCTGGTCGAAAGCCAGCATGCCCAGCGCGTCGCCGACGCGGAAGGCGCTGCGCGCCAGCGACTCGACGAAGTCGGCGGCGACGTCGATCTTGCGCCTGCGGGCGCCGAAGCCCATCGAGGCGGACACATCCACCAGCAGCTGCACGGTGACGCCGACGCGCTGGCGATTGACGCGCACCAGCCAGTCGCCGGTGGTGCTGCGCACGCTGGCGCGCAGATCCAGCCGGCGTGGGTCGGGCCGGTCGTACAGACTCATGTGCGACACGAATTCCTGCCCGGCGCCCAGGCTGCTGCCCGGGTGCGAACCCGGGCGCTGGCCGGCCGCGCGCTGCGGCAGCCGATAGTGGAACTCGTGCAGCTCGTCGGCGGCACTCATCGCGGCGTGGCGACCTTCTCGATGATCTGCGCCACCAGCGCGTCGGCGATCTGCGCGCGGCGCATTTCGTAGACAGGGGTGAAGAACACGCGGTGGCCCAGCGTCGACGGCAGGATGGCTTGCACGTCGTCCGGTACCAGGTGGGTGCGGCCGGCCATCCAGGCAACCACGCGCGCGGCGCGCAGCATGGCGCTCATGCCGCGCGGGCTGGCGCCGGCGAGGATGAGCTTCTTCATGTCGACGCCGTCGATGCGTACGTCGAAGGCGGCCGGGTTCTGGCTGGCGTCCCACAGGTCCATCACGTAGCGTTCGAGCGCTTCGCTCGCCACCACGCTGCGCTGGATCGCGGCCGCCATCGAGTTCAGCGACTGCCAGTCGAGAATGCCCGGCGCGACCTGGTCGATCAGCGCGTCCACGTCGTGGAAGGCGGTGTCGAACACCAGGGCGCGGCGCACCGCCGGATCCCGCGGCGTTTCCATGCGCAGTTCGAACATGAAGCGGTCGCGCGCGGCCGACGCGAGTTCGAAGGTTTCTTCCTTTTCGACCTTGTTGCGGTCGGCGAACACCGTCATGTGCGGGAAGCTGTACTCGCGGTTGAAGGCCGACACCGTGCGTTCGGCCATCGCGCGCAGCAGCAGCGACTGCACCTGCGGGCGGGCACGGTTGATTTCGTTGAAGAAGAAGGTGGTGAGGCGTTCGCCGTGACGCAGCAGCGGGCCGGGTTCGATGCGTGGCTTGCCCTCGGCATCGACATAGGTGTGATAGACGAGGTCGTTCGGCATCAGGTCGACCGTGCCTTCGACGCGCTCGAAGTCGCCGCCGATGGCGCGGGCGAAGGCGCGCAGCACGGTGGTCTTGCCGACGCCGACGTCACCTTCGAGCAGTACGTGGCCGCGCGCGAACAGCGCCACGTTGATCAGTCGCACCACGCTGTCCTGGCCGATCACCGCCTTGCGTACTTCGGTTTCGACACGCAGCGCGGCGTCGCGCCAGTCCTGCAGATGTTCTTCCCTGTTCATGCTGTCTCCCTGATGCGGAATCGATCGTTGAGGCGGGGCGCTGCCCATGTACCGACAGCGCCGGAGTCTAGGCAGGAGGCGACGGGCAAGTTGCCCTGTGTGCGTGGACGAGGGCTCAGCCGGCGCCGCGCGTCCGCGTGTCGGGCGCGCTCAGCTGCGCGATCAGCCGCGCGTTGGCCCAGCCGAACAGGCAGCCAATCAGCAGCGCCAGCGGCAGCGCGACGATGACGTTGTCGGCACGCAGCGCGGTGAGCACCGTAGCGTCGAAGCGACCGGGTACGTCGAGGTAGGCCCAGTTCGCGGCGAAGCCGTAGACGCACACCGGCAGCACCGCCAGCCGCGGCCAGCCGGAGGCCAGACTCATGACACCGACCGCGGCGCCGACCACCAGCGGTACCCACACGGTGCCCGGCAGCGCGGTCGGGTTGAACAGGATGGCCAGCGCCGCCAGCCAGCCGGCGACTACGCCGAACACTGCGTGCGCCAGCACAGCCGCCAGTGCGGCCGGCGGCCGGTCGCCGCCGCCGAGATGGAAGAAGCAGGCCCAGGCGATCACCATGGGCCACATCGGCAGCGGGAAGGTCTGCATCGTGAAGGTCATCGTCACCGCCAGGATGACGTTGGCGCAGACCAGGGCGGAGAAGGGCTTCAGTGCGTGCATGGCAGTGTCCTTTCGAGGCGTGGGCGTGCAGCCGCCCCTGCGGCCCCGGTGGGGCTGCATGCGTTCGGGCGGCGAGGAGGGGAGCGGCCGCAGCCGCGGCGTCAGGTGCGGCCCTGCTGCACCAGTTCGGCGTATTCGTCCGGCGTCAGCAGCCCCTGCGCTTCGGCAACCTCGCTGTCGCGCGCGGGCAGTACGTCCTGCAGCCCGTCGATGCGCTTCCAGGTCGCGGGCGGCGTTTCGCAGCCGGGCTGCGGCACGTGCGGCGCACCGGCGACGCGCTGGTAGCGGTGGATGTAGCGCGGGCAGTTGATGAAGATTTCCGCCAGCTTCACGCGCACGACGAACTCCGCACCGTGGAAGGCGGGCAGGCCTTCATGCAGCAGCGGATCGTCGCGGCTCACCGTGGCATCGCCGTGCACACGCACGCGGTGCGGCGTTTCGAAGTCGATGAACAGCAGCCCCACCTTCGGGTTGGCGCCGATATTGCCCATCGACAGGAACATGCCGTTGCCGTCGAAGCTCGGGAACGCCAGCGTCGTCCCATCGACCACTTTGACGAAGCCGGGGCTGCCGCCCTTGTGCGACACCGTCGGGTAGCCGCGATGGTCGATCGTGGTGAGAAAGAAGAAGTCGCGCGACTCGATGAAGCCCTGGTGTTCGGGCTGGATGTCCGGATGCACGATGAACTGCTGCACGCGGTCGGCCAGCGGCCGCATGTCGAACTCTTCCTGCAGCGCGCGGTGCTGCGCGCCGTAGAGCGTGGCCATGTCTCCTCCTGAATCAAGAAAGCTGTCCGATGAACGGACAAACCGGTTGTTCGAGGTTTTGTTGTGTGAGGCCGATGCTAGTGTTCGCATCTGCATGCGGCAATAAGCATGCGCGACATAGGTGTCCGCATATCGGACACCGTTCCTGCGGGCGGACGGAGCGGAGGCAGACGGGCCGATGAAGGGGCGATCTTCAGCGCAATGCGGCGAGGCGGACGAGGCGCCGGCCGGCAGCCTGCACCGCGCGCGGCTGCTGGTGACGACGATCGCGCGCGGCTCGCGCCGCGGCAGCCTGCTGACCGAACTGGTCGCGCGCACCGGACTGCCGCGACCGACCATACACCGCGTGCTCGACATGCTGATCGACATGGGCTGGGTCGAGCGCGACCCGGTCACGCTGCGCTTCAACCTCGGACGCGACCTGGCCGCGCTCGGCTATTCGGCGATCAGCCGCCAGCCGGTCGAACGCGCGGCGGCGACCGAATTGAGCGCGCTGGCCGAGGAACTGGACCAGGTGGTGTTCCTGAACATCCGCAGCGGTCTAGACAGCGTGTGCATTGGCCGCTATGACACGCGCTCGCAGATACAGGTCGGGCGCGGCGACGTCGGCCTGCGTACCGCCTTCGGCATCACGCAGAGCTGCATCGCGATGATGTCGCGACTGCCGGCGGACGAGGTGTGGGAGCTCATGCGCATCAATCTGTCGCGCTTCCACCGCGTCGAGCGCTACGACGAAACCCGCCATCGCGACGCCGTCGAGTTCGCGCTGGCGCACGGCTACTGCTGCTTCGACGGCATGGTGCTGGACCGCAGCACCAGCGGCATGGGCGTGCCGATCTGCGACGCCGGCGGCTACCCGGTGGCGGGCATCGGCACCACCTTCATCAGCGCCTGGCTGGACGAGGCGGGGCGCGCCGCCTGTCGGGCGCGGCTGGAATCGGCGGCCGCACGTATTGCACAGCGCCTGTTCGCGCTGCCCGAGGGAGAGGCCTGATCGAAGATCGCCCGCTCAGCGGGTGATGAAATGCACCGCGGTCAGCAGCGTGCCGACGAACAGCGCGGCGCCGAGCACGGCGCCGGCGATCAGATGCAGCGGCTTCAGCGTCACCGTGTCGACGTCGTGCCGGCTGCGCTTGCGCACGCCGAAGAAGCTCCAGAACACGGTGGTGGCGATGCGCAGCACGGACGGGGCATGAGACGAGGACATTACGGATCTCCAGCAGCGATAAAGGCGTGCGCGCGCGGGCGCACCGTGTCGCCACACTAGAGCCCGTCGCGCGCACGGAACAGATCCAGTCACGCCGAAACCGGACCGGCACAGCCGGCAGCCCTCGCTGCCGCGGGCAAGATGCCCGCGCGCCAGCCGGCTAGAATCCGGCCGATGAAGCGCGGCACCAACCTGAAACTGACGCTGATGCTGCGCATCACGCTGCTCGCCGTGGCCATTGGCGTGCTCGCGTCGGCTGGCCTGATCTGGCGCACGACGACACGGCTGCAGGCGGAGGCGGTGCGCAACGCTGACCTGGTGTCGCGGCTGATCACCGACCAGATGTCGCGCCAGCTGAGCGGGCTCGAACTGAACATCGGCAAGCCCGACCTCGCGCGCTTTGCCGAATTTTCCGAAGTGACCCGGCTGTGCGTGCAGTACTTCGACCTCGAAGGCACGCTGTCGGCCAACAGCTGCCAGCAGGCGCCGCCGCCGCAGGCGACCGCCGAGGCGCCGGCGTGGTTCCGCGAACTGATCCGCTACACGCTGAACCGGCGCATCGACCGTGGCGCCGAGTCGGCCGCTGACAGCGGCGAATCGCCGGGCGTGAAGGTGGGGCGGCGCGTGCTGTGGTATCAGCCCTACGGCGTCGGCCTCGACGTCGGGCGCGCACCCGGCCTGAAGATGGGCGAGGTGCTGATACGCGTCGACGCCGACCGCGAAAGTGCGGCCGTGTGGAACGAGATCACCCGGCTGCTGATGTGGGCGGTCCTGGCGCTGCTGGCGTTCAACGTGCTGATCTACTTCAGCATCAGCCGCGCGCTGCGCCCGGCGGAGGCGGTACTTGACGGTCTTGGCAAGCTCGAACGCGGCGACCTGGACGCGCGTCTGCCGGCCTTCGAGCTGATCGAGTTCGACCGCATCGGCTCGGTGTTCAACGCGATGGCCGGCAATCTGAAACAGAAGACTCAGGAACAGCAGCGGCTGGCGCAGATGCTGCTCACCGTGCAGGAGGGCGAGCGCCGGCGGCTGGCGCGCGAACTGCACGACGAGTTCGGGCAGAGCCTGGCGTCGATCAGCGCCGAGGCGGCCTGCGTCGTGAACGAGGCGGGGCGGCCGGAGCCGCAGCCGGAGGCGCTGCGCGCCAGCGGTCGGACGGTGCTGCGCACGGTCAGCGGCATGATGGAATCGCTGCACGGCATCCTGCGCCAGCTGCGACCAGTCGGGCTGGACGAGTACGGGCTCATCGCCGGCCTCGACAAGCTGGTGCGCATGTGGGACGCCCAGGCACGCGGCCGCTGCCTCTATCGCCTGGAGGTCAGCGGTGATTTCGCCGACGTGCCGGACGACATCGCGATCAATCTCTATCGCATCGTGCAGGAGTGCCTGACCAATGCGGCCAAGCATTCCGGTGCGACGACGGTCGACGTGCAACTGGAGCGGCGCACGGCGAGTGACGACATCCGGCTGCGCGTCAGCGACGACGGCGTCGTGCGCGGGCCCGATCTGCCGACGCCACGCGGCAAGTCCGGCGGCTTCGGCCTGATCGGCGTGAAGGAAAGGGTGATCGCGCTCGGCGGCCGCGTGCAGCTGTCGGCGCGCGATCCGCAGGGACTGGCGGTCGATATCGTCGTGCCCTGGCAACTGACGGACGGAGGAACACCGGCATGACGGATACACCGGTCAGCGTGCTACTGGTCGACGACCACGCGGTGGTGCGCGAGGGCTACCGGCGGCTGATCGAGCGGCACCCGCCGCTGACCATCGCCGCCGAGGCGGGCTCGGGCGAGGAGGCTTACCTGCGCTACGTCGAACTGGCACCGGACGTGGTGGTGATGGACATCACGCTGCCCGGCGCCAGCGGCATCCAGACGCTGCAGCACATCCTGCAGCGCGACCGCGACGCGCGCGTGCTCATTTTCACCATGCACCGCGACGCCACCTTCGTCGAGAAGGCGCTGGAGTCGGGTGCGCTCGGCTACGTCACCAAGAGTTCGTCGCCGGATCTGCTGGTCGAGGCCATCTGCGCGGTGTATCACCGGCGGCAGACGCTGAGCCCCGACGTGCAGACCGAACTGGCGGCGCTGCGCCGCTCGGGCAGTGCGGCGAAGAACCCGCTGGCCGCGCTGAGCGCGCGCGAATTCGAAATCCTGCGCATGCTGGTCGCCGCGAAGTCGCGCGAGGACATCGCCGACACGCTGCACATCAGCGTGAAGACGGTGTTCAACATCCACTACCAGATCAAATCGAAGCTCGGCGTGTCGACCGACATCGAACTGATGCACGCGGCGCGACAGCTTGGCTTGATCGACTGAGTTTGCGGGAGCGACCTCTGGTCGCGATGCGGCCTTTGCGGATCGCCGGCTTCGATTCAGGCTGCAATCGCGAGCAAGCTCGCTCCCACGGGACCCCCCTCGGACGGAGGCGCGGGCCTGCTTTTCGTGGGAGCGACCTTTGGTCGCGATGCGGCGATTGCGGACCGCCGGCTTCGATTCAGGCCGCTATCGTGAGCAAGCTCGCTCCCACGGGAATCCGGGCTCCGACGACGAGGTGGGCGTGCTTCTGGTGGGAGCGACCTCTGGTCGCGATGCTGCATTGGCTCAACCGCTTTCCTGTGACCATCGCAATCCCTTCAGATCCAGATTGCATCCCAATGCGGATAGTCGCCAACCCGTTCAACCAGACCCGCACGCAGTGGGTTTGCAACGATGTAGCGCGCTTGATCGCGTACGTCCTCGCCTTCGCGAGCGCCGCGGTCATGAAATCCGGACTGCCAGATTGCTCGCCCGATCCTGTGCGCACTCACCGACTTCACCCGCTGCACGACCTGCGACAGCGTGGCCGCTGTGTCGAGCCTGAGCAGCCAGTGCAGGTGGTCAGGCATCACGACGAACGCGAGGGTTCGGCTCATTCCGACGCGGTCGGCCTCCATCAATACGCCTATCAGAGTTCTCGCTGACCACAGATTCTCGAACACCGGTTCACGCGTTCGGGTCACCGTCGTCACCAGATAGGCGCGCCCGGGTTCTGAGACCCGGCCGCGACGAAGCCGGTGCGAGGAGGGTGCATTGATCATGACGTTGAGATTTTGGTTCAACGAAATGTATATCGCAGAGCCTATGCGCATGATTTGCGGTCGAGATCGCGAGCAAGCTCGCTCCCACAGGAAGCCCGGCTCCGATAATGGTGCGGACACGCATTTTTGTGGGAGCGACCTCTGGTCGCGATGCGGCGATCGCGGACCGCCGTCTTCGATTCAGGCTGTAATCGCGAGCAAGCTCGCTCCCACCGGAAACCCGGCTCCGATGATGACGTGGGCACGTATTCTTGTGGGAGCGACCTCTGGTCGCGATGCAGCGATTGCGGGCCGCCGGCTTCGATTCAGGCTGTAATCGCGAGCAAGCTCGCTCCCACGAAAGCCACTACTTCCTGCGCCCCGCCGCCTTGCGCGGCTTCAGCAGTGGCGCGAGGTAGTGCCCGGTGTACGAGCGCTCTTCCGCCGCCACCTGTTCCGGCGTGCCGGTGGCGATGATTTCGCCACCGCCCGCGCCGCCTTCGGGGCCGAGGTCGATGATCCAGTCGGCGGTCTTGATCACGTCCAGGTTGTGCTCGATGACGACGATGGTGTTGCCGGCGTCACGCAGCCGGTAGAGCACGCCGAGCAGCATGTCCACGTCGTGGAAGTGCAGGCCGGTAGTCGGTTCGTCGAGGATGTAGAGCGTGCGGCCGGTGTCGCGCTTGCTCAGCTCCAGCGCCAGCTTCACCCGCTGCGCCTCGCCGCCGGACAGCGTGGTCGCACTCTGGCCCAGGCCGATGTAGCCGAGGCCGACTTCGACCAGCGTTTCCAGCTTGCGGGCGACGGTGGGCACCGCGTCGAAGAAGCCGCGTGCCTCGTTCACCGTCATGCCCAGCACTTCGTGAATGGTCTTGCCCTTGTAGCGGATGTCCAGCGTTTCGCGGTTGTAGCGCTTGCCGTTGCACACGTCGCAGGGCACGAACACGTCGGGCAGGAAGTGCATTTCGACGCGCACCAGACCGTCGCCCTGGCAGGCTTCGCAGCGGCCGCCCTTCACGTTGAACGAGAAGCGGCCGGGGCCGTAGCCGCGCGAGCGCGCTTCCGGCGTGCCGGCGAACAGCTCGCGGATCGGCGTCAGCAGGCCGGTGTAGGTGGCCGGGTTGGAGCGCGGCGTGCGGCCGATCGGCGACTGGTCGACATTGATCACCTTGTCGAACTGCTCCAGCCCCTCGATCGCGTCGTGTGCCGCCGGCAGCGCGGCCGAGCCGTACAGGTGGTGGGCGGCCGCGGTGTACAGCGTGTCGTTGATCAGCGTCGATTTGCCGGAGCCTGACACGCCGGTCACGCAGGTGATCAGCCCGAGCGGAATCGATGCGTCGGCGCCGCGCAGGTTGTTGCCGCGGGCGCCGCGCACGTGCAGCCAGGCGTCGGTCGGCTGGGTGCGCTTCTTCGGTACTTCGATCTGCTTGCGGCCGGACAAGTAGGCGCCGGTCAGACTGTCCTCGGAGGCTTCGATGTCGGCCGGCCGCCCCTGGGCGATCACCTGGCCGCCGTGCTGGCCGGCGCCGGGGCCCATGTCGACCACGTGGTCGGCCATTTCGATCGCTTCCTGGTCGTGCTCGACCACCACCACCGTGTTGCCGAGGTCGCGCAGCTTGTTCAGCGTGCCGAGCAGGCGCGCGTTGTCGCGCTGGTGCAGGCCGATCGACGGCTCGTCCAGCACGTACATTACGCCGGTCAGGCCGGAACCGATCTGGCTGGCCAGCCGGATGCGCTGCGCCTCGCCGCCGGACAGGGTTTCGGCCGAGCGGTCGAGGCTCAGGTAATCGAGGCCGACGTCGATCAGGAAGCCGAGGCGGGCGGCGATCTCGCGCATGATGCGGGCGGCGATCGCGGCACGCGCGCCATCCAGTTCCAGCCCTTCGAACACCTGTTGGCAGGCGCGCAGCGGCAGTGAGGCGAGCTGCGGCAGCGTGTGGTCGCCGACCCGGACGTGGCGCGCGTCCGAGCGCAGCCGCGTGCCCTGGCAGTCCGGGCACACCTTGGTGTTGCGGTACTTGCCCAGCTCTTCGCGCACGACGACCGAATCGGTTTCGCGGTAGCGCCGCTCCAGATTGGGCACCACGCCCTCGAAGGTGTGCTCGCGCACCGTGGTGCGGCCGGATTCCGACAGGTAGCGGAACGGAATGCGGTCGCGGCCCGAGCCGCTCAGCACGATGTCCTGCAGCTTCGCGTCGAGCTGGTCCCACGGCGTATCGACGTCGAACTTGTAGAAGGTGGCGAGGCTGGACAGCAGCTGGAAGTAGAACTGGTTGCGCCGGTCCCAGCCGCGGATCGCGCCGGAAGCCAGCGACAGGTGAGGGTGGGCGACGATGCGCGCCGGGTCGAAGAAGGTGACCATGCCCAGACCGTCACAGCTGGTGCAGGCGCCGGCCGGGTTGTTGAACGAGAACAGGCGCGGCTCCAGCTCGGCCACGCTGTGGCCGCACACCGGGCAGGCGAAGCGGGCGGAAAAGAGCTGTTCGGCGCCGCTGTCCATGTCCAGTGCGATGGCGCGGCCCTCGGCCTGCTGCAGCGCGGTCTCGATCGATTCGGCCAGCCGCTGGCGGGCGTCGGCGCGCACCTTCAGGCGGTCGACGACGACGTCTATCGAGTGCTTGATGTTCTTGTCCAGCTTGGGCAGCTTGTCGATGTCCATCAGTTCGCCGTCCAGCCGCACGCGCACGAAGCCGCGCGAGCGCAGGTCGGAAATGAGCTCGACCTGTTCGCCCTTGCGCTCGCTCACCACCGGCGCAAGGATGGCCACCTTGCTCTCTTCCGGCATCGCCAGCACCGCATCGACCATCTGCGACACGCTCTGCGCGGCCAGCGGTGCGCCGTGCTCCGGGCAGTGCGGCGTGCCGACACGGGCGAACAGCAGGCGCAGGTAGTCGTGGATTTCGGTCACCGTGCCGACGGTGGAGCGCGGGTTGTGGCTGGTCGCCTTCTGTTCGATCGAGATCGCCGGCGACAGGCCCTCGATCAGGTCCACGTCCGGCTTTTCCATCAGCTGCAGGAACTGGCGCGCGTAGGCCGACAGCGACTCGACGTAGCGGCGCTGGCCTTCGGCGTACAGCGTGTCGAAGGCGAGCGAGCTCTTGCCCGAGCCGGACAGGCCGGTGATCACCGTCAGCCGGTCGCGCGGAATGTCGATGTTGATGTTCTTCAGATTGTGGGTGCGCGCACCGCGAATGCGTATCCAGTCCATGGTCCGGCCGGGGGCAGGGCAAACCGGGTATGAGACCCCATTTCCCGTCGAATTGCGAGCGGCTGCACAGGTCGGGCTGCACGCACTTGCGTCGCACATGCGTATTGATTAGCGTGCCGCTCGCCGTCTCCCTCCAACAACGATGACAACAGACATGCAGATACTGACCGTTGCGCCCTATCCGCGCGAGAACACGCTGTTCCGAATTCACGCCGTGCTGTCCGCAGTGCTGTGGGTGCTCATCCTGGTCGCCACCTTCGGCCTGGTGCTGGTGTACCTGCTGTTCGGCGGATTGTTCTACCTGTTCGGCTTTTCCTGGTTCATCACCCACCTGAAGGGCAACGGGGCACGTATCGGACCGGACCAGTTCCCGGACCTGCACGCGCGCATCGTCAGCGCCTGCGACCGGCTGGGCATACGCGAACTGCCCGAGTGCTACCTGATCCAGTCCGACGGTATCCTGAACGCGCTGGCGGCGAAGTTCCTGGGCCGCCACTACGTCGTGCTGTTCTCGCCCATCGTCGATGCGCTGGAGGAGCGTCCGGATTCGCTGGATTTCTACATCGGACACGAACTGGCGCACATTCACCGCAAGCACACCGGGCTGCTGCGTTCGGTCTTTCTCTGGCCGTCGGCCTTCCTGCCCTTGATCGGTGCCGCCTACCGCCGCGCCCAGGAATACACCTGCGACCGCTATGGTCTTGCGCTGTGCCCGAAGCCGGAGGATGCCGAACGCGCTCTGGCGGTCGTGGTGGGTGGATCGCGACGGTGGATGACGCTGAACAGCGACACTTTCATCGGACAGAGCGCTGAAAGCGGCGGCTTCTGGATGTCTTTCAATGAGCTGACTTCGGACTACCCCTGGCTGTCCAAGCGCATGCTGGCGCTCCGCGCGCTGTCGTCCGGTCGCGAACTGCGGGTGCCGCGACGCAGTCTGCGCGCCAAGCTGCTGGCGTTGTTCGTGCCGCGCTTTCCCGGGATTGGCGGCGGCGGCGGCCTGATCATGCTGGTCGCGATCATCGGCGTGTTGGCCGCCATCGCCATTCCGCAGTACGACGACTACGTGAAGCGCGCCCGTCTGGCACAGGTCGATGCGGCAGCCGGCACGCTGCTGCAGCACCTGCAGACCGAGGCGGCCACGCTGGAACAGGCCAACACCCTGTTGTCCGCGCTCGACCGCGTGCCGGCGGTACAGGCGCTGCAGACGGTGGCAAGCGTGGACATGCGCGAAGGCGGTACGGTGGTCGTGACGCCGCTGGGCCGGCCCGGTGGCCAGGACGACGCGCTGGCCTTCGTGCCCTCGCTGGATGACGTCAGCGGCGCGGTCCAGTGGCAGTGCCAGACCGAGCGACCTGAACCCCGCCGACCGTCCTGGTGCCGCTGAAACCGGG
Organism: Methyloversatilis discipulorum; assembly: GCF_000527135.1. Taxonomy (NCBI): domain Bacteria; kingdom Pseudomonadati; phylum Pseudomonadota; class Betaproteobacteria; order Nitrosomonadales; family Sterolibacteriaceae; genus Methyloversatilis; species Methyloversatilis discipulorum. Next base: position 3,927,292 of record NZ_AZUP01000001.1, read on the forward strand.
GGCGATGACGGAGAGGCCGTGGCAGTGGCCGCGGCTTTGCTAGAATTCGGCGGTTCCTTCGCCGTCCCGCCATGACTTCCCCTATTTCAGACCGCATGACCCGCACCGAATGGCGTGCGGGCGTGGCGCTCGCATTCATTCTCGCCTTGCGCATGCTCGGCCTGTTCCTCGTGCTGCCGGTGTTTTCGGTGTTCGCGCGGACGCTGCCGGGCGGCGACAACATCTTCATGGCCGGGCTGGCCTTCGGCGTGTTCGGGCTGGCCCAGGCCTTCATGCAGATTCCGTTCGGCATCGCCTCCGACCGCTTCGGTCGCAAGCCGGTCATCGTCGTCGGTCTGCTGCTGTACGCGGCGGGCAGCCTGATGGCGATGTGGGCGCCGGACATCCACTGGATGATCGCGGCGCGCATCCTGCAGGGCACCGGCGCCATTTCCGCCGCGGTGACCGCGCTTGCCGCCGATCTGGTGCGCGACCAGCACCGCACCAAGGTGATGGCGATGATCGGTTCGACCATCGGCCTCGTGTTCGCCGGTTCGCTGGTGCTGTCGCCGGCGATGTACGGCTGGGTGGGCATGGACGGCATGTTCCTGTTCATCGCCGTGCTGGCGCTGACCGCGATTCCGGTGCTGCTCAAAGTGGTGCCCGACCCCGACCACGCGCCGGTGGTGCTGCCGACACCGTTTGCGCGGGTGATTGCCGACCGCCAGCTGATGCGCCTCAATTTCGGCATGTTCACCGTGCACATGGTGCAGATGGCCATGTTCCTGATGGTGCCGCTGGCGCTGGTCGAGGTGATGGGCGTGCCGGTGGCCGAACACTGGACGCTCTACCTGCCCATCGTGCTGGCCAGTTTCGTCGTCATGGTGCCGGCCATCGTGTGGGCGGAAAAGCGGGCGCGCGTGAAGTCGGTGTTCCTGGCGTCCATCGTCACGCTGATCGCCTCGCAATTCATTTTCCTGGCGCAGGTCGATCTGATGTGGGTGCTGGTGGGCGGGCTGTTCGTGTTCTTCATCGCCTTCAACCTGCTGGAGGCGCTGCTGCCCTCGCTGGTGTCGCGCATTGCGCCGCCGGCGGCCAAGGGTGCGGCGCTTGGCGTATTCAATACCGCGCAGTCCATCGGTGCCGCGACCGGCAGTGCCATCGGCGGCGCGATTGCGCTGCGATTTGGCGCCGCCGGCGTGTTCGGCTTCTGTCTCGCGCTGGCCGTCGCCTGGTGGCTGTGGGCGCGCAGCATGCAGCCGCCGCCGGTGGTTGCACTGCGCGAGTACGCGATCGGCGATCATGTCGACATCGAGTGGCTGCGCGAGCGGCTGCTGGAGCTGCCGGGCGTCAGGGAAGCCAGCGTCGAACGGGAGCGCCGGATGGCGTATCTGAAGGTGAATCTGGAGCTGTGGGACGAAGAGGACGTACGCCGGCTGCTCGATGCGCCGGTGGTTGCCTGAAATTCATATGGAATAATGGCGCGGCGCCGGTCCGGTGCGCAGCGCCGCTGTCAGAAACGAAATACACGAATCTCGCGGGAGGAAAATCATGGCTTCAGTAAACAAGGTCATCATCGTCGGCAACCTGGGCCGCGATCCGGAAACCCGCTACGCGCCGAACGGCGACGCGATCTGCAACATCACGGTGGCGACCACCGACAGCTGGAAGGACAAGCAGACCGGCGAGAAGAAGGAACAGACCGAGTGGCACCGCGTGTCCTTCTACGGCCGCCTGGCCGAGATCGCCGGCCAGTACCTGCGCAAGGGCTCGGCCGTCTATGTAGAGGGCAGCCTGCGCACCCGCAAGTGGCAGGACAAGGAAGGTCAGGACCGCTACACCACCGAAATCCGCGCCGAGCAGATGCAGATGCTGGGCGGCCGTCAGGGTTCGGGCGGCGGCGGTGGCGGTGAAAGCTACGGCGGCGGCGGTGGTGGTGGTTATGGCGGTGGCGATGATTTCGATCAGGCACCGCGCCAGTCCGCGCCCCGTCAGGCGCCCAGCCGCCCGGCGCCGGCGCCGCAGTCGGCACCGCCGTCCTCGTCCGGCGGTTTCGGTGGCATGGACGACGACATCCCGTTCTGACGCGAACCGTCAGTCCGGACAGAAAACGGCGCGCCTGCGGGTGCGCCGTTTTTTTTCAGTGCGGCGTCGCGCGCCCTGGCCGCGCGGCGACGAAGGCGCCGGCCGACACGCAGATCAGGCCGGCGACCAGCCAGCCGGACAGCGGCTCGTCGAGCAGCGGCGCGGCGGCGACGCCGGCCAGCACCGGCACCAGCGCCACCAGCGCGCCGGTGCGTTCGGCGCCCAGCTCATGCACCGCCTTCAGGAACAGCATCATCGCCACGATGGTGACGCCCGCGCCCTGGTACAGACCCTGCAGCACCAGCATGCCGGTCGGCACCTGGTCGAGCGCCTTCGGCAGCCACAGCAGATAGACCGGCAGGTAGAGCGCGGTCGAGCCGAGCGCGACGAAGCGCGTCAGCGTCCACGCGTCGCGCCTCCATTTCTTCGCCAGCACGCTGTACAGCGCCCAGGCGGCCGAGCCGCCGAGCAGCAGCAGGTCGCCGAGCAGCATGTCGTGTGTCCAGGCGTGACCGCCCGCCGTGTAGTGCACGGCGACGCAGGCGATGCCCAGCGCAATGCCGGCCAGGCCGACCATGCGCCCCGCACCCGGCCGCGAGCCGAGCACCCACCAGGCGGCCGCGGCGACCAGGAAGGGCTGCATGCCGGGCAGCAGGATGGCGCCATGCGCGGCCGGCGCGTACTTGAAGGCGGCGAACACGAACAGGCCGTAGATGAGGCCGCCGAGCAGGGTCAGCGTCCATAGCTGCGCGTCGCGCCAGGCGCCGCGCGGCAGACTGCCGGCGAAGGGCAGCAGCAACAGTGCGGCCGTGCCCAGGCGCAGCGCCAGCGTGTCCCAGGCGGTCAGCGGACTTTTGCCGCCGTAGCGGGATACCAGGATGAAGCCGGTCCAGATGGCGACGGTACCGGCAGCGGCGAGATAGCCGGTGGTACGCGGGGACGGGGCGAAGCGGGGCATTGCGATGTCGATCGATGCGATGGGGCCTCAGTGTAGAGCGTGTCGTGGTCCGCCTCCCTGTCGTGTTGCCGGCTGTTCCGGTCGGTGCGGCGGCACAGTCAAGGCGCGCTCGCCTGATCCTGCTCAAGACGGCCGAGCGGCCGGCGGCTAGATTCAAAGGGGACTCGCCCCGGGCATTTCAGGAGACATCATGGAAAAGCGCTACATCGCCTTCATCATCAAGAACAGGGAACCGCTATTGCTGCAGCGGAAGGACACCGTCAGTCATGCCTGCCGGCTGATGCACGAGAAGGGGACCGGAGCGGTACTGGTGGTCGACGACAGGCAGAAGCTGGTCGGCATCTTCACCGGCCGCGACGCGGTGCGGATACTTGCTGAAGGACATCACGCGCCGGCCATGACGCTGGCCGAAGCGATGACGCCGGATCCGCACACGATTGCGCCGGACCAGACCTCGATCGACGCGCTGCGCGAAATGAACGATCGCGGCTTTCGCCATCTGCCGGTGGTCGACAACGGCGTGATCGTCGGCATCGTGTCGCGCGGTGACTTCAAGGGCGCCGAACTGGAACGGCTGGGCGACGAAACCAGCCTGTGGGAAAGGATCTGTTGATTCGGGATCCGCCGATTCAGCGGCGATCGGCGCGCGCGCTGCGGTACTGCTGCCGCCAGTCGCGCGACGAGGCCAGCCACCACATGCGGTCGAAGGCCAGCGACAGCGCAGGCAGCAGGTCGGCGAAGTAGTGCTCGGCCGCGCTCGGGCCGTCGGGCGCCTCGGGCAGGCCGTCGGCGTGGTCGATGTCCAGCGCCGCCAGGCGTTCGGCCAGCGCCGGGTGGGTGTCGAAAGCGGCGGTGTCGGCGCGTGCGTCGAGCAGGTCGTGCAGATCGGCCAGCGCCTCGTCGCGCACGAAGCCCACCTGCATACCGAGTCCCATTTCGCGGAAGGGGCGGATGCGCGGCCGGCGTTTGCTGCGCGCCTGTTCCATCACCTTGGTCCAGTAGCTTTCGGTCAGGAAGCGGTCCTTCAGCGCCAGATCGATCAGCGCGCCGGCCAGCGCCGGCGCGCCGACTGCGCGGGCAGCGAGTGCGTCGGCCTCGAATTCGTCCAGTCGCGACAACTGTATGGACTGTTCGAGGTCGGTCTGCGCGGTGCGCGCGAACAGCCGACGGGCGAAATGTGCAAGACGACCTTCATCCTCGTCGATGCGGTCGAAACAGCGCAGCCACCAGGTGCGCAGATGGGCGGCCCAGGCGCCGCGGCGGCCGCGCTGCGCCGACAGATGCGCCAGTTCGTGCGCCAGCACCGCCGACAGTTGTTGCGGCGTCAGGCAGTGGGTCAGCGGTATGCCGAGCAGCAGCGTCGTGCGCATCGGGCCGAACAGACCGAAGGCCGGGCGGCACACGACGGCGGCGTTCACCTCCGGTGTGGCCAGCACGCGGTCGATGCGGCGCGCGCCGAGCCGCGCGCACAGGCGGTCGATGCGCCGGCGGAAGCCGGGCGCCAGCGCGTCCGGCAGCACGATGCCCGCGCAGTCCGGCGTCGGTACCCAGAGCCAGCGGGAAAGTCGCACGCTGACCCAGACTACGGTCAGCAGCACGACCAGCGCCACGGCAGCCGCTCCGGTCGAGGCGCCTTCCAGCGCATGCAGCAGCGTCAGCCCGGACAGCAGGCAGCCGGCCAGCGCTGCGGTGAGCAGCCCGATGCAGAGGGTGGCGCGCAGCGTGAGCAGGCGGCGAAGCTGGCGTTGTCGGCTGTGCGCATTCACGATGACGGCTCCGGGCAGGGCAAACGCGAGGGGATTGGGCCGACTTATACGCAGCGCGCCAGCGCCGCGGCAATCAGCCGAATATCTGAGCCCGATCAGGCAATTTCCCCGTTCAAAACAACGATGTGGCGTCTGCTCGCGCCGATTTGTATCAGCGTGATGCGTTGGGCATGTCGGCGCGCACGGTCGGCATAGACTGGAACAGTCATTTTCATCGGCCTCCGTTTCACCATGGCGCTTCCCCTGTTCAAGCCCGATTCCCCGCTCGCCGAGTTCGAACTGCTTGAACTGCTGGACCGCAGCAACCGCCAGGCGCGCGAACGCCTGCGGCGCTTCGGCACGGTGTGGCCCTTCGGCAGCTACGTCTGTCCCGCCGGTTTTGTCCATCCGCTGGAGTCCGACCCCGCAAACTACGCGCTGCCGCACTACATGCAGTACGAAATACTGCACGACAGGCTGGTGGCGATGGCGTGGAAGGACAGGCTGATCGCCTACACGCTGGTGGCGCAGGTCGGTCTGCCGCCGGAGTTCGATGCGGCGCGCACGCCGTCGATCCGGGTACATTTCGAATCGCCCGAAATGTCCGTCTATATGTATACACCCTTCCTGCAGGCGCCCTGTCGTGCTCATCCGCCGACTGTCGCCGACTTCCAGCGCACCCGCTTTCTCGAATCCTTCGTGACGCCGGCCGGTGCCAACGTGTTCGAGGCGCGACAACGCTGAAAACGCCGGCGCCGCCTACAATCGGCGCATGCCCAGATTCCAGCTGATCATTTCGGCGATCGAGTTCGCCGCCACGCTCGCCTTTGCCGTATCCGGTCTGATCGAAGCCGCGCGCCGCCGCATGGACGTGGTCGGCGTGTTCGCCGTGGCCTTCATCACCGCCTTCGGCGGCGGCACCGTACGCGACGTGCTGCTCGACCGTCGGCCCTTCTTCTGGGTCGAGCACCAGGGCTATGTGTGGCTCATCTTCGTGCTCACCCTGGTGGCGGCGCCCTGGCTGCACAAGCACCGCGACATCGTTACCGAACGCGCGATGCTGATTCCCGACGCGCTCGGTCTAGGTCTGTTCTCGGTCACCGGCGTCAGTCTGGCGCACCAGATGGGCATGCCGCTCTTCGTGTCGGTCATGATGGGCGTCGTCACCGGCGTGCTCGGCGGCGTCATGCGCGACGTCATCTGCAACGAGGTGCCGAACGTGTTCCATGACCACCGGCCCTATGCCCTGTGCGCCTTCGCCGGTGCCTGGCTCTACCTCGGCATGGACGCGCTGGCGGTGACACCTCTGGTGTCGCTGGCCGTCTCGGTCGCGCTGATCGCCGGCCTGCGGCTGCTGGCGGTGATGACCGGCTGGTCGGTACCGCGCTGGCCACGCGACGAGAACTGAGCGCGCCGCACGCCGTATAGCGTCAATCTGTAGACACATCTGAAGTGTCAGCATAAAGTGACACTATCGGCTGTGCCATCGATCTTCCATGGCGCCCGACTTCCGCGCGAGGTGCGCCATGTCGCAAGCCTTCCCGTTTTCGGCCATCGTCGGCCAGGACGAAATGAAGCAGGCCATCCTGCTGTCGGCGGTCGATCCGTCCATCGGCGGCGTGCTGGTGTTCGGCGACCGCGGCACCGGCAAGTCGACCGCCGTACGCGCGCTGGCGGCGCTGCTGCCGAAGATGCGCGCGGTCGAGGGCTGCGCCTATCAGTGCGACCCGGACGAAGTGGCTTCGGTCTGCCCGGTCTGTTCCGCCGCCGCCGCATCGCGACGTGCGCGGCTGGTGCCGGTGCCGGTGGTCGATCTCCCGCTGGGCGCCACCGAGGACCGCGTGGTCGGCGCCCTCGATCTCGAACGCGCACTGACCCGCGGTGAGAAGGCCTTCGAGCCCGGACTGCTGGCGCGCGCCCACCGCGGCTTTCTCTATGTCGACGAGGTCAATCTGCTGGAGGACCACCTGGTCGATCTGCTGATCGACGTGGCCGCTTCCGGCGAGAACGTGGTCGAGCGCGAAGGCCTCAGCGTGCGTCACCCGGCGCGCTTCGTGCTCGTCGGCAGCGGCAACCCGGAAGAGGGCGAACTGCGGCCGCAGCTGCTCGACCGCTTCGGCCTGTCGGTCGAGGTGAGCACGCCGACCGATCTGCCGACCCGCGTCGATGTCGTGAAACGGCGCGACGCCTTCGAGCGTGACCGCGCCGGCTTCTGTGCGCAGTGGGCCGGACGCGACGCCCGCCTGCGCCGTCGCATCGTCGGCGCGCGCGATCGTCTGCCCACGGTGCGGGTGCCGGATGCGGCGCTCGAACAGGCGGCCCGGCTGTGCATGCAGCTCGGCACCGACGGCCTGCGCGGAGAACTGACGCTGGTGCGCGCGGCGCGCGCACTGGCCGCCTACGACGGCGACGACGAGGTCGGCGACGCGCACCTGCGGCGCATCGCGCCGTCGGCGCTGCGCCACCGGCTGCGCCGCGATCCACTGGACGAATCCGGCTCCGGCGTGCGCGTGGCGCGCGCGGTCGATGAGCTGCTGCCGGCATGAGCGGGGTACCGATGCAGACTGAGGACACGATGGCGCGCTGGTTGCGCGCACTGTTGCCGGCCGCGCTGTGTGCGCTCGACCCGGCCGGATGCGGCGGCGTGCGGCTGCGCGCCCAGGCCGGTCCGGCGCGCGACGCCTGGCTGGCGCAACTGCGCGCGCTGCTGCCGCCCGGCACGCCGCTGCGCCGCATTCCGCTCGACGCACCCGATGCCCGCCTGCTCGGCGGGCTCGATCTCGCCGCCACGCTGCGCGCCGGCCGACCGGTGGCCGAGCGCGGCCTGCTGGTCGAGGCGCATGGCGGCGTCGTGCTGCTGGCGATGGCCGAGCGCATCAGTTCCGCCGCGGCGGCACGGCTGACCGCGGTGATGGACGAGGGCGTCGTGGTCATGCTGCGCGACGGGCTGGAGACGCGCGAGGCGGCCGAATTCGGCGTCATCGCGCTGGACGAGGCGCAAGGCGACGACGAGAACCTGCCGGCCGCGCTGTGCGATCGCCTCGCCTGCATCGTCGAGCTCGAAGGCCTGCGTGCCGGCGACTGCCCGCAACTGCCGTTCGATGCCGGACACATCGCCGCCGCGCGTGCGCGCCTGCCGACGGTCAGCGTGTCGCCGGTGGTGATCCAGTCGCTCGGTGCAGCGGCACAGGCCTTCGGCGTCGATTCGCTGCGCGCCTTCATGCTCGCAGTGCGCGCCGCCCGTGCCGCGGCCGCGCTCGACGGGCGCGACCAGGTCGGCGAGCCGGACGTGACGCTGGCCGCCCAGCTGGTGCTGGCGCCGCGCGCGACGCAGTGTCCGGCGAGTGCCGCCGAAGCGCCGACCGATGTGCCACCCGAGTCCGCCGCGCCCGACCAGACGCCCGACAACACGCCGGCCGAGGCCGCGCCGCCGCCGGGCGATGCGGGCGGCGAGCAGAGGGACGAGCGGAAGGACGACAGCCCCGCCGATCTGCAACAGCCGCTCGAAGACCGGGTGCTCGACGCGGTGCGCGCGGTGCTCAGCCCCGACCTGCTGGCGCACATCAGGCTCGCCGGTGGTCGCCTGCCGCGGGCGCGCAGCGCCGGGCGCTCCGGCGCGCTGCGCGGCAACGGCCAGCGCGGCCGGCCGGTCGGCGTACGCAAGGGGCGACCGGGCGGCGGGCTGCGGCTCAGCGTCATCGACACGCTGCGTGCCGCGGCGCCGTGGCAGGTGCTGCGCCGGCGTCAGGGCATGCCGGTGACGCAGGTGGCAGTGCGACCGGAAGATTTCCGCGTCGTCCGCTACCGGCAGCGCACGCAGACCACCACCATCTTCGTCGTCGACGCCTCCGGCTCGTCGGCGCTGCACCGGCTCGGCGAAGCCAAGGGTGCGGTCGAACTGCTGCTGGCCGACTGCTATGTCCGGCGCGACCGGGTGGCGGTGATCGCCTTCCGCGGCACGCGGGCTGAACTGCTGCTGCCGCCGACCCGCTCGCTGGTGCGTGCCAAACGCAGCCTGGCCGGTCTGCCCGGTGGCGGCGGCACGCCGCTGGCGGCCGGCATCGAGGCCGGCTGGAGCCTGGCCGACGCGCTGCGCCGGCAGGGCGACACGCCGACCCTGGTGCTGCTCACCGACGGCCGCGGCAATGTCGCGCGCGACGGCCAGGGCGGTCGCGCCCAGGCCGAGCAGGACGCGCAGGCGGCGGCGCGGCGGGTGCGCGCATCGGCGCTGCGCACGCTGTTCATCGACACCTCGCCGCGGCCGCATCCGTCGGCGCAGTCGCTGGCGGCCGGCATGGGCGCGCTGTACGCGCCACTGTCCGCCGCCGATGCACAGGGCATTTCGCAGCTGGTGAAGCAGGCGGGTGCGCAGTCCGCCGGCCAGAACCGATGAACACGACCGGTACGCGGCGATGACTTCGATGAACGATCTGCCGCCGGCCGTCACCGGCGTGCGCCGCAGCGCACCGCACGCGGTGGTGATAGGCAGCGGCTTCGGCGGGCTGGCGGCAGCGGTCCGGCTCGGTGCACGCGGCTACCGCGTCACCGTGCTCGAGCGGCTCGACGCGCCGGGCGGGCGCGCCTACGTGCACCGGCAGGACGGCTTCACCTTCGACGCCGGCCCGACCATCGTCACCGCGCCCTTCCTGTTCGAGGAACTGTGGCAGCTGTGCGGCCGGCGCATGGCCGACGACGTCGATCTGCGACCGCTGTCGCCCTTCTACCGCATCCGCTTCGACGACGGCGAAACCTTCGACTGCTCCGGCGACCCCGAGGCGATGCGGCGCGAAGTGGCGCGGCTGGCGCCGGACGACGTCGCCGGCTACGAACGCTTCATGCAGGCCAGCGAAGCCACCTTCCGCGTCGGTTTCGAACAGCTGGGCCACGTGCCTTTCGACAGCTGGATAGACATGGCACGCGTGCTGCCGGCGATGGTGAAGCTGCAGAGCTACCGCAGCCTGTACAGCCTGGTGTCCAGCCATGTGCGCGACGAACGGCTGCGCTTCGTGCTGAGCTTTCATCCGCTGTTCGTCGGCGGCAACCCGTTCACCGTCACCTCGATCTACGGTCTGATCGCGCATCTGGAGCGGCAGTGGGGCGTGCACTTCGCGATGGGCGGCACCGGCAGTCTGGTCAGCGGGCTGGTGAAGCTGATCGAGGGTCAGGGCAACTGCGTGCGCTGCGATGCCGAGGTGGTCGAGATCACCGCGCACAACGGCCGCGCCACCGGCGTGCGGCTGCGCAACGGCGAAACGGTTACGGCCGACGTCGTGGTGTCGAATGCCGACGCCGCCTACACCTACAAGCATCTGCTGCCGACCACCCGGCGCAAGCGCTGGACCGACCGCCGCCTCGACGACGCGCGCTATTCGATGAGCCTGTTCGTCTGGTACTTCGGCACGCGCGGCCGCTACGACGCGGTGCCGCACCACACGATACTGCTCGGCCCACGCTACCGGGCGCTGCTGCACGACATCTTCGAGCGCCAGGTGCTGGCCGACGATTTCAGCCTCTACCTGCACCGGCCGACGGCGACCGATCCGTCGCTGGCGCCGGACGGCTGCGACGCTTTCTACGTGCTGTCGCCGGTGCCCCACCTGGACAGTGGCACCGACTGGACGGTCGAGGCGGAGCGCTACCGCCAGGCGATAGCGGACCGTCTGTCGGAAACCCTGCTGCCGGGGCTGGCCGAACGCATCGTCACCTCGCGCGTCACCACGCCGATCGATTTCCGCGACCGCCTGCTGTCGCTGAAAGGCGCGGCCTTCGGGCTGGAGCCGGTGCTGACGCAGAGCGCCTGGTTCCGTCCGCACAACCGCAGCGAAGAACTGGAGCGGCTCTATCTGGTCGGCGCCGGCACGCACCCCGGTGCCGGTCTGCCCGGCGTGCTGTCATCGGCGCGCGTACTCGACCGGCTGGTGCCGGATCCGTCTCATGTCTGACCACGACGCCGCCCAGGACATGGCGGCCTGCCGCCGTCTGCTGCGCGACGGCTCGCGTTCCTTCTTCGCCGCCTCGCTGCTGCTGCCGCGTGCGGTGCGCGAACCGGCGTGCGCGCTGTACGCCTTCTGCCGCATCGCCGACGATCTGGTCGATGACAGTGCGGCCGACGAAGCGACCGTCGAGGCCTTGCGCCGGCGGGTCGACGCCGCCTGCGCCGGCCGGCCGCGCAACGATCCGGTTGATCGCATGCTGTCGCGGGTGGTGGTGCAGTTCGCGATACCGCCGGCACTGCTGCACGCGCTGATCGAGGGCTTCGCCTGGGATGCGCGCGGCCGGCAGTACGAAACGCTGTCCGAACTGTATGAATACTGCGCCCGCGTGGCGGCCACCGTCGGCGCCATGATGGCCATGCTGATGGGCGTGCGTGACCGCGAACAGGCGGCGCGCGCCTGCGACCTCGGGCTGGCGATGCAGCTCACCAATATCGCCCGCGACATCGGCGAGGACGCGCGGCGCGGCCGGCTCTACCTGCCGCGCGGCTGGCTGCGCGTGGCCGGCATCGATCCGGACGCCTGGCTGGCGCAGCCGGTGTTCGATGCGCGGCTAGTGCCGGTGCTCGATCGCCTGCTCGGCTGTGCCGACCTGCTGTACGAGCGCGCCGCCGCCGGCATCGAACAGCTGCCGCCGGCCTGCCGGCCGGGCATCCGTGCGGCCCGCGCCATCTATCGCGACATCGGCCGCGGCGTGGTGGCCAATGGCCACGATTCGGTGTCGCAGCGCTCGGTCGTGTCGTCGTGGCGCAAGACGATGCTGCTGGCCGGCTCGCTGAGCGCGGCGGCGCGGCAGGCGGATGCGCGCTACGCCGAACTGGAGGAGGTGTCGATGCTGGTCGACGCGGTCAGCGCGGCACCGCTGCCGCTGGCCGTGCAGGGGCGGCTCGACCGCCTGCCGTCGCGCACGCCGCGCCAGCGACTGGAATGGCTGATCGACCTGTTCGAGCGGCTGGAGCGGCAGGACAGGGCACGCACGCAGGGCGGCTGATGCCAATGGACTACCGCACCGCCTCGGCGATCAGCGCGGCCAGTCGCTGGGGTGCTTCTTCGTGCGCCAGATGCCCCAGTCCGTCGAGCTCGATCAGGCGCGCGCCGGTGACGATGCGCTGTACCCGGCGCGAACAGTCGGGCGGCACCGTGCGGTCGCCGCGCGCGGCGATCAGCGTCAGCGCGGCGTCGAGCCGCGGCAGGTCGCGCGCCAGCGGTGCGATGTCCCAGTTCGCCATCATGCCGAGCACCCCGGCCACGTGCGCGCGACAGCGCACCAGCCGCGCGTACAGCGCGATGCCGCGTTCGTCGATGTGCGAACCGGTACTGGCGATCAACCGTTCGACCGCCCCGCTGCGCGACGCGCTGCGCGCGAACAGGGCGGCGGCAAAGGGAGTCAGAGACAGCAGGCGGGCGGCCGGCGGGAACAGCAGGCCGGCCAGGCCGGGCAGCGGCAGCAGCGCGCCATTGAGGCTGACCAGGTGGCGTCCGGGCAGCAGGCCGTCGAGCCGCATGCGCAGTGCGATCGCCGCACCGGCCGAGTGTCCGGCCACCGCCGCCGGTGCGATCTGCAGTGCGCGCATCAGCGCGGATGTGGCGCGCGCCATGCCGGGCAGCGACAGCGTATGGGCCGTCGGGGTCGAACTGAAGGCGTGGCCGGGCAGATCGGGCGCAATGACGGTGTGTTCGCGTGCCAGCAGCGGCAGCAGCTCGCGCCAGGAGTGGGTCGACGCGCCACTGCCGTGCAGCAGCAGCAGCGGCGGGCCGCTGCCCGTGATCTGCACGTGCCAGCGCACGCCGCCCGCGTCGACGAAGCGGCTGGCGTCGCGATGGGGCCAGTCGGCGCCATCGCGCGACCAGTCGAGGCTTTCGGTTGCGGGCATGGTGGCAGCTCGTTTCACGGCGGTCGATGCAACCATACAGGAGGGCGTGCAATGAGTCCGACCACGCTGGTCATTGTCGAGGCGGTGCTGATATTTGGCGGCGTGCTGGTGTTCGCCGTGTACCAGCTGGTATCGGTGCGCCGCCTGCAGAAGCGCGAGGGCGACCGCAAGGACGAAGCGCCGGAGCGCTGACCAGGGCCCCTCAGGCGGCCCATGCGCTGCGCCGCGGCATGCGGAAGGGCAGCAGCATCTGTACCCAGCCGCTGCGGAAGCGTTCGAGGTCCAGGCTTTCGTGCACGCCATGCACCGGCTCGCCGAGCAGGCAGGTGTCGAGCAGCGAGCGCGCATAGAAGGGCGTGTCTTCAAGCGTGCGCGCCTGCGGTGTTGTGCCGCCCTCGCTGCGCGTCGCGCGGGCGATGCCCCAGCGCGTGCCCGGCAGTTCGTGCGCTGCCGGCGCGGCAAAGCTGCGGCAGCCGCCGTCGGCGTCGAAATGCAGTGCCAGCGAATGCGGCGTGCCGTCGCGTCGCTCTACGTCGTACAGCACCGCGGTGTCGCCGCCGCGCAGGTTGCTGCGCGACCAGTGCCAGCGGGTGAAGTCCTCCTCCAGCGCGCGACTGCCGGCATTGCTGTCGGCATAGGCGTCACCGTGCCAGTGCAGCGCCGGTTCGCTCAGCCTGACCTCGACCCGGGCGCAGGGTGCGATCGGCAGCCACAGATGGCGCCCGTCGGCATCGAGGGCGAAGGTGTCCTGCACCAGCGTCGGCGCATGCAGACGCACGCTGCCGCGCACGCGCATCGGCAGCGGTGCGCCGATCTCGTCGAGGTCTATGGTGAGCGCCGCGCCGTTCCAGTGCAGCCGGCTCGGGCCGATGCGCAGACTGTGCGCGTCGCGCTGCAGCGCCGATGCGCCGCGCTCGGTCATGGTCCAGCGGCGCTTGTCGCCATACAGCGCGACATTCACCGCGCAGTGCGCGTGCGGGTCGGCGGCACCCGGGCGACGGCGGCGGGCCAGCGCGTAGTAGGGCGAGAACACGCTGCCGATGAAGGCGATCACCGTCAGGCCGCAGCGGCCGTCGTCGCTGGTGGCGTCGACATACCACCAGCGGTAGCCGCCGGCCGGCACCGGAGCGTTGAAGTCGCGTGCAGTCATGAGCGGGCCTCTGTGCGGTCGCGCAGGATGCAGTCGGCGGCCAGCCGGCCGGACAGCGCGGCCATCGGCAGGCCGGGGCCGGGGTGCGCGCTGCCGCCGGCCAGATAGAGTCCGGGCACGCGGCTGCGCGCGCCGGGGCGACGGAAGGCGGCCCGCCAGCCGTGCGAGGCCTCGCCGTACAGCGCGCCGCCGGTGGCGGGAAACAGGCGGTTGAAGTCTTCCGGCGTGGTGGTGACGCAGGCACTGGCGCGGCGTTCGACGTGCAGGCCGCACTGTTCCATCTGGCGGAAGGCGAGATGTGCACAGCGCTCGATCTCGCCAGGACGTGCGAGCCGGCGGTCGCCGTCGGCCGGGGCATTGATCAGGCAGAGCAGGCGCTCGGCCGGCAGTGGAGAGGGTGGCGCCTCGTCGCCGCGATCCTGCGCGCAGACATAGACGGTCGGTGCGCGCGGCAGCCGGTTGTGGCGCCGCAGGTCATCGAACTCGGCGCGGTAGTCGGCGGAAAAGAACACGTTGTGGCGCAGCAGCGGAAAGCCCCGTGTGGCAGCGACCAGATTCCAGGTCACCGCCGACAGCGAACGGGCGGCGGGCTCGACTGCCGCCGTCGCGCGGCGCACGCCGTCGCCGAAGTGGCCGGCAGGCAGCGCGGCGACATCGGCGTTGGCGACCACGGTGTGCGCTGCCAGCCACTCGCCCGAGGCCAGCCGCACGCCGGACACGTGATCGCCTTGCAGCGTGATCTCGCTGACATGCTCGCCGTAGCGGAACTGCACGCCGTGGCGCACGCACAGCGCAGCCAGCGCTTCGGCCAGCCGGTGCATACCGCCCTCGATCAGCCAGACGCCGCGCTGTTCGACATGGGCCACCAGCATCAGGGTGGCCGGTGCATCGAAGGGCGACGAGCCGCAATAGGTGGCGTAGCGGCCGAACAGCTGGCGCAGCCGCGGGTCGCGGAAGTGGCTGCCGAGTGCCTGCCACATCGTCGCAAACGGGCGGATGCGCAGGATGTCGACGCCGGCGCGGCGCGCCAGTTCGAGCGGCCCCGGGCGCTGGGCGCGCATGAAGCTGTCGTCGAGCGTGCGGTAGATGGTCTGCGCCTCGCGCGTGAAACGGACGAAGCGCCGCGCCTCGGCGGCGCCGGCGAAGTCGCCGATGGCCTGGGCGCTGCGCTCGACGTCGGCGTGCAGGTCCAGCTGCTCGCCAGCCGACCAGGCGTGGCGCGCCAGCACCTCGACCTTGCGCGTGCCGACGTGGGTGGCGAAGTCGCTGCCGGCGGCGTCGAAGATGTCCTCGAACACCTCGCGCAGCGTGAACACCGTCGGGCCGGCGTCGAGCCGCAGACCGGCGACGTGCACCTCGCGCAGCTTGCCGCCGGGCGTGCCTGCGCGCTCGGTCAGCGTTACCGCCAGGCCGCGGCGGGCCAGTTCGAGCGCGGCCACCAGGCCCGCCACGCCGGCACCGATCACCACCACGTCCTGTCCGCTCATGTCGGCTCCTGTAAACCTTCATTGACGTTACGACCTGTCATGTCTACATTACATTACACCAGCGCCTGACAATCAAGATTGACAGTTGGCGCGATAACTCGTCGGACGCAGCTGCGCGCCGACAAATGCGGGGGAACAGGCCATGGACGGAATGAAGCGCATCGAGCAGGCCCTGGGGATGGCGGTCGAACAATCGCTGGTGGCTGCGCTGTCGCATGCCGACGGCCCCGGCTGCCCGCCGCTGCTGGCGGCGGCCATCCGTCACGCGGTGTTTCCGGGCGGCGCGCGCATCCGGCCGCGGCTCTGTCTGGCTGCGGCCTGCGCCTGCGGCGAGGACGACACGTCGATCGCCGACCACGCCGCCGCGGCAATCGAACTGCTGCACTGCGCGTCGCTGGTGCATGACGATCTGCCCTGCTTCGACGATGCGCCGCTGCGCCGGGGCAAGCCTTCGGTGCACAGCGCCTTCGGCGAGCGCATCGCCGTGCTCACCGGCGATGCGCTGATCGTGCTCGCCTTTCAGACGATGGCACGCGGCGGCGCGCAGGCGCCGTACCGTCTGCTGCCGCTGCTGTCCATCATCGGTCGCGGTGTCGGCGTGCCGTCGGGCATCGTCGCCGGCCAGGCGCTCGAATGTGAAACCGACGTGAACCTGCGCCAGTACCAGCAGGCCAAGACCGGCGCGCTGTTTGCCGCGGCGACCATGGCCGGTGCGGCGGCGGCGGGGGCCGATCCCGGTCCGTGGCGCGCGCTCGGCGACTGCATGGGCGAAGCCTTCCAGGTGGCCGACGACATCCTCGACGTGGCATCGACGCAGGAGCGCATCGGCAAGCCGATCGGCCGCGACGTCGCACTGGGTCGGCCGAGCGCCGCTCGCGAACTGGGCATACCGGGTGCAGTGAAACGGCTGCAGCAGCTGGTCAGCGACGCGATGGACGCGGTGCCCGCCTGTTCCGGCGCCGACGGATTGCGCGCGGTGATCGCGATGGAGGCGCAGCGCTTCCTGCCGGCAGAGATCGCCGACTGCGCCGCCTGAAGATCGCGCCATGGACCTGCCCGACACATTCCGGCCGCCAGCGGTGACGGCGAGCGAAAGCCTGGTCGAGCGCATCCGCCAGGCGGCGGAGCGCCTGCTCAGCAGCCCGCGTTTCCATCGCTGGGCGGCCGCCTTTCCGCTGACGCGCCACAAGGCGCGGCGCGAGGCGCGTGCGCTGTTCGACCTGTGCGCCGGCTTCGTCTATTCGCAGGTGCTGCTCGCCTGCGTGCGGCTGAAATTGTTCGAGCTGCTGGCCGACGGCGCGCAGAGCGCGCAGCAGGTGGCTTTGCGCACCGGGCTCAGCCGCGACGCCGCCGAGCGACTGCTGGACGCGGCGGTGGCGTTGCGCCTGGCGTCGCGCCGTGCCGGTGGCCGCTACGGCCTGGGCATGCTGGGGGCGGCCGTGCGGGCCAATCCGGGCATCGCCGACATGGTCGAGCACCACGGGCGCGTCTATCGCGATTTCGAGGATCCGGTGGCGCTGCTGCGCGGCCTGTCCGGCGCCACCGCGCTGTCCGGCTACTGGCCCTATGCCGGCAATGCCGACGCCGCCGCGCTCGACGACGGTCGCATCGCCGACTACACGGCGCTGATGGCGGCGTCGCAGCCGCTGGTGGCCGACGAAGTGCTCGATACCTATCCGGTCGCCATGCACCGCTGCCTGCTCGATGTCGGCGGCGGCGACGGCAGCTTTCTGCGCGCCGCCGCGCGCCGCGCGCCGGACCTGCGGCTGCAGCTGTTCGACCTGCCGGCGGTGGCGAATCAGGCGCGCCGGCGCTTTGCCGAGGCGGGCCTGACGGCGCGTGCCGAGGTGTTCGGCGGCGCCTTCCAGACTGACGCCTTGCCGCGCGGCGCCGACCTGGTGTCGGTGGTGCGCGTGCTGCACGACCACGACGACGACGACGTGATGCAGCTGCTGCGCGCCATCCGCGCGCTGCTGCCACCCGACGGCACGCTGCTGATCGCCGAACCGATGTCCGGCGTGGCCGGTGCCGAGCCGGTCGGCGACGCCTATTTCGGCTTCTACCTGATGGCGATGGGGCGGGGCCGCCCGCGCAGCGAAGCGCGGCTGACCGACATGCTGCGCGCGGCCGGCTTCTGCCAGATCGGCCGTCTGCCGACGCGGATTCCGCTGCAGACCTGCGTGCTGGTCGCGCGTCCACGACCGCTGACACACGATGAAGCAGAAAGTGTAATTAAACGTTGACACACGTCAGAGTAAACATAGAATGACACTTATGCGACAGGCCGTGCTGACACCGTCAGCCGACCGTCCTCAACGAGGAGGCGCGATGGACAGCATGGCCGTAGTGCTGCAGCAACCGGAACAGCTGGTCGTGACACGGCTGGATCTGGCGCCTGCAGGAGACGCCGACGTCGTCGTCGATGTCGAGTGGAGCGGCATCAGCACCGGCACCGAACGCCTGCTGTGGTCCGGTCGCATGCCGCCCTTTCCGGGCATGGGTTATCCGCTGGTGCCGGGTTACGAATCGGTGGGCCGCGTCAGCGCCGCCGGGCGTGCTGCCGGTCTGCGCATCGGCGAGCGGGTGTTCGTGCCGGGTGCGCGCTGTTTCGGCGAGGTGCGCGGCCTGTTCGGCGGAGCCGCCTCACGGCTGGTGGTACCGGCGGCGCGGGCGCTGCCGATAGACGAAGCCCTGGCCGAACGCGGCATCCTGCTGGCGCTGGCCGCCACCGCACAGCACGCGGTCATGGGCGGCGCCAGGCTGCCTGATCTCATCATCGGTCACGGCGTGCTCGGCCGGCTGGTCGCCCGGCTGACCGTGGCCGCCGGCGGCGAGCCGGTGGTGTGGGAAACGAATCCGATGCGCGCCGCCGGCAGCACCGGCTACGCGGTCATCCCGGCCGCGCTGGACAGCCGCCGCGACTACCGCTGCATCTGCGACGTCAGCGGCGACGCGACGCTGCTCGACACGCTGATCGCACGGCTGGCACCGCAGGGCGAAATCGTGCTGGCCGGCTTCTACGAGGACGCACTGTCCTTCCATTTCGCACCGGCCTTCATGCGCGAGGCGCGACTGCGCGTCGCCGCCCAGTGGCAGGACGCCGATCTGGCCACCGTGCGCGACATGGCCGCCGACGGCCGGCTGTCGCTCGATGGCCTGATCACGCATCGCGAGGTGGCCAGCCGCGCCGACCTCGCCTACCGCACGGCATTCGGTGACCCCGGCTGCCTGAAGATGATCCTCGACTGGAGACAGCTGTCATGACCGAAGCCTGTGGCGGCGGCGCCGTCAGCACCATCAAGTTCGACCTGACCAAGGTGCTGCGCGCCGAGGCAGCGATCGATCCCGATCCCGTCGCGGATGGCGAAGTGACCAAGCAGACGCAGATCATCGCCATCTACGGCAAGGGCGGCATCGGCAAGAGTTTCACGCTGGCCAACCTGAGCTACATGATGGCGCAGCAGGGCAAGAAGGTGCTGCTGATCGGCTGCGACCCGAAGAGTGACACCACCTCGCTGCTGTTCGGCGGCAAGGCCTGCCCGACCATCATCGAAACCAGTTCGAAGAAGAAGCTGGCCGGCGAGGACGTGGGCATCGGCGACGTCTGCTTCATCCGCGACGGCGTGTTCGCGATGGAGCTGGGCGGCCCCGAGGTCGGCCGCGGCTGCGGCGGCCGCGGCATCATCCACGGCTTCGAAACGCTGGAGAAGCTCGGTTTCCACGACTGGGGTTTCGACTACGTGCTGCTCGATTTCCTCGGCGACGTGGTGTGCGGCGGTTTCGGCCTGCCGATCGCCCGCGACATGTGCCAGAAGGTGATCGTGGTCGCCAGCAACGACCTGCAGAGCCTGTACGTCGCCAACAACGTGTGCAGCGCGGTCGAGTATTTCCGCAAGCTGGGCGGCAACGTCGGCGTGGCGGGCGTGGTGATCAACCGCGACGACGGCACCGGCGAGGCGGCGCGGTTCGCCGATGCGGCCGGCATTCCGGTGCTGGCCACCATCCCGGCCAACGACGACATCCGGCGCAAGAGCGCCAGCTACGAAATCATCGGCCGTCCCGGTTCGCAATGGGCGCCGCTGTTCGAGGAACTCGCCACCAATGTGGCGGAGGCGCCACCGGTGCGACCGAAGCCGATGACCCAGGACGGACTGCTCGGCCTGTTTGCCGCCGACGTGACCGGTCGCGACTACGTGATGACGCCGGCCACCGTGGCCGACATGCTGGGTCGCGAAGACGTCGTCCGGCCCTCGCTCGAAGTGGTGTACGACACCGTCTGAGGTGGCCACCATGACCGACACAACCCATACACAGGTCATCAACACCGACGCGCTGAAGGCGCAGCGCGAGCCGGCCGGCGGCGACGGCATCGGCTGTCACGCCGGGCGCGAACAGCTGGACGGCGCGGCGCGCGCTGCCGGCAAGAGCGAAACGCTGGACCGCTACGCCGCCGACTATCCGAAGGGCCCGCACGACCAGCCGCAGAGCATGTGCCCGGCTTTCGGTTCGCTGCGCGTCGGCCTGCGCATGCGCCGCACCGCGACCGTGCTGTCCGGTTCCGCCTGCTGCGTCTATGGCCTTACCTTCACCTCGCATTTCTACGGCGCCCGCCGCAGCGTCGGCTACGTGCCCTTCAACAGCGAAACGCTGGTGACCGGCAAGCTGTTCGAGGACATCCGCGAGGCGGTGTACAAGCTGGCCGACCCGGCCCAGTACGACGCCATCGTCATCATCAATCTGTGCGTGCCGACCGCCAGCGGCGTGCCGCTGCAGCTGCTGCCGAAAGAGATCGACGGCGTACGCATCATCGGCATCGACGTGCCGGGCTTCGGCGTACCGACGCACGCCGAGGCGAAGGACGTGCTGGCCGGCGCCATGCTGCGCTACGCCCGCCAGGAGGCGGAGCAGGGGCCGGTGCAGGCGCCGCGCAACGGCGTGGCCGACCGGCCGACGGTGGCGCTGGTGGGCGAAATGTTCCCGGTCGATCCGGTCATCATCGGCTCGCTGCTCGAACCGATGGGACTGGGCGCCGGCCCGGTGGTGCCGACACGCGAATGGCGCGAGCTGTACGCCGCGCTCGACTGCGCGGTGGTCGGCGCCATCCATCCTTTCTATACCGCCAGCTTCCGCGAGTTCGAAGCGGCGGGTCGGCCCATCGTCGGCTCCGCGCCTATCGGTCACGACGGCACGGAAGCCTGGCTGCAGTCCGTCGGCCAGGCGGCCAACGTCGGTCAGGCGCAGATCGACGCGGCGAAGAACCGCTTCCTGCCGGCGATACGCGGCGCGCTTGCCGCCAACCCGATCAGGGGCCGCATCACGCTGTCCGGCTACGAAGGTTCGGAACTTCTGGTGGCGCGGCTGCTGGTCGAGAGCGGCGCCGACCTGCGCTATGTCGGCACCGCCTGCCCGCAGACGCCGCACAGCGCGGCCGACCGCGAATGGCTGAGCGCGCACGGCGTGCATGTGCAGTACCGCGCCTCGCTCGAACAGGATCTCGCCGCGATGCGCGAATTCCGTCCGGACCTGGCGATCGGCACGACACCGGTGGTGCAAGCGGCGAAGGAGGCGCGCATCCCGGCGCTGTACTTCACCAACCTGATTTCGGCGCGACCGCTGATGGGGCCGGCCGGTGCCGGCTCGCTGGCACAGGTGATCAATGGCGCCATCGGCAACAAGGCGCGCTTCGACACGATGAGCGAATTCTTCGACGGCGTCGGCAGCGGTCACGCCGGCGGCGTGTGGCAGGACGTGCCGAAGGACAGGCCGGAATACCGCGCCGCCTACCGCGCGAAGATGGCCAAGCTGGCCCGCGCGCGCAGCGTCGAGGAGGCGATATGAGTACGCGGCGGAGTACCCAGCGGAGCACCCAGCGGAGCACGCAGCAATCCGGCTACGAGCGGGTGACGACATGCTGATCCTCGACCACGACCGCGCGGGCGGCTACTGGGGTGCGGTGTACACCTTCACCGCGATCAAGGGCCTGCAGGTGGTGATCGACGGTCCGGTCGGCTGCGAAAACCTGCCGGTCACCTCGGTGCTGCACTACACCGACGGCCTGCCGCCGCACGAACTGCCCATCGTCGTGACCGGCCTGGCCGAGGAACAGCTCGGCCGCGAAGGCACCGAAGGCAGCATGCGCCGCGCCCACCAGGTGCTGGACCCGGACCAGCCGGCTGTCGTGGTGACCGGATCGATCGCCGAAATGATAGGCGGCGGCGTGACGCCCGAAGGCACCAACATCCAGCGCTTCCTGCCACGCACGATAGACGAGGATCAGTGGCAGTGCGCCAACCGCGCCATCAACTGGCTGTGGACGCAGTACGGCGCCAAGCGCATCCCGGAACGCAAGCCGCGCGCCGATGGCGCGAAGCCGCGGGTGAACATCATCGGGCCGATCTACGGCTGCTTCAACACGCCGAGCGACCTGGCGGAAATCCGTCGCCTGGTCGAAGGCATCGGCTGCGAGGTGAACCTCAGCTTCCCGCTCGGCAGTCATCTGGCCGACGTGCCGAAACTGGTCGATGCCGACGTCAATATCTGCATGTACCGCGAGTACGGCCGGCTGCTGTGCGAAACGCTGGAGCGGCCCTATCTGCAGGCGCCGATCGGCCTGCACTCGACCACCCGCTTCCTGCGCGCGCTGGGCGAACTGACCGGTCTCGATCCGGAGCCCTTCATCGAGCGCGAGAAGCACACGACGATCAAGCCGCTGTGGGATCTGTGGCGTTCGGTGACCCAGGATTTCTTCGGCACCGCCAGTTTCGCCGTGGTCGCCAACGACACCTACGCACGCGGCATTCGTCACTTCCTCGAAGAGGACATGGGTCTGCCCTGTGCGTTCGCGGTGTCGCGGCGCGCCGGTGCCAAGACCGACAACGACGCGGTGCGCGCGCTGGTGCGCGACAAGGCGCCGCTGGTCATGTTCGGCAGCTACAACGAGCGCATGTACATGGCCGAGTGCGGTGCACGCGGCAGCTACATCCCCGCCTCCTTCCCCGGCGCCATCATCCGCCGCCACACCGGCACGCCCTTCATGGGTTACGCCGGCGCCACCTATCTGGTGCAGGAGGTGTGCAACGCGCTGTTCGACGCGCTGTTCCACATCCTGCCGCTGGGCAGCGACATGGATCGCGTCGACGCCACACCGTCGCGGCTGGCCCGTGCCGACGCACGGCCATGGGACGACGACGCCCAGCGCCTGCTCGATCAGTACCTCGACAAGCAACCCTTCCTGGTGCGCATCTCGGCCGCCAAGCGGCTGCGCGACAAGGCGGAAGAAGCGGCGCGCGGCGCCGACGAACAACGCATCACCGCAGCGCGCGTGCAGCGTGCGCTGGAAACGACATGAGGACCGGTCTGGCCACCGTCCGGAGCGGGCGCAGCACGCGTCCGCCCACCCTCTTGCGGGGCGCAGTCAGCCCCGGAAGTCCCCGCCGCGCGGGCGTTGCGCGGCAATGGCCGAAAGGCCCGTCAGGAGGTAATCGGTATGGCTGATGGCACTAGAAGCGGATCCCTGTCAGGACTGACAGATTCCGAGGCGCGGGAATTCCACGCCATTTTCATGACCAGTTTCATCGTCTTTCTGGTCGTCGCGATCATCGCTCACATCCTCGTCTGGAACTGGCGCCCCTGGCTGCCGGGCTCCGAGGGTTATGCGTCGCTGATCGAAGGCGTCAAGGCGGCGACCTACTCGGTCATTCCTTACATCTACCAGGCATAGGAGCGCAGATATGTGGCGTATTTGGTTGCTTTTCGATCCGCGCAGATCACTGGTCGCGCTCTTCACCTTCCTCATGGTGCTGGCGCTCCTGATCCATTTCATCCTGCTCAGCACCGATCGCTTCAACTGGATCGAAGGCCCGAGCAAGAAACCCGCAGCAACGGCCCAGAGCGCAATGCCGGCTCCGGTCGCGATGCGGACAACGCAGTAAATGCACTGACGGCAGGAGTGCGGGGACCGGGCCTGCCCGGCCTCGCATGAGCGCTGCAGCGCGTCTCTACCGCGGAGGCATCGCGCTTCCGGATAAGGGGGTTGGCATGTCCATGCTCAGTTTCGAAAAAAAATACCGCATCCGTGGCGGGACGCTGCTCGGCGGAGACCTGTTCGACTTCTGGGTCGGCCCCTTCTACGTCGGTTTCTTCGGTGTCACCAGCATCTTCTTCGCGCTGCTGGGCACACTGCTCATCATCTGGGGCGCCTCGCAGGGCACCACCTGGAATCTCTGGCAGATCAACATCGCTCCGCCCGACCTGAAGTACGGCCTGGGCATGGCACCGCTGATGGAGGGCGGGCTGTGGCAGCTGATCACGGTGTGCGCCATCGGCGCCTTCGTGTCGTGGGCGCTGCGCGAGGTGGAGATCTGCCGCAAGCTCGGCATGGGTTATCACGTGCCGGTGGCGTTCTCGGTCGCCATCTTCGCCTACGTCACGCTGGTGGTGTTCCGGCCCCTGCTGCTCGGCGCCTGGGGCCACGGTTTTCCGTACGGCATCATGAGCCATCTCGACTGGGTGTCGAACACCGGCTACCAGTACCTGCACTTTCACTACAACCCGGCGCACATGCTGGCGGTGAGCTGCTTCTTCGCCACCACGCTGGCGCTGTCGCTGCACGGTGCGCTCATCCTGTCGGCGACCAATCCGCCGGGTGATGGCGTGGTCAAGACGCCGGACCACGAAAACACCTTCTTCCGCGACGCCATCGGCTACTCGATCGGCACGCTGGGCGTGCATCGACTGGGTCTTTTCCTCGCGCTGTCGGCCGGCTTCTGGAGCGCGGTGTGCATCGTCATCAGCGGTCCGTTCTGGACACGCGGGTGGCCGGAATGGTGGAGCTGGTGGCTCAACCTTCCCGTGTGGCGATAACAGACGAAAGCGAGGGTGCCATCATGGCCGAGTACCAGAATCTATTCACGCAGGTGCAGGTGCACGCACCGTCCTTCCCCGGTGTTTCGGTCGGTCGTGACGACCGCGAACGCACCGGCACACCGACCCACGTACATCTGTTCGGTCGCCTCGGCGACGCGCAGATCGGGCCCATCTACCTCGGCTGGTTCGGGCTGGCGTCGCTGATCTGCGGCTTCATCGCCTTCGAAATCATCGGCCTGAACATGATGGCTTCGGTGAACTGGGATCCGATCGAGTTCGTGCGCCAGCTGTTCTGGCTCGCGCTGGAGCCACCGGCGCCGCATTACGGGCTGTCGATACCGCCACTGAACGAGGGCGGATGGTGGCTGATGGCGGGCTTCTTCCTCACCACGTCCATCCTGCTCTGGTGGGTGCGCATGTACCGCAGGGCACGGGCACTCGGCATGGGCACCCACGTGGCCTGGGCCTTCGCGGCCGCGATCTGGCTCTACCTGGTGCTCGGCTTCATCCGGCCGGTGCTGATGGGCTCGTGGTCGGAGGCGGTGCCCTTCGGCATCTTCCCGCACCTGGACTGGACCGCCGCGTTCTCGATCCGCTACGGCAACCTGTTCTACAACCCCTTCCACATGCTGTCGATCGCCTTCCTCTACGGCTCGACCCTGCTGTTCGCGATGCACGGCGCGACCATCCTGGCGGTCAGCCGCTTCGGCGGCGAGCGCGAGATCGAACAGATCGTCGATCGCGGAACCGCATCGGAGCGCGCCGCGCTGTTCTGGCGCTGGACCATGGGCTTCAACGCATCGATGGAATCCATCCACCGCTGGGCCTGGTGGTTCGCCGTGCTGTGCCCGCTGACCGGCGGCATCGGCATCCTGCTGACCGGCACGGTGGTCGACAACTGGTACCTGTGGGCCGTCAAGCATCACGTTGCACCGATGTATCCGGCGGTGTTCGGCACCGTCGTCGATCCCGCCACCGTGCAAGGAGTGCAGCCATGAACACCCTGAAGGCAACACTGCGTGTCGTCGCCATGCTGGGGGCGGGGCTGCTGCTCGCCGCCTGCGAGAAACCGCCGATCGACACGGTGCAGCGCGGCGTGCGCGGCACCGGCATGGTCCAGGTCTACAACCCGCGCATCGTCGAGGGCGAACAGCAGAAGAACGTGGTGCCGGAGCCGATACCGGCGGCACCGCGCGAAGGGCAGAAGGCGTCCGAGGTGTTCCAGAACGTGAAGGTGCTGGGCGACGTCAGCGTCGCCGAGTTCACCCGGCTGATGGTGGCGATGACCGCCTGGGTGTCGCCGGAACAGGGCTGCGCCTACTGCCACAAGCTGGAGAACATGGCCGACGACTCGATGTACACCAAGGTGGTGGCGCGGCGGATGATCCAGATGACGCAGCACATCAACGCCGACTGGAAGCCGCACGTCGCCGACACCGGCGTCACCTGCTACACCTGTCATCGCGGCATGCCGGTGCCGGCCGAGGTGTGGTTCCAGCCGCCGCCGCAGAAGCACGCGACGCGCATGGCCGGGTCGAAGATGCAGCAGAACACGCCGGACGCCGCCGTCGCCTACGCCTCGCTGCCCTACGACGCCTTCACCCGCTATCTGCAGAAGGGGCAGGAAATCCGCGTCAATGCGGTGACCGCGCTGCCGACCGCGGCGCCTGGCTCGCTGGCCGATACCGAGGGTACTTACGGACTGATGATGCACATGTCGGATGCGCTCGGCGTCAACTGCACCTACTGCCACAACAGTCGCGCCTTCGCGCCATGGACCGAAAGCACGCCGCAGCGGCAGACCGCTTGGCACGGCATACGGATGGCGCGCGACCTGAACAACGAATACATGGTGCCGCTGACCGCGACCTTTCCGGCGCATCGGCTCGGGCCGACCGGCGACGTCGCCAAGCTGAATTGCGCGACCTGCCACCAGGGTGCTTACAAGCCGCTCTACGGCACGCCGATGCTGAAGGACTACGTGGCGCTCAGCGCCCCCGGCGCACAGGCCGCACTGCCGCCCGCTGCCGCAGCCGAAGCGCCGGCACCGGCCGCCGAGGCGGAAGCGGCGAAGCCCTGATCCACGGTCGGCGCGCCGCAGTGCGCCGACCTGACCCCGTTCGGCCGCTCCTGCAGTTCTCCTCCGCGCTGGGCCAGACAGCGCCTCTGCGGGAGCGGATCCGGACACCACGCAGACAGGGCGCGCCACCCGGTGCGCCCGGATCGCGCAGCGCCCGGGTCGGCTGGCCCCTCCCGCACTCCGCGCAGAGGAGACAGTCATGCAGGTCAGTGAAGTCATGTCGTCCGGCGTGCTCAGCGCCGCGCCCGGCGACAGCGTCAGATCCGTCGTCATCCACATGCTCAGCCGTCACTGCGGCGCCATCCCGGTGATCGAACCGGATGCCCGCATCGTCGGCATCGTGTCGGTGCGCGACATCATGCTGCCGATGTATCCCAAGCTGGGCGAGTACATCCACGATAACGTGGGTACGCGCGACTTCCTCGCGATGGAGGAGGGCTATGACCGCGTGCTGACGATGCGGGTCGATCAGGTGATGACACGCAACCCGCTGGTGCTGTCGCCGGAGACGCCGGTGCTCGAGGCCGCGTCATGGATGGGTGTGAAGAACTTTCGCCGCATGCCGGTCGCGCGCGACGGCAAGCTGGTCGGCATGGTGAGCATCGGCGACATCAACCGCGGCCTGTTCTTCGCGCGCATCGGCGGCTAGGCGGACCGGCCCAGCGCGCCGGTCGATCGGCTGGCGCGGTGATGGCCTGCCCTGGCGCGGTCGGCGCCGGGACCGGGCTTGTGTGGAAGAGGTCTTCTTACCCGGATATCACCCTGGATCGAAGCCCGCGGACAGCGAAAGCCCCGTCGCGGCCAAGGCCGCTCCCACAAGAGTGAGTCTGACCTGCGGCCGGCGCCGGGACCGGGCTTCTGTGGGAGGGGTCTTCTGACCCCGACATCGGCCGGGATCGAAGCCTGCGGAGAGCGAAAGCCCTGTCGCGGCCAAGGCCGCTCCCACACGAACATGCCATGTCGGTGGCACGGGCAAGGCTCCTGTGGGAGCGAGCTTGCTCGCGATAACGGCCTTGATCCAAGTCCGCGGCCCGCAATCGCCGCATCGCGACCAGAAGTCGCTCCCACGCTCAGAGCGGCTTCACCTCTTCCCGACCGCGTGATTTCAGTCCCCAGTTCCAGATCGCGTTGAACGGCAGCGGCAGCACCATGAAGAGGTGCTCGACCACGGCCAGGCCAGCCATCGTGGCGAGCAAGGTAAGGGCTACGGCGTCGGCGCTGCCGGGTACGGCCGCGGCGGCGTGGCCGATCAGTTCGCCGGTGAGCGCGCTGCCGGCGACGATGGACAGCGGCCACAGCGCATTCATGCGACGCCGGCGGAAGAAACTTTTCAGGTAGAGCAGGTGCGGCGGCAGGAACTCCTCGCTGAAGTTGCGCACGCCGAAATGCAGGTTCAGCTTGGCCGACAGCCGCATGCCCCAGAGCAGCAGATAGCTGTGCAGGGCGGTGGTGTTGGCGGCGTCCAGGGTGAGCAGCCAGATCAGCAGCGCGCCGCCGGCGATGGCCAGCTCGTGATGGATGATGGCTTCGGTCGCGTGCCGGAAATGCGTGAGGCCGTCGCAACCCGCGGCGCAGGCGTGCTTGCGCGGACCGGTCACCCAGCCCATCAGGAAGCTCATTTCCATCCAGCCCCACACGACCAGCGCGCTGGTGAAGCCGCAGTAGCTGCCGAGTGCGCTGTCGAGCCGTGCGCTGTGCTGCAGGCCGGCCAGCGCGGCGATCGCCAGCACGCTGGCCACCGTCATGCTGAGGCGGAAGGTGCGTCGCGGCAGGCCGTCCAGATAGAGGATGACGCCGGTCGCCGCCCACCACAGCGCCAGCGCGTAGAGCAGGGGCAGCGCCCAGCCGGGCAGGGCGCCGTCCATCGCGCTCACCAGGCCGGCGACATGCGCACGTCGTCCGGCACCGCGTTCGGCTTGACCGGGTGCAGGTAGAGACGGGCGAAGGTGCCGAAGGCGGCGACCGCGCAGACGCCGCGCTTGAGCAGACCGGTGATGCCGCCCTGCTGCTTCGCCGCCTCGTTCGCCTGGGCCAGCGCGAACAGCCGTTCGAGGCCGGCGCGGAAGGACGGGCTGTCGGTGTCCAGCGTCAGCGGGAACACCTGTTTCGAGATGTCCGAGGTGATGCGGAATACCGCGTAGTCGTAGCTGTCGGCTTCCAGCCCCATGGCCTGGTGCAGCTGCGGCCGCATGTGGTCGCGCACGTACATCGTGGCGTACACCGCGAGCAGGAAGAAGCGCACCCACAGCAGATTGGCGCCGCGCAGCAGGTGAGGCTGGGCGCGCAGGATGAGGGCGAACGATTCGCCGTGCCGGAATTCGTCGTTGCACCAGCGCTCGAACCAGCGAAAGATCGGATGGAAGCGCAGTTCGGGGTGACGTTCGAGCTGACGGTAGATGGTGATGTAACGCGCGTAGCCGATCTTTTCCGACAGATAGGTGGCGTAGAAGATGTATTTCGGTTTGAAGAAGGTATAGCGCTTGGTGCGCTTCAGGCTGCCCAGATCGACGCCCAGTCCGTAGTCCTTCAGCGACATGTTCAGGAAGTTGGCGTGGCGCGCCTCGTCGCGTGCCATGTAGGCCATCAGTGCCTTGATGTCCGGGTTGTCGACGTTCTTCTTGATCTCGTTGTACAGCACGCAGCCGGAGAACTCGGAGGTGATCGAGCTGATCAGGAAGTCCATGAACTCCTGGTGCAGCGCCGGCGGCAGCGCGCGGATCTGTTCGCCGAAATCGGCGCTGCGCTGGAAGTGATCGTGATTGTTGTCGCCTTCGTACTCCAGCATCATCGCGTCCCACTCGGCGCGCACCGGGCCGACGTCAAGGCGGTTCATCGCGGCGAAATCGGTGGTGTAGAAGCGCGGGCTCAGCATGGTGCTGACGCGCGCCTTGTCGGTGGCCTCGGCGGAAACGGCGACCTGCGGCGCAGGCTGTGTGGCAGTGCTCATGGCTGTGCTCCCGATGCATGCAGGGTGGGGCGGCCGGCGTCGAGCAGCCGGCCGAAGGCGCCGGCGTTCACCGGCCCGAAGGATTCGAGGTCGACGCGGCGCGCGGTGCTCCGGTCGACCAGCGTGAGCCGGCCGTCGGCGCGGGCGATCAGTGCGAACGGCTGTTCCGGCCCGATCTGCTGACGGCGGCGTTCGCGCACCAGGCCGCGCAGCGTGCCGCGCACGAAGCCCTGTTCGCCGACGAAGGATTCGATCTGCGCACCGGTCCGCGCATCGATGACGGCGATGCTGCCGTCCGGCCTGTCCTCGAAGCGCAGTTCGCGCACCGCGACCGCAGCGGCGTCCGGCGTCGCGATCGAGGTGCCGGACAGGCGGACCAGCGCGACCGCGGCGAGCACGCCGGCCAGCATCAGGCCGATGGCGAGCAGTGGCCAGCGTGGCAGTGCGGGTGCGGTGTGTGCGCTCATGCTGCCTTCCTCAGTGGGTGACCAGTTGCGGTGCGCGACCGGTGCGGCGCGCACGCGGCGCGGGCGTATCGGCCTGTTGCGCGATCGCTGCCGGGGTCGTCTGCGGCGCGTCGCTGCGCGCGGCCTGCCAGGCTTCGGTCAGCAGGCCGGCGACACGGGCGGCGTCGGCGATGCAGCACAGCATCGGCTCCGGCCGGGCGGCCCGCCACGGACGTGCGTGCGGCCACAGGTGCAGCAGCGCGATGCGATCGGGCGCGGCCAGCAGCAGCGGAATGTTGCCGTGCCCGTCGCGCGTGAGCTTCAGCCCGGCCGATTCGATCCGGCGCAGCGGCAGGTTGAAGGTGAGGCTGAGCACGATGCCGACGCGCATGACGACGCGCCGGTCGGTGATCGTATAGACCGTGGTGCGCGCGCTCAGCCAGGCGAGCAGCGTCATCATGCCGAGCGCGGCCAGCACCAGCGGCAGCAGCATGATCACGGCGCTGGCGGCGTCGCCTGCGCTGCCGCCGTCGGCGATGACGAAGCCGGCGCGCAGCGCCAGGATGACCGCGAAGTAGAGCGCCAGCGCGCGCACGTGGAAGCGCTCGCGCGCCAGGTGCTTCCAGTCCGGGCCACCCTGCCAGAGCAGCGTCTCGTCGGACGGCAGCCGTTCCGGCAGGCCGGGCGCGGCTTCGAACTCGTGTTCGTGGCCGTCGTGACGGACCGCGCGCAGGCCGCTCACAGCAGGGGTTCCTTGCGCGATGCTTCGGCGTACAGCGTGCCGCCGCCGTAGTAGGCCATCACCTTTTCCTCTTCCAGCAGCGTGATGCGATCGGTCGCCTTGGGCTGCGGCACGCTGGCGAACTGGTGGCCGAGGATGGACGCCACCTTGACCGCGCGTTCGCCGACGCGGCAGAAATTCATCGGCAGCAGCACGCGACGCGTCCCGCCGCCCGCCGGCACGTCGAGTTCGAGGTAGCGGAAGATCGCTTCCGAACGGTCCACCCACAGGTCGCGCACGACGCCGCCCGGTGCGCCGTCGGCGCCGATCACCGGCAGGCCGCGCGGATCGGTGTCCTGGTGCGCGACGTCGTAGTCGGGGGCATCGCGCAGCGGCACGATGCGCAGCGCGCCGTCGAAGGTGAGGTCGGGCAGGTCGGCGCGGTCGGCCCAGGCGCCGGGGCCGACGCCGTCGAGCATCGGATTGCCGGTCGGGTCCAGCGGTGCGCCCGGCCAGTTGCCGCTGGGCGTGGCTTTCAGCGTCTGCGGTGACTTGAAGTCATTGGGCACGGTCACCGTGCGACCGTCCTGCAGGCGGAAGGTCTTCGGGTCGGGGATGGGCGGAAAGCCCTGCACCGTGATGTTGCCCGAGCGGTCCGATTCCAGCGGATAGCCCTCGCGCTTGCTCTCCTGGTGCAGGTGGTAGATCAGCCCCGCGAAGAAGATCCAGAAGACGTACAGCACGATCTGTGCGACGTCGAAGTACTGGGTGATGGCGCCGGTTTCCATGGTCATTCTCCTGTGTGATGGATGTTCAGCCGGGGAAATCGGCCAGTCCGAACTTCGCGCTGGCCGGGACCGGTGCGCGCGGGGCGCTGCGCACCAGCGGCCCGAGTGCGACCAGGCTGGCGAACAGCAGATAGATTTCGCAGTGATAGACGAAGCTGTAGCCGGTGGCCGGCGAGGCGAGGGCCGGGCCGAGCGCGCCGGCGACGGCCAGCGTCGATATGAGGTCGCGCAGCGCACCGCCGAGGGCGATCGCCAGACCGGTGCTGCAGGCGTGCACCGCGCCCCAGGCGCCGAGCGCCAGCCCGTTCATGCCGCCGCTGTCCAGCCCCATCGCGGCGGTCAGCATGCCGACCGAAAACAGTCCGCCGCCGAAGCCGATCAGGCCGACGCCGCCGCGGAACAGCGCGGTCGACTGCAGCGGCTCGGCGAACACCACGGTGGAGAAGGCGACGATGCCGATCAGCGCGCCGAAGGCGGCGACGCGGCAGGCATCGACGCCGCGCGCCAGCGTGCGCGCCGCGAAGGCGAAGGCGGCCAGCGCGCCGCAGGCCATCAGCGCGGTCAGTGCGGTGGTGGCGCCGACGCCCATACCCAGTACCTCGGCGCCGTAAGGTTCGAGAATGATGTCCTGCATGCTGAAGGCGGCGCTGCCGAGGCCGAGCGCCAGCAGGTAGCGGGTGGCGCGCGCGTGCGTCGAGAACTGCTGCCATATCGTGCGGAAGGGCTGGCGCGGCGCGTCGGTGCTGCGTGCGCCGCGCGCTTCCTGCTTCCACAGCGCGGCGATGTTCAGCGCCATCGTCACCATGGCCGAGCCCTGGATCACCTGGATCAGCCGCAGCTGCGAGAAGTCCGCCAGCAGCAGGCCGAACACGACACCACTGCCCACCATGCCGGCCAGCAGCATCAGATACATCAGCGCCACCACGCGCGGCCGCGCAGCGGGCGGTGCGAGGTCGGTGGCGAGTGCGAGGCCGGCGGTCTGTACCGTCTGCATGCCGGCGCCCACCATCAGGAAGGCCAGCGCGGCGCCGGCCTGACCCACCCACTCCGGACCGCGCGTGTCGCCGGACAGCAGGATGAGCGAGAAGGGCATGATGGCCAGTCCGCCGAACTGCACCAGCGTGCCCATCCACAGATAGGGCACGCGGCGCCAGCCGAGCGCCGAGCGGTGGGTGTCGGAACGGTAGCCGAGCAGGGCGCGGAAGGGCGAGAACAGCAGCGGCAGCGCCACCATCGCGGCGACCAGCCAGGCGGCCATGCCCATCTCGACGATCATCACCCGGTTCAGCGTGCCGATCAGCAGCACGGTGGCCATGCCGACCGACACCTGGAACAGCGACAGGCGCAGCAGGCGGCCGAGCGGCAGCGCCTCGCTGGCGGCGTCGGCAAAGGGCAGGAAGCGCGTGCCGACACCGGTCCACAGCCGTGCGGCGCGGGCGTTCAGTGCGGGCAGGCCGAGCCCTCTGCGCGGTGCGTTCATGTGCGCACCAGTTCCATCGCCTGCGAGGTGTAGAAGCCGCTGGCCACGCGTTCGCTGCGCAGCGCCGCCATCGCACGCAGGCCGTCCTCCTCGGCGATCAGCCGGCCGAGCACCGCTTCGCGCACCGGTTCGATCGCCGGCGCGCGGTTGCCGCGCGGGAAGAAGCGACCGACGAAATGCATGACGTCGAGCGCGCGCGTGCTGGGCGGAAAGGTGAACATCAGCGAGGCGGCGGTGCGTGCCGCGAGGCCGGACAGCACCCGCACGGCGTCGCGCGGACGGTAGTGGATCAGCGAATCCATCGCCACCACGTGGTCGAAGTGGCCGAGCGCCGGGTCCAGCATGTCACCGGAACGGAAGTCGATGTGACCGGCCAGGCCGTGCGGCATGCGCTCGCGCGCCAGCCCGACCAGGGTCGGCGACAGGTCGATCGCCACCACATGGGCGCCACGGCGTGCCGCCTCGACCGCCAGCGCGCCGGTGCCGCAGCCGGCGTCGAGCAGCCGGCAGCCGCTCAGATCGTCCGGCAGCCAGTCGAGCAGCGTGGCGCGCATGCGGTCGCGGCCGGCGCGTACGGTGGCGCGGATGCGGCCGACCGGTGCGTCAGAGGTGAGCCGCTTCCAGGCATCGACCGCGGTGCGGTCGAAATAGGTGGCGATCTCGCCACGGCGTTCGAGGTAGGAGCTGTCCATGATCAGTCGAATCCCAGCAGGTCGAAAATGTCGCGGTCCTTCATCGGCGCGCATTCCAGCGGATCGGCGCCGGCCCACAGCGAGGCAGCCAGGCGCAGGTATTCGTGCTGCACCGCCTCGACCTCGACCGTCGGATCCATCTCGAACAGCGTGGCCTTCTTCAGCCGGCTGCGGCGGATCACGTCGAGGTCGGGAAACTGCGCCATGGTCTTCAGGCCGACCCGCTCGTTGAAGCGGTCGATCTGGTCGGTGGCATTGCTGCGGTTGGCGATCACGCCGCCCAGCCTTACCTTGTAGTTCTTCGACTTGGCCTGGATGGCGGCGACGATGCGGTTCATCGCGAAGATGGAATCGAAGTCGTTGGCGGTCACCACCAGCGCGCGGTCGGCGTGCTGCAACGGCGCGGCGAAGCCGCCGCACACCACGTCGCCGAGCACGTCGAAGATGACCACGTCGGTTTCGTCGAGCAGGTGGTGTTCCTTCAGCAGCTTCACCGTCTGTCCGACCACGTAGCCGCCGCAGCCGGTGCCGGCCGGCGGCCCGCCCGCCTCGACGCACATGACGCCGTTGTAGCCGGGGAACACGAAGTCCTCCGGCCGCAGTTCTTCGGAATGGAAATCGACAGTTTCGAGAATGTCGATCACCGTCGGCACCAGCGACTTGGTGAGCGTGAAGGTCGAGTCGTGCTTGGGGTCGCAGCCGATCTGCAGCACGCGTTTGCCGAGCTTGGAAAAGGCGACCGACAGATTGGACGATGTCGTGCTCTTGCCGATGCCGCCCTTGCCATAGACGGCGAACACCTTGGCGGTGCCGATGCGCAGCTCGGGGTCGAGGTGCACCTGCACGCTGCCTTCGCCGTCCGGATGCGCAGGGCCGCGCCGCGTCTTCAGCGACGACAGCGGGACATGGGTGGTGGTGACTGTATTCACGGTGCGGCCCTGGAAAAGTGGGTGAGGTGCGTCATGCGCTGGCCCGCTGGAACACGCCTTCGAGGCGGTCTTCCAGTTCGTCGCCGGCTTCGCGCAGGCGTGCGAGCACGCTGTCGTCCGGCTGCCAGTAACGTCGGTCGTGCGCCTCGATCAGCCGGTTGGCGAGCTTGGCGGCGGCGGTGGGATTCAGTTCGGCCAGCCGGGTGCGCATCTTTTCGTCGAGCACGAAGGTCTGCGTCAGCTGCTGGTACACCCAGGGCGATACCTGGCCGGTGGTGGCCGACCAGCCCATGGTGTTGGTGATGTGGGCTTCGATCTGGCGCACGCCTTCGTAGCCGTGCGCCAGCATGCCCTCGTACCACTTCGGGTTCAGCATGCGGGTGCGCGTTTCCAGCGCCACCTGTTCGTCCAGCGTGCGCACCGATCCTTCGCCCAGGGTCTGGTCGCCGATGTAGACCGGGGCCGCCGCGGCGTCGGCACCGCGCGCCCGGCGCACCGCGCGGGAGATGCCGCCCAGCGTGTCGAAGTAGGTGTCGACCGTGGTCACGCCCAGTTCGACCGACTCGAGGTTCTGGTAGGCCAGTTCGACGTCGGCCAGCACGCTGGCGAGCAGTGCGCTGCGGGCGACCGGACGGCCGCTGCGGCCGTAGGCGTGGCCCTTGCGGCGGGTATAGGTCTCCGCCAGTTCGTCCTCGTCGTCCCAGCGGCTGTTCTCGATCAGGTGATTCACGTTCGAGCCGTAAGCGCCTTCGGCATTGCCGAACACGCGCAGCGCGGCGGTTTCGAGGTCGCAGGCGTTGGCGGCCTGGAAGGCCAGCGCGTGCTTGCGGACGAAGTTGTGCGCCAGCGGCTCGTCGGCGCTGGCGGCGAGGAAGGCGGCTTCGGCCAGCATGCGGATCTGCAGCGGCATCAGGTCGCGGAAGATGCCGGACAGCGTGATCACGACGTCGACCCGCGGCCGGCCCAGTTCTTCCAGCGGTACGAGCTGCGCACCGACCAGCCGGCCGTAGCTGTCGAAGCGCGGCTGCGCGCCCATCAGCGCCAGCGCCTGCGCGATCGGCCCGCCCTCGCTCTTCAGGTTGTCGGTGCCCCACAGCACCATGGCGATGGATTCCGGGAAGGGGTGGCCGTCGTCGGTGTGGCGGGCGAGCAGCCGGGCCGCCTGCTTCGCGCCATCGATCACGGCGAAGGCGCTCGGGATGCGGAAGGGGTCGAAGCCGTGCAGGTTGCGGCCGGTCGGCAGCACCGCCGGCGTGCGCAGCAGATCGCCGCCGGGGGCCGGGCGCACGAAGCGGCCGTCCAGCGCGTGCACCAGCGCATCGACCTCGTGGTCCTTGGCCAGCAGGCCGTTCGTCTTCGTCAGTTCGGCAATCAGTGCGCGCGTGCCGTCGTCATCGGCCAGGCCGCCAGCGGCGCGGATGCGCTCCGGGCTGTCGCCGCGCATGACGGCGGCAATCATCGCGCGCGGCAGTTCGATGCCGTGACCGGCCTGGGCGACCGCGTGCAGCAGGTCGGCGCGCTCGGTTTCTGTCGGCGCTTCGCCCACCACATGCAGACCGCAGGGGATGAGGGTGCGCTCCAGTTCGTGCATCTGCAGGCCCAGCGTCGTGATGGCGGTTTCAGCGTCGGCCCACGGCGGCGTCGCCGCACACAGTTCGAGCGCCGCCGCCTGCGCCTGGATCAGCGCGGCCAGTGCCGGTGCTTCGCGCTCGCTGCCCGGCTCGCGTGCGCGCCAGCGCTCGACCGATACCTTCAGTTCGGCCAACCCGGCGTACAGACCGGCCTGGGTGACCGGCGGCGTCATGTAGCTGATCAGCGTGGCGCCGGAGCGGCGCTTGGCCAGCGCGCCCTCGGACGGGTTGTTCGAGGCGTACAGGTAGAGGTTGGGCAGCGCGCCGATCAGGCGGTCGGGCCAGCAGGCGCCGGACAGGCCGGCCTGTTTGCCCGGCATGAATTCGAGCGCGCCGTGGGTGCCGAAGTGCAGCACGGCATGGGCGGCGAAGTCCTCGCGCAGCCAGCGGTAGAAGGCGGAGAAAGCATGCGTCGGCGTGAAGCCCTGTTCGAACAGCAGACGCATCGGATCGCCTTCGTAACCGAAGGACGGCTGCACGCCGACGAACACGTTGCCAAAGCGCGCGCCGAGCACGAACAGGTGGCGACCGTCGCTCAGATCGCGGCCGGGCGCCGGACCCCAGTGCGCCTCGATCTCGCCGAGCCAGGTTTCGCGTCGCACGTGTTCGTCCGCCGGTATCCGGTGATGCACATTGGCCGGCGCACCGAAGCGCTCGGCATTGCCGGTCAGGAGCGCGTCGCGCAGTGCCGCCTCGCTGGCCGGCATGTCGATCTGGTAACCCTCGCGCTTCAGCGCGCCCAGCGTGCGGTAGAGCGAGGCGAACACCGACAGGTGGGCGGCGGTGCCGACCGCGCCGCCATTGGGCGGGAAGTTGAACAGCACGACGGCGACCCGCCGCTGCGCCCGTTCGGCGCGGCGCAGCGCGATCAGCCGCGCCACCTTGTCCGACAGCATGTCGGCGCGTTCGGCGCACACGTGCATGTCGCGTCCGCCTTCGCTGGGCGGGAAGCTGCAGCGGCGCGCACAGCCTTCGCAGGTGCCGCCGGCACCGGCCGAACGGCCGCCGAACACCATCGGGCTGGTGGCGCCGTCGAGTTCCGGAATGGCCACCATGATAGTGTTCTCGACCGGCAGCAGGCCGCGCTCGGAAGCGCCCCACTGTTCCAGCGTCTGGAACTCCACCGGGTGGGCGGCCAGGTAGGGCACGTCCAGTTTCGCCAGCAGGTCCTCGGCCGCTTTCGCGTCGTTGTAGGCCGGTCCGCCGACCAGCGAGAAGCCGGTCAGCGACACCACCGCATCGACCACGGCGCGGCCGTCACGGATGAAGAAGCGCTCGACCGCCGGCCGCGCGTCGAGGCCGGTGGCGAAGGCGGGAATGACCGACAGGCCGCGCGCTTCGAGTGCGGCGATCACGCCGTCGTAGTGGGCGGCGTTGCCGGCGAGCAGGTAGGAGCGCATCAGCAGCACGCCGACCGTGCCGCGCGCCTCGGGTGCAGTCGGCAGCGCGGCGACCTGTTCGGCGATGCGCTGGGCGATGCGCGGGTGATAGACGCCAACTTCCGGGTAGTCGAACGGCGCGCCCGGTTTCATGCGTCCGCGCAGATGGGCGCGCGGGCCGTCGGCGTAGCGGTCGATCAGGAAGCGCACCATGTTGGCGACGTTGTCCTGCGAGCCGGCCAGCCAGTACTGCAGCGTCAGGAAGTAGGCGCGCACGTCCTGTGCGGTGCCGGGTATGAAGCGCAGCAGCTTGGGCAGGCGGCGCAGCATGCGCATCTGCCGTTCGCCGGAACTGCTGCCGCCCTTGCCGGCGTTGCCGCGCAGTCGCTTCAGCAGCGCCATCGGGCCGCTCGGCGGCGCGCTCATGTCGAAGCGGCCGATGCGGGTGAGCCGCGCCACTTCGCCGGCCGACATGGCGCACACCATGGCATCGCAGTGTTCGCGACGCGCGGTCAGCGCCGGCAGCACCGGGCGGAAGTGATCCTCCATGAACAGCATGGTGGCGATGACGATGTCGGCGCCGCCGATGGCGGCTTCGCAGCGCGCCAGTGCCTCCGGCCGGTCGCTCCATTCCGAGGCAGCGTGCACCTCCAGTTCCAGACCGGGCAGTTCGCGCCGCAGCGCGCTGCGTGCGCGCTCGGTGGCACTGGCCAGATGGGTGTCCATCGTGACGATGACCACGCGTACCGGCGTGGCATCAGCGGTCGAGGGCTCAGCGCGCGAAGTGAGCTTTGGCATCGTAGAGCGTCTCCACCGTGATGGTGCTCAGTCCGCGGCTGCGGGCGTAGCTTTCGGTATTGCGGCGCGCCTTGCCGCGGACGAAGAACGGAATCTTCTTCAGTTCGCGCTCGCCGTCTGCGGTCCAGGCCGGACCGTCGTCCGCGTCGCTCATGCCCAGTTCGGCCACCGCCATCGTCTGTGCGGCGACGGCAGGCAGGTGCGAGGCGGGGGCGGCGTCGTTGAATTCGAAGTCGTCGCGGAACATCTGCAGCAGGTGTTCTTCCAGCCCCATCACCAGCGGATGCACCCAGCTGTCGAACAGCACGTTGGCGCCTTCGAAGCCGTACACCGGGCTGTAGCGGGCCGGCACGTCCTGCACGTGGATCGGGCTCGAGATGACGGCGCAGGCGATGCCCAGCCGCTTGGCGATGTGGCGCTCCATCTGCGTGCCGAGCACCAGTTCGGGCGCGGCGGCGGCGATGGCCTTCTCGACTTCGAGGTAGTCGTCGCTGATCAGCGCCTCGACCCCGTAGCGCGCAGCCGCCTCGCGCACGTCGCGGGCGAAGTCGCGGGCGTAGCAGCCGAGGCCGACCACGGTGAAGCCCATCTCTTCCGCCGCGATGCGTGCCGCGGCGATCGCGTGCGTGGCGTCGGCGAAGATGAATACCCGCTTGCCGGTCAGATAGGTCGAATCGACCGAGCGCGCATACCAGGGCTGGCGCGAGGCCGAACTGCTGCGGCCGGCGGCGCCCGGCGTTTCGCCGCCCAGCAGCGGCGACGGATCGACGCCGGCCAGTGCGGCGACTTCGGCGATGAAGTCGCGCGTGGCGCCGACGCCCATCGGTATCGTCCGTGTCGCCGGCATGCCGAAGCTGCGGTTCAGCCAGCCGGTCAGCGTGCGCGACACCTCCGGGTAGAGATCGATGTTGAAGTCGGCATCCGGCAGCCGGCGCAGATCGTCGACCGACGCGCCGAGCGGCGCCACCACGTTCACGTCTATGCCGAGCGCGTCGAGCAGGCGGCGGATTTCGGTCACGTCGTCGCGGCAGCGGAAGCCGAGCACGGTCGGGCCGAGCAGGTTGGCGCGCGGACGCCGTGCCGGGTCGCGCGGCGGGCGCTTGCTTCCGGGCGCGGGCACCTGGTCGGCGAGCAGGGCGCGCACCAGGTGATAGAAGGTTTCGGCGGCGCCCCAGTTTTCCTTCTTGGAATAGGCGGGCAGTTCCAGTGCCACCACCGGTATCGGCAACTGCATGCCGGCGGCCAGCGCGCCGGACTGGTCCTGTATCAGTTCGGCGGTGCAGGAATCGCCGACCAGCAGTGCGGCCGGGCGGAAGCGCTCGAAGGCTTCGGCGACCGCCGCCTTCACCAGTTCGGCGGTGCTGCCACCGAGGTCGCGCGCCTGGAAGGTGGTGTAGGTGACCGGCGGACGACGGTCCTGCCGTTCGATCATCGTGAACAGCAGGTCGGCATAGGTATCGCCCTGCGGTGCGTGCAGCACGTAGTGCAGGTCGCGCATCGAGGTGGCGATGCGCATGGCACCGATGTGCGGCGGTCCTTCGTAGGTCCAGAGCGTGAGCTGCATCGCGTGCCCCTTCAGACGGCCAGCCGTGCGCGGCGCGCGAACGGGCGGGCGAACAGTTCGGCCAGGTCGCCCGCCTGGTCGTAGCCGTGTATCGGCGAGAACACCAGTTCGATCGACCACTTGGTCGCCAGCCCTTCGGCTTCCAGCGGATTGGCCAGGCCGAGGCCGCATACGGTGAGGTCGGGCCGGGCGGCACGGACGCGGTCGAGCTGGCGGTCCAGGTGCTGGCCTTCGCTGAGCACGATGTCGTCGGGCAGCAGCGCCAGTTCTTCGCTCACCATCTGGCGGTCGAGGAAGGGTGTGCCGACCTCGATCAGCCGCATGCCCAGTTCGCGATGCAGGAAGCGGGCGAGCGAAGGTTCGAGCTGCGAGTCCGGCAGCATGAACAGGCTGCGCCCGGCCAGCAGCGGGCGTTGCCGCGCCAGCGCCGTTTCGGCACGCGCACGTGCCGGGCCGGTCACCGCGTCGAATGCGGCCGGGCTTACGCCCCAGGCGCGGGCGGCCGCTTGCAGCCAGGCGGTCGTGCCTTCGGCGCCGAACGGGTAGGGCGCGCGCAGCAGCCGGGCGCCGCGGGCGACCAGCGCGCGCACGGTGTCGCCATTGAAAGGCTGGGCCGGCAGCAGGTCGGTGTTCGGTCCGATCGCCGGCACGTCGGCGGCGCGGCGGCCCGGCAGGAACACCACGTCGGCGATGCCCAGCTGTTCGAACTGGCGGCGGAACTGGTCCTCGACGATGTCCGGCAGACAGCCGACCACCATCAGCTGGCGCGCGTCGGTGTGCGGCATCAGCGGTACGAAGGTGCGCAGCGCGGCGTCCTCGCCCTGGGTGAAGGTCGTTTCGATGCCGGAACCGGAATAGCTGAGCACGCGCACCTGCGGCAGCAGCCGGGCGTTGAGCCTTTCGGCGGCGCGTGCGAGGTCGAGCTTGATCACTTCCGACGGGCAGGAGCCGACCAGGAAGAGCGTGCGGATTTCCGGCCGGCGCTCCAGCAGCGTGACGCACAGGCGGTCGAGTTCGTCGTTGGCGTCGGCCATGCCGGCCAGGTCGCGGTCGGTCAGGATGGCGGTGCCGAAGCGCGGTTCGGCGAAGATCATGACGCCGGCGGCGGACTGGATCAGGTGGGCGCAGGTACGCGAGCCGACCACCAGGAAGAAGGCGTCCTGCAGCTTGCGGTGCAGCCAGACGATGCCGGTGAGGCCGCAGAACACTTCGCGCTGGCCGCGTTCGCGCAGCACAGGGCGCTCGTCGCAGCCGCTGCGGGTGGCGACCGGAATGTCGTGCAGATTGCTCATGCCTGCACCACCGCGCCGTGGTTGCGGGCCGTCGGAGTCGCCGTGTCGAGCCGCGCGGCGCGCAGCTTGAGCAGGAACTGTCCGGCGTTGATGACGTAGGTGAAGTAGGCGGC
Source organism: Methyloversatilis discipulorum (assembly GCF_000527135.1). Lineage (NCBI taxonomy): Bacteria > Pseudomonadati > Pseudomonadota > Betaproteobacteria > Nitrosomonadales > Sterolibacteriaceae > Methyloversatilis > Methyloversatilis discipulorum. The sequence continues at coordinate 3,968,288 of NZ_AZUP01000001.1, forward strand.
CAGCGCCAGCCACATCAGGCCGGTCGCGTCCAGCGTGCCGGTTGCCAGCGCGACCAGATAGGCGCTGTGCAGTGCCAGCACGGCGAAGCTGAATACGTCTTCCCAGAAGAAGGGGCGGGCGAACAGCCAGACGCCGAACACCGCCTTTTCCCAGATCGAGCCGGTGACCATGATGGCGTACAGCAGCAAGGTCTTGATCACCACCGACCAGGTCGCCGCCTGCAAGCCTTCGCCGGACCACAGATAGCGCAGCACGAGGACGAGGCTGATCGCGAAGGCGACGAACTGCACCGGCGCAAGCACCCCCTGCACCAGGGTCCAGGGTGATTCGTCCCGCCGGCGGCGTTCTTCCGGCGTGTAGAGCGGTGTGTGCCGCATCGCCGGTGAGGCCTCTCTGTTGCGCATCGTCGCGTCTCCTCTGTCCTCGTAATCGAATCTAGACGGCGGAGGACAAAGTGTCAATGTAAATTGACGTCACGACGAAATTACATCGGCCGAATGACAATGCGCGCGGTGCAGCTGGCCATTCGGGCCGGCACGTCATCGAAATTGACAAGTTAACTTGACAGTGCAGGGTGGCGCGCTCTATTCCTACACTGTTGGCGTCCAGTTCTGCAGACATCTTCGAACCCACGCCTTCCTGCCCAGAGACTTGCTCACCCTCGTCGTCAGTGCCACCACGGACACTGGGTTCACCACCCGCAGCAGCCGTACAGCCCGTCCGCATCCATGGGGCGTCCACCGGGGGCGCATCCGACACGGCCGGGGCACGACAAGAAGACCCAAGGAGGCAGGAAGATGGCCGGGATGACGCAGCGAGGCGCCCGCAGGGCGCAGGTGTCGGTAGAGAGCTTGTCCGTGCAGGAGCAGGGCGGCGTGAGCCACTTCGGTGGGCCGCCGATCGGACCGCCCGTATTTGCCGCCCCCGACTGGCTGGGGGATCTGGCGCAGACGATCGAAGCGGAAATAATTCCGCGGCTGATGCTGGCGCACGGCGACCTGGTCGATCTGCCGCCGGCCGGGGCGGGCGCAACCACCATCTCGGCGCGCGAAACCCACGAATTCGCCAACCTCGTGCTGGCACAGGATGCCGGCGTCGTACGCAGCTGCGTACAGGCGATCCGCGCCCGCGGCGTCGAGCCACGGGTCATCTGTCTCGACTTGCTGGCGCCTGCAGCGCGCCGGCTCGGCGAACTGTGGGAAGCCGATCTGTGCGATTTCACGCAGGTCACGCTCGGCCTGTGGCGGATCCAGCAGGTGCTGCACGACGTCAGCCCGAGTTTCCGCAGCGATCTGCATTCGGGCGAGACAGGCCGCCGCGTGCTGCTCGCCACCTTGCCGGGGGAGCAGCACACCTTCGGCATGTCCATGGTGGCCGACTTCTTCCGCCAGCGCCGCTGGGACGTGCGACTCGACACACCGGGTCCGCGCGGCGAAGCGCTGCGCCTGCTGCGCGCCGAGCGCTTCGATCTGGTGGGCGTATCACTCGGTAGCGAAACGCGCTTCGACGAACTGGCGGAATGGATCACCGCGGCTCGCCGGGTGTCGCTGCAACGCGACATCGTGGTGATGGTCGGCGGCCCGATTTTCGCCAGCCGGCCGGAGTGGGTGCCGCTGGTCGGCGCCGACGCGACGGCGCGCGACGCCAGCGCCGCGGTCGATGTGGCCGAAGCATTGCTGCCTGTGCGATTTGCGCATGGGTGATCAGTTTCTGGAGGGTATCGATTGGGTTCGGAGCAGGGGCGCGATCAGATCGCGAAAATGGACGCCGATGCGGGAAGGTTGACGGTGAAGCCTTTTGATTCGCCGATGGGTTTGCTTCATGGCGTGGACGCCGAGTCGGCTGCTCGACTCATTGCCGCTGCCTCCGACGTAGCGCTGTTGCTTGACGACAAGGGCGTCATCCGCGACCTTGCATTCAACGACGGCGCGCTGCTGCCCGAGGCAGGCGCGCGCTGGCTGGGGCGCCGCTGGACCGAGGTGGTGACGGTCGAGAGCCGTCCGAAGGTCGAAGCGCTGCTGCAGGACGCAGCGAGCGGCGAAAGCCGCCGTGCGCGGCACGTCAATCATCCGGTGCAAGGCGGCAGCGATCTGCCGCTGCTCTATTCGACCGTGCGCATCGGTCACGACGGCACGGTCGTCGCGCTCGGCCGCGACCTGACGGCGCTGTCCATGCTGCAGCAGCGGCTGGTCGACGCGCAGCAGTCGATCGAGCGCGACTATGCCCGCCTGCGCCAGCTCGAGGCGCGCTACCGCCTGCTGTTCCAGATGACGTCTGAAGCGGTGCTGGTGGTCGATACCGTCAGCCAGCGCATCGTCGAGGCGAATGCAGCCGCCAACCGGATGCTGGGCGAGGATGCGCGCAGCGTGGTCGGGCGCAACTTCCCCGAAGGGCTGGATGACGCCGGCAATCAGGCGGTGCAGGGACTGTTCGCGGCGGTGCGTGCCAACGGTCGTTCCGACGACGTGCGCGTGCGCGGGCCGGGTGGTGGCGACTGGCTGGTGGCCGCCTCGCTGGTACGACAGGACGCCGCATCGCTGTATCTGGTGCGGCTGTCGCAGGTCGGTGCCACCGGCACCGAATCGGGCGAGCGGATGTCGGTGGTCGATGCGGTCGAAATGGTGCCGGACGCTTTCGTACTGACTGGCGAGGACGGCGTCATCCTGACCGCCAACCAGGCCTTCGTCGATCTCGCCCAGCTGGCGAGCATCGAACAGGCCCGTACGCAGTCGCTGGAGCGCTGGCTCGGCCGCCCGGGTGTCGATTTCAAGGTGCTGATGGTGAATGTGCGCCAGCACGGGTCCATCCGTCTCTTTTCAACCGTGCTGCGTGGCGAGCACGGTTCGGACGTCGACGTCGAGGTATCGGCGGTGGCGGTGGACCGCGGCGATCACCCGTGCATCGGCTTCACCGTGCGCGGCGTCAGTCGCCGCATCGAACCGGAACCGCGGATCAGCCGCGAGATGCCGCGTTCGGTCGAGCAGCTGACCGGTCTGGTCGGTCGCGTGTCGCTGAAAGATCTGGTGCGCGAATCGACCGATCTGATCGAGAAGCTGTGCATCGAGGCGGCGCTCGACATGACACACGACAACCGCGCGTCGGCCGCCGAAATGCTCGGCCTGAGCCGGCAGAGCCTGTACGTGAAGCTGCGCCGCTATGGCATCGGCGACCTCAACCCCGATCAGGGCGACGAGGGCGGGCAGGAGCCGGGCGAGGAGTGATCCGAAGCGGTGCGTGGCGGGCTCGGTTCGCCCGCCGTCGCGCGCCTGCGATCATCTTTTTCCTGCCGTCGCCGACGCCTCGTCGGCCCGGACCAGGCGCCGATCGTCGCGGTCTGGCGGGGTGCCGCAACGAGTGTAAATTTCAATGGACTGAATGAGTGTAAGTTTGTCTTGACGCTCTCGTGTGTCAAGCCTACTGTTAGCTCATGACACGTCCAGCCCTCTCTGCCGTTGCCGAACTGCTCAAGCCCATCACCTGGTTTCCGCCGATGTGGGCTTTCGGTTGTGGCGTCGTCGCCTCCGGCCTGCCGGCCGGTGAGCGCTGGCAGGTCGTGCTGCTCGGCGTGCTGCTGGCGGGGCCGCTGGTCTGTGCGACCAGCCAGGCGGTGAACGACTGGTTCGACCGTCACGTCGATGCGATCAACGAGCCGCAGCGTCCGATTCCATCGGGTCGCATGCCCGGTCACTGGGGTCTCTATATCGCGGTCATCTGGACCGCGCTGTCGCTCGCGGTGGCGACCGCGCTCGGTCCCTGGGGCTTTGCCGCCGCCGCTGTCGGCCTGCTGCTGGCCTGGGCCTACAGCGCGCCGCCGCTGCGGCTGAAGGCCAACGGCTGGTGGGGCAACAGCGCCTGCGCCCTCTGTTACGAGGGGCTGGCCTGGGTCACCGGAGCCGCCGTGATGGCCGGCGGCGCCATGCCCGACCTGCGCAGCCTGCTGCTGGCCGGTCTGTACAGTGCCGGCGCGCACGGCATCATGACCTTGAACGATTTCAAGTCGGTCGATGGCGACCGCCGCATGGGCATCGCTTCGCTGCCGGTGCAACTGGGCGTTGCGCGCGCCGGCCGCGTCGCCTGCTGGGTGATGGCGGTGCCGCAGGTCGTGGTCGTCGCGCTGCTCGCCTACTGGGGCGCGCCGGCGCACGCCGCGCTGGTGGGCCTGCTGCTCGGCGCGCAGCTGATGCTGATGTCCCGTCTGCTCGACGATCCGCGCGGTCGAGCGCCCTGGTACAACGGCACCGGCATCACGCTCTACGTGCTCGGCATGCTGGTGAGCGCCTTCGCGCTGCGCGCGCTCGGAGGCGACTGACATGAACAACGCCCTCGGCTGGCTCGGCATCTTCCGCCTCGGTCTGGTGCAGACCGCGCTTGGCGCCATCGTCGTGCTCACCACGTCGACGCTGAACAGGGTCATGGTGGTCGAACTGGCCTTGCCGGCCATGCTGCCCGGCATTCTGGTCGCGCTGCATTACGCGGTGCAGATGCTGCGGCCGCGCCTCGGTCACGGGTCGGATCTGGGTGGGCGGCGCACGCCGTGGATCATCGGCGGCATGGCGGTACTGGCCGCCGGCGGCACGCTGGCCGCCCTCGCCACCGTGCTGATGGCCGATCACTTCGTCGCCGGTGTCGCCCTGGCGGTGCTTGCCTTCGTTCTGATCGGCGTCGGTGTCGGCGCCGCCGGCACTTCACTGCTGGTGCTGCTCGCCAAGCGGGTGGACGACGGCCGTCGCGCCGCGGCCGCCACCATCGTCTGGATGATGATGATCCTCGGCTTCGCGCTGACCGCCGGCATCACCGGCAAGCTGCTCGATCCCTTCTCCGGCGAACGTCTGCTGCAGGTCGTTGCCGGCACCTCGTTCTGCGCCTTCATGCTGGCGCTTTTCGCGGTGCGCGGTGTCGAGGGCGCGGGCCCAGCAGTGAAACCGTTTTCGACGGGGCTGCCGGACTCTCCTCCACAGTGCACCCCATTCCGCGCTGCACTTGCCCAGGTCTGGGGCGAGTCGCATGCGCGGCTTTTTACACTGTTCGTTTTCGTGTCCATGCTCGCCTACAGCGCGCAGGATTTGATACTCGAACCCTTTGCCGGCACCGTGTTCGGCTATTCGCCGGGACAGTCGACGCAGCTGTCCGGCCTGCAGCACGGCGGCGTGTTCGCCGGCATGCTGCTGGTGGCGCTGACCGGCACCGTATTTGGCGGCCGGCAGATCGGCTCGCTGCGGCTGTGGATCATCGGCGGTTGCATCGCGTCGGCCTGTGCGCTGTTCGGTCTCACGGCCGCAGGCTTCGGCGGCCAGGGCTGGCCCTTGCGCGAAACCGTGTTCCTGCTCGGCGTATCCAATGGCGCGTTCGCGGTGGCGGCGATCGCGTCGATGATGCGCCTGGCCGGCCAGGGCGGCGCCGGTCGCGAAGGCGTGCGCATGGGACTGTGGGGGGCGGCGCAGGCGATCGCCTTCGCGCTGGGCGGCTTCGCCGGCACTGTCGCGGTCGACCTGACGCGCGCCCTGATCGCCGAACCGGGCATCGCCTATGCGCTGGTGTTCGGCGGCGAGGCGCTGCTGTTCATCGTGTCGGCCGTCATGGCGACGCGGATTTCCGGCCTGCAGCCGGCGACCGTGGCGGCGTCTGCGCCTGCCGCGCCGTTGCCGCTGATGCCGCGCGTGGAAAGAGAGGCCTGATCATGGAAAGCTACGATGTGGTGGTGGTCGGCGGCGGGCCCGCCGGGGCCACCGCGGCGACCGATCTGGCGCGACGCGGCTACGCGGTGCTGATGCTCGATCGCGGCGGGCGGATCAAGCCCTGCGGCGGCGCGATACCGCCGAAGGCGATCGAGGAGTTCCGCATTCCGGATGAACTGCTGGTCGCCCGTGCCCGTTCGGCGCGCATGGTGGCGCCCAGCGGGCGCGAGGTCGACATGCCGATCGACGGCGGTTTCGTCGGCATGGTCGATCGCGAGCAGTTCGACGAATACCTGCGCGAACGCGCCGAACTCGCCGGCGCACACCGGCGCACCGGCAGTTTCCTGCGCGTGAGCCGCGACGGTGCCGGCTCGGCCGTCGTGCATTACCGGGTCGGCGAGCAGGGCGAGCGCTGCGTGCGCGCCCGCGCCATCATCGGCGCCGACGGTGCGCTGTCGGCGGTCGGCCGGCAGTGTGTGCCGGGCGCCGACCAGGTGCCCTGCGTGTTCGCCTACCACGAGATCGTGCGCGCGCCGCAGACCGGTTTCGACGGCAGCCGCTGCGATGTCTATTACCAGGGCCGGCTGTCGCCGGACTTCTACGGATGGGTGTTCCCGCACGGCGACACGGTCAGTGTCGGCGTCGGCTCGGCGCGCAAGGGCTTCTCGATACGCGGCGGCGTCAGCGCGCTGCGCGACAGCGCCGGCCTGAGTGCTGCCGGCACCGTTCGCCGGGAAGGCGCGCCGATTCCGATGCGCCCGCTGCGCCGCTGGGACAACGGACGCGACGTCGTGCTGGCCGGCGATGCGGCGGGCGTCGTCGCGCCGGCGTCCGGCGAAGGCATCTACTACGCGCTGAGTGGCGGCCGGCTGGCGGCCGAGGCGGTCGACGCCTATCTGGTCACCGGTGACGCGCGCGCGCTGAGACTGGCGCGCAAGCGCTTCATGAAGGCGCACGGCCGCGTGTTCATGGTGCTCGGCATCATGCAGCGCTTCTGGTACGCCAGCGACAAGCGGCGCGAGCGCTTCGTCAGCATCTGCCGCGATCCCGACGTGCAGCAGCTCACCTGGCAGGCCTATATGCACAAGCGACTGGTCCGTGCGCGGCCGCTGGCGCATATGCGCATCTTCTTCAAGGACCTGGCGCACCTCTGCGGCATCGTGTCGCCATGAAGGCGTCGACGGCCACGCGCTGGAAGCCGGTGGCCGTCGCTGCACTTGCCGCGCTTGCGGTGGCCGGCCTGGGCGGCGCGATGACCGATCTGAGCGACTGGTACCGCGCGCTCATGAAACCTTCCTGGCAGCCGCCGGACTGGGCTTTCGGGCCGGCGTGGACCCTCATCTTCGGTCTGGCCGCCGCCGCCGGCGTGCTCGGCTGGCGTCATGCGCCGGACGCGCGCGGGCGGCGCCAGCTGCTGGCCATGTTCGCCGCCAACGGCGGCCTGAACGTGTTGTGGAGTGCGCTGTTCTTCCATCTGCGCCGCCCGGACTGGGCGCTGGCCGAAGTCGTGCTGCTGTGGCTGTCGGTGGTGTTCCTGATGGTCCGCCTGCGACCATGGTCCGCACGCGCGGCCGCGCTGCTGCTGCCGTATGCGTTGTGGGTGGCTTTCGCTGCGGCACTGAACCTGTCCATCGTCCGCCTGAACGCACCCTTCGGCTGACGCGACCTACTTTTTGACACCAGTCACGTGTGCCGGCCGGCGACTTGCCGTAGCATGCAGGCGTTAAACTCAAGCAATTGAAGGCGTTGTCGCGATTGCGCCGTCGGCAGTCCGGTGATCAGCGGGGGTGCTTCCGTTGAATTGCGCGTACCGGGCTTTTCCGAACCACGCGGCAGCGCATGTCCCGGTCCAGGCCGGGCCCGAAATTTGCAGCAGGTCGGTCCCGTATCTCTCCGTCCTGCTAACCAGGCCCATGCCGTGAACAAGCTACCGAACGATCCAGGAGACCTGAGCGCCTTCTCCGATGTGGCCCCGGAGTTGGCCGACATGCTGGTGTCGGTCGCCAGCGACATTGCGCTGGTGATCGACGACAAGGGCGTCATCCGCAGCGTCGCGCTGGGCGGCACCGAGCCGGTCAGCGCCGCCGCCGGCGAATGGCTGGGCCGCCAGTGGATAGACACGGTGACGCCGGACACCCGCCGTAAGGTCGAGGACCTGCTGAGCGAGGCGGCCGAGTCCGGCGTTTCACGCACCCGCCACATCAATCACCCGTCGCTGGCCGGCAGCGATCTGCCGGTGGCCTACACCGCGGTGCGCCTCGGCCACGGCGGTCCGCTGCTGGTGGTCGGACGTGACCTGCGCGCCGTCTCGGCGATGCAGCAGCGGCTGGTCGACGCCCAGCAATCGATGGAGCGCGACTACTGGCGCATGCGGCAGGCGGAAACCCGCTATCGCCTGCTGTTCCAGATCGCCACCGATGCCGTGCTGGTGGTGGACGCCGACACCTTGCGCATCGTCGATGCCAACCGCGCCGCCGGCCGACTGTTTGGCGGCACCGTGCAGGACATGCCGGGCCGTCAGGCCGGCTACGCGCTGGCGCCGTCCTCGCTGCCCGCACTGGAGGAATTGCTGGGCACGGTGCGGGTGTCCGAGCGCCCGGGCGACGCGATGCTCGACCTGGCGTCGGGCGGTCGCATCCATGCCTGGGTATCGCTGTTCCGCGACGAAGGCAGTACGCTGCTGTTGATGCGCGCCTGGCCGGAAGGCGGCCAGATGCCGCCGGCGGTCGACGATGCGATGCTGCCGGAACTGGTGCGCCTGACACCCGATGCGGTCGCCTTCACCGACGAACAGGGGGTGCTGCTGAGTGCCAACCCGGCTTTCGTCGAGCTGGTGCAGGGCGTCGACATGGCGTCGCTGCGTGGCCGCTCGATGGCGGAGTGGCTGTCGGGCGAGAGCGACGGACTGGGCGGCCTGCTCGCCGCGGTGCGGCAGAGCGGCACGCTGCGTCTGGCGACGCGTCTGCGCAACCAGCGGGGTCACGACGTCGATGTTGAACTGTCGGCCGTGCTGATCCATAACGGAGACTCGAACACCATCGGTCTCATCATCCGCGCAGTGCAGCCGCGCGGCCCCGGCGCGAGGGACAGGGGTCAGATGCACTGAGCGGCCACGCAAAGTGAACGAACCTCTCTACAGTCCGCCTTTCGGTCAGGCCGACCTGACCAACTGCGAGCGCGAGCTCATCCACCTTGCCGGCTCGATACAGCCGCACGGCGTACTGCTGGTCGTGCGTGAATCCGACCTGCAGGTGCTGCAGGCCAGCCTGAATACCGAACAGTGGCTGGGCGTGCCGCACGTCGAGGTGGTCGAGGCGCCGCTGCCGGCGCTCGGCGGCGACCTGGCGGCGCGTGTGCGCGAACTGGGCCGGGCGCTGACCGAAGTCGAACTGACGCCCTTCCACTGCAGCACCGGCCATGGCGGGCTGCTGCGGCATTTCGAGGGCATGGCGCATCGCGGGCAGTCCGGCACGCTGATCGTCGAGCTCGAAACCGCCGGGCCGCCGGCCGAGGATGTCGCGGCGCAGGCCCTGCTGGCGACGGCGGTGCGACGATTCAGCGAGGCGATGAGCGTCGATGCGCTGGCGGACACGGCGGTGCAGTCGATACGCGAACTGACCCATTACGACCGCGTGATGGTGTATCGCTTCGATGCGGACGGCCATGGCGAGATCGTCGCCGAGGCGCGCGACGACCGGCTCGACACCCTGCTCGGTCACCGCTATCCGGCAACCGACATTCCGCAGCGCGCGCGCGACCTCTATCTGCGCAACCGCGTGCGCGTGCTGGTCGATGCCCGCTACCTGCCGGTCGCCGTCGAGCCGCGCCGGCTGCCGCACAGCGGCGAAGAGCTGGACATGTCGATGTGCCACCTGCGCAGCATGTCGCCGCTGCACATCCAGTACCTGCGCAATATGGGCGTGACCGCCACGCTGGTGGTGTCGCTGGTGCGCGAGGGGCGGTTGTGGGGGCTGATCGCCTGTCATCACTACTCGCCGCGGCGCATCCATTACGCGCAGCGCGCCGCCGTCGACGTGCTGGCCGAGGTGATGTCGACGCGCATCGCGGCGATCGAGAACTACGTGCGCACCCAGGTCGACGTGCTGGTGCGGCGCATGGAACTGCGGCTGATCGAGGCGACGTCGACCGAGGGCGACTGGCGTTCGGCGCTGATGCGCAACGCGCGCACCTTGCTGCTGCCGATGGACGCCAGCGGTGTCGCGCTGTTGCACGACGGCGAACTGCTGACCGCCGGCGAGGTGCCGTCCACCGAGGCAGTGCGCGCGCTGGCCGGCTGGGTGTCCGGCGAGATGAAGCAGATGCTGTTCAGCTGCGTCTCGGTCGAGCGCGCCAATCCGGCGCTGGCCTACCTGACGCCGGTGGTGTGCGGCGTGCTGGCGATCGATCTGTCGACGCGCGGCCGCAATCTGCTGATGTGGTTCCGCCGCGAGCAGCGTGCCAAGCTGACCTGGGCCGGCGACCCCGCCAAGCCCATGGTCGACAACGATCCGCTGACCTTGTCGCCACGACGCTCGTTCGAGGCGTGGTCGGAAATCGTGCGTGGCACCGCGGCACCGTGGTCGCGCGCCGATCTGGCGCTGGCGCGCGCGATCGGCGCCTCGCTGCGCGACGTGATCATGCAGACGCAGGCGGTGCGCCTGCTCATCGCCCAGCACCAGCTTGAGAAATTCCGCACCGCGGTCGACGAGTCGCCGGAGCCGCTGCTGGTTGCCGATGCGGACGGTCGCATCCTGTTTCCCAGTCCGGCACTCGCCTGCATCCTGCCGGGCGGCTGCCGGCAGCCGGCGAATTTCGACGAACTGGCGGCGCTGTTCGAAGATCAGGCCTCTGTGCGCGAGGTTTTGCGGTCGCTGCGCGAAGGACGGGTGTCGTGGCGCGGCGAGTGGCGGATGAACGGCGGCATTGCGCTGGGCGTGCGCGCCGACGTCGTGCCGGGCCCGCGCGATGCCGTGCTCGGTTGCATCCTGATGTTCACTGACCTCACCGATGCCAAGCGCACCGAGGCGGCGCGTCGCCATCTCGAACAGTCGCTGACGATGACCGGCCAGGCCGACGCGCAGCTGACCACGCGCGAGGCGCACGGCCTGCCCGACGAAGTGATGGGCGCCATCCTGGCCAATGCGAGCGTGGCGGCGATGGAACTGACCGACACCACGGCGTCGATTCCGGTGGCCACGCTGATCGAGGAACTGGAAGCGTCGGCGACGCGCGCCGCCGCGGTTTACGCCCGCCTGCGCGAATTCAATCGACCGCTCTGAGCGCGGCGGCGTCGCCGACCGGCAGCGCCTCGAAAATGTCCACGTGACGCAGGAAGGCGGCTTCGGCTTCGCCGGCGATGTCCGCCTGCGTGGCGTCGTCGCGCGACGGCCCGTCGAGTGTTGCGCGCAGTCGTGCGCTGAGTTCGGCTGGCGCGTGGGCGCCGAAGCGGTAGAAGCGCGTGCCGGTTTCGCCGTCCAGCGCGAAGCAGCGGGCGACGATGCGCTGCAGGATCTGTCCGCCCTGCAGATCGCCGAGGTAGCGCACATACACGTGCGCGAGCAGCAGTTCCGGCCGGCTTGCCGACAGTTCGCGCAGGCGCGCCGCGTAGTGCGCCGCCGCGTCGACCAGCGGCAGTGCGTCCGCCCAGCCGTCGCCGTGCAGTGTGGTCAGGTCGGCTTCCAGCGCGGCACGGCGCGCCAGCCCGTCGATGTCCAGCCCGGTCAGGCCGGGGTGAGCCGCATGCCGCGCCAGCGCGGCTTCGAGATCGCGGTAGATCGGGTGCAGATTGCGCAGCAGCGTGCAGTAGGCGGTCAGTCCGAGTTCGCCGCGCAGCAGCGCCGGCATCGGGCCGCTGCGCTCGACCCGCGTGTGATGTGCTGCCGTCACCTGTCTGAGGCGCTGCGACAGCGGGGGCTGTTCGGTGGCGTGCATGGGGAAGGGCGCGTCTGCCTGTCAGTCGTGTACGGTGTGCGGATGCGGCAGCCTGCTGCCGATCTCTGCGTGGAGCGCTCGCATGTCCGACCTGTTGGCGAATGGTGTGTTGATCGACCTGATCATGATAGGGGTTTTGTTCGAAGCGGCGGCACTGGCGCTGCTGCACCGCCGGTTCGGTCTGGGCTTCGCGCCGGGCCGCTGGCTGCCGACGCTGGCCGCCGGCCTGTGCCTGATGCTGGCGCTGCGCGCAGCCCTCACCGGCGGCGGTGCGACCCTGGTGCTGTTCTGGCTGGCGGCGTCCGGCGTGGCGCACGGATGCGATCTGTACCTGCGCCGGCCGCGGGCGCCGTGATCGACTGCAGTCTCGTCGCCGACTTCCGGTAGCATGCGCCGCGCGATCCATGCCGTACGGATCGACCCCGACAACACACACAGGATTTCGCCATGGCCGGAGCCAGCCTTCTCGCACTGATAGACGACATCGCCAGCGTACTCGACGACGTGTCCGTCCTGACCAAGGTCGCCGCCAAGAAGACCGCCGGCGTACTCGGCGATGATCTGGCACTGAACGCGCAGCAGGTGGCCGGCGTCAAGGCCGACCGCGAACTGCCGGTGGTGTGGGCGGTGGCGATGGGGTCGGTGCGCAACAAGCTCATCCTGGTGCCGGCGGCGCTGGCCATCAGCGCCTTCCTGCCGGCGGCGGTGACGCCGCTGCTGATGATAGGCGGGCTCTTCCTCTGTTACGAAGGCGTGGAAAAGCTGGCGCACAAATTCCTGCACAGCGCCGACGAAGACGCGGCGCACCACGCCGAGCACATGAAGGCACTGGCCGACGAACAGGTCGACCTGGTGGCGCTGGAGAAGGAAAAGGTGAAGGGCGCCATCCGCACCGATTTCATCCTGTCCGCCGAAATCATCGCCATCACGCTGGGTACCGTCGCTGACGCGCCTTTCGGCACCCAGGTCGCGGTGCTGGCGGGCATCGCCGCCATCATGACGGTCGGCGTGTACGGACTGGTGGCGGGCATCGTCAAGCTGGACGACGCCGGTCTCTACCTGAGCCGCACCACCTCGGGCGCAGCGCGTGCGCTGGGTCGCGGCATCCTCGCGCTGGCGCCGTGGTTGATGAAGGCACTGTCGGTGGCCGGCACCGCCGCCATGTTCCTGGTCGGCGGCGGCATCCTGACGCACGGCGTTCCGGCGCTGCACCACGCCATCGCCCATCAGGTCGAAGCGGTCGGCGGCGTGGCCGGCGTGCTGCTGCCCTTTCTGGCGGATGCGCTGACCGGCATCGTGGCCGGCGCGATCACGCTGGCGGTGGTGCTGGGCGTCAAGAAGCTGCGCGGTAGCGCGGCGGCCTGATCCGGCGCGGCCTGCGGCAGGCACGCTGCGCTGACCGCGGGCCGGCAGTTGTAAGGCAGCGACGCGGAATCAGCCGGCCGGACTGAGGTCCGGCTTCAGCGCGCCGCGGTCGTCGAACACGACGCAGTTGCCGTGCCAGTGAGCGCCGCCCACTTCCTCGAAATAGCGCAGGATGCCGCCTTCCAGCTGCCACACTTGGCTGAAACCGGCCTTTTTCATGATGGGCGCCGCCTTTTCGCAGCGGATGCCACCGGTGCAGAAGGTGACGATGGGCGTGTCCTTCAGGTCGGCGTACTGTTCGAGCGCGGCCGGAAACTGGCCGAAGCTGTCCACGCCCGGATCGAGCGCGTTGTCGAAACTGCCCTGCTCGATCTCCCAGCGGTTGCGCGTGTCGATGATGACGAACTTGCGTCCTTCGTCGTACCAGCGCTTCAGTTCGGCCGCCGGCAGATAGGGCGCCGGCGTCTCGTCGAGGTCGAAATCCGGCTGACCGACGGTGACGATTTCCTTCTTCAGCCGCACCCGCAGCCGCTTGAAGGGCAGCGTGTCCGACAGGCTCCACTTCACGTCCATGGCGGCAAAACGCGGGTCCTCGGCCAGTGCGTCGAAGAAGCTGCGCAGATCGGCTTCGCGGCCGGCGAGGAAGATGTTGATGCCTTCGCTGGCGAGCAGCACGGTGCCGAGCAGGCTGCGTGACTGCGCCAGTTCCTGGATGTGCGGCCGCAGTGCCTCGCGATCGGCGAGCTTCACGAAGCGGTAGGCGGCGGTGTTGGCGTAACGGGTCATGCTCGGTATCCGGAGATCAGTCGCCAAGTATACCTGTCGCCTCACGCGCCTCCGGCGGTGCTCAGCCTAGTGCTTTCATCAGGTTGTAGGCACTGAGGCCGCTGATCAGCGTGCCCACCAGCACCAGCAGCGCACGCGCCGGCAGCGCGCGGCACAGGAAGGCGGCCAGCGGCGCGGCGAACATGCCGCCGGCGACCAGACCGGCGACGGTTGCCCAGGGCGCCGCGTCGATGAAGAGGACGAAGGCGCCGGCGCTGGCGATGGCGATGAAGAATTCAGCGAAATTGACCGAGCCGATGGTGCGACGCGGGTCCTGACCGGCGCCGACCAGGCTGGTGGTGACCACCGGCCCCCAGCCGCCGCCGCCGGCGGCGTCGACGAAGCCGCCAAACAGCGCCAGCTTGGCGACGTGCTTCGGCTCCTGCGCCGGCTTGCGCCGATGGCGCCAGGCCTTGGCCAGCACGTAGGTGCCCATCACCAGCAGGTAGCCGGAAATCCACGGTTTCAGCGCGGCGCCGTCGAACTTCGTCACCACCAGCGCACCGAGCACGCCGCCGATCACGCCCGGTATCAGCAGCTTGAGCATCAGCTTGCGGTCGACGTTGCCCAGTCGCAGATGTGACAGGCCGGACAGGCCGGTGGTGAAGATTTCGGCGATATGCACGCTGGCGCTCGCCACCGCGGGCGAGGCGCCGGTACCGAGCAGGAAGGTGGTGGCGGAAATGCCGTAAGCCATGCCGAGCGCGCCGTCTATGCTCTGCGCGATGAAGCCGACGGCGGCGGCCTTCAGGAATTCGTCCGAGGTGACGACGCCGATCACGATGTCCAGCGCCGCCGACGGGTCGCCCAGTGGCAGGCCGCGCGCGAGCAGGATGGCGGCCAGGCCGAACAGCGTGAAGCCCATGAACCAGCTGGCGACGGTGGCGAGCGGGTGCGCCTGCGCGCGGTCGATCACCTGCTCGACCGGCGGCAGGCCGAGTGCTTCGTGGGCTTGTCCGACCTCGGTGGGCCGGGTGTCGATGTGGCGGATCTTCACTGCGCGTCGCTCGATATCTCAGGGAGCGCGCAGTCTAGTCAGCAATGCTTATCCAAAAAAGTGATATTTAGTTCTATGTATATCACTGGGTGGTATTTGTCGGCAGGTGTCGCCCGGGTCGGCGCCGTACTACCGGTAAGGCCGTCGCCAGTAGCCCCAGGGGTAGGCCGGGTAGTAGGGGTAGCCGTACATCCACATGCGGTCGCGTTCGCGCATCGCTTCGCGCATGCGTTCGGTTTCGATCAGCGTCTGCTGCATGTAGTCGATCACTTCGTCCGACACGCCTTCCTCGCGCAGCTTGGCCAGTTGCGAAGCCTTGAGCGGGTAGAGGGCGCGGCTTTCCTCCAGGCGCTGGATGATTTCCGCCGGCGGGATGCCGTCCTTCGACATCTGCACGATTTCGTCGGTGGTCGGCGCCGGTGGTAGCGGCGGCGAGGTGACGCAGCCGCCGAGCGTCAGGGCGAGGCCGGCGAGCAGCAGGCTGCGGCGCAGGGTAAGCGTGTGCATGCGAAGCTCCATGACAGGTCTGTGTGTCAGAGTCGTTCGACTGCGTCGGAGTTCGACGCGTCGTCGAACAGGCGCGACCATATGGCACGGATGGCAGTGCGCTCGGCCACCACCTCGTCCTTCGGCACCCGGGCTTTCGGCGCATCGTTCAGCCGCAGGCCGTGCTGCAGGTGGCGCAGCCGGCGGTAGGCATTGCCGGCGGCGACCGCGTCGAGCGCCGGCAGCAGGCCGACTTCCGAGGCGATTCGCAGCAGCGCGATGTTGCCGAGGTTGCCGGTCAGTTCCGGATGCGCGCCCGAATGGGCCAGCACCATGTACTGCACGGCGAATTCGAGATCGATCAGACCGCCGGCGTCGTGCTTGATGTCGAACAGTTCGGACTTGTTGGCGTAGCTGTCCATCATCTTCTGCCGCATGTCCAGCACCTCGCGGCGCAGCGCGGCGACGTCGCGCGGCTGGGTCAGCAGTTCGCGGCGGATCGCCTCGAACTGCTCGCCGACGGCGGCATCGCCGGCGCAGAAACGGGCGCGCGTCAGCGCCTGGTGTTCCCATACCCAGGCCGACTTCTGCTGGTAGTCGCGGAAGGCCTCGATCGAACTGACCAGCAGGCCGGATTCGCCATTGGGCCGCAGCCGGGTGTCGGTTTCGAACAGGATGCCGGCGCTGGTATGGCTGGACAGCCAGGTGAGCATGCGCTGCGCCAGTCGCGCATAGGTTTCCGGCGCCGACTCGTGCGGGTCGTCGAACAGGAAGATGACGTCGAGGTCGGAGGCGTAGCCCAGCTCCTTGCCGCCCAGCTTGCCGTAGGCGATGACCGCGAAGCGCGGCGTGTCGCAATGGCGACGGGTGAGCTTGCGCCAGCACATGTCCAGCGTGATGCGCAGCATGGCGTCGGCGAGCGCCGACAGGTGGTCGGACAGGCGTTCGACCGACAGCTCGCCGGCCAGGTCGCGTGCCAGCAGCCGGAACACCTGCGCATGGTGGGCATCGCGCATGGTGTCCATCTGCCGCTCGGTATCGTCGCCCAGCTCGTCCAGTTGCTGACGCAGCGCCTGTTCGAAGGCCGGCCAGTCGGGCTCGGCGGTGAGCAGGCGGGCGTCCAGTAGTTCGTCGAGCAGGATCGGGTGGCGCACCAGGTAGTTCGCCGCCCAGCTCGATGCGCCGATCAGTCGCGCCACCTGGCTCAGCGCCTGCGGGAATTCTGCCAGCAGCGCCAGATAGGCAGCGCGCCGGCTGATGGTTTCCAGCAGGTCGAGGCCGCGCAGCGCGGTGGCCGTGGGTTGCGGCGTATCGCGGCAGGCTTCGAGCAGCTTGGGTACCAGCGCGTCGACGCGGGTGCGCGAGCTGTCGGGCAACTGGCGGTAGCGGCTGCCCGACTTGAAGGCGGACAGGCGGCGCGCCAGCTGTTCGGTGTCGTCGAAGCCCATGCCGTCGAGTGCGCTGTGGCAGTCGTCGCACGGGGCGCTGTCCTGACCGATGTCCTGCCAGACGGCACGCGGCGTCGGGGTCGAGCTTTCCTGCGCGCCGAATACGGCGTCGAAATGGCGGCTTACGTGGCCGCGGTGGTGGTCCAGTTCGTCCAGCAGCGCGGCGTAATCGCCAAAGCCCATGGCCGAGGCGACCAGCGCCTGGTCTTCGGCGCTGGCCGGCAGTTTGTGCGTCTGCGCGTCTTCGACGTACTGCAGGCGGTGTTCGAGCCGGCGCAGGAAGACGTAGGCCGACTGCAGCTGTTCGACCGCGTCCTCGCCCAGCACGCCGCGCATCGCCAGTCGGTCGAGCACCTTCTGCGTCGGCCGGATCTGCAGCGCACTCTCGCGGCCGCCGCGTATCAGCTGGAACACCTGGGCGATGAATTCGATCTCGCGGATACCGCCCGGGCCGAGCTTGATGTTGTCCGCCATGTCGCGGCGCGCCACCTCGCGGCGGATCTGCGCGTGCAGGTCGCGCATCGCGTTGATGGCACCGAAATCGAGGTATTTGCGGAAGACGAAGGGCTTGCGCAGCGATTCCAGCTCGTCATTGACGCCACCGGTCAGCGCGCGCGCCTTGATCCAGGCGTAGCGCTCCCACTCGCGGCCCTGGGTGACGAAGTAGTTCTCCAGCATGTCGAAGCTGCAGGCCAGCGGGCCGGAGTCGCCGTTCGGGCGCAGCCGCATGTCGACGCGGAACACGAAGCCGTCGGCGGTCACGTCGGCCAGCAGTTCGATCACTTTGCGGCCGAGGCGGGTGAAGAAGTCGAAGTTGTCGATGCGCTTGCCCGCTCCGGTCGGCGTTTCACCGTCGGTTTCGCCCGATTCCGGGTAGACGAAGATGAAGTCGACGTCGGAACTGACGTTCAGCTCGCGCCCGCCCAGCTTACCCATGCCGATGCAGATGAAGGGCTGGACCGCGTTGTCGGTCTCGCCGCGCGGCTCGCCGAAACGCTCGACCAGCGCGGCGCGCGCCTGATCGACCGCCACCCGCACCGTCTGCTCGGCCAGCAGCGTCATGCCCTCGGTCACTTCGTCCAGATCGGCCAGGCCGGCCAGATCGCGCACGATCAGGTGGGCCATGGTGCGGGCGCGCAGCCGGCGCAGCGCCGCCTTCAATGCCGCCTCGTCGCCGTGCGCGAACGGCGTCTGCGTGAGCCATTCGCCGAGCAGGGCGGCGCTGATCTGGGCCTGCAGCGTGCTGCCCAGCGCGTCTTCCAGCGCTGGCCGCGCGTCGAGCAGGCGGGCGAGGTAGCGGCTGTGGCGGCGGGCGTGGGCGATGGCGGCGGGGGCGTCCATGTCAGGCTTTCTCGTATGAAGATGGCGATTATGCAAAAAACCGTGGTGCGGGCCGGCATGTAAGCATGGCCTTACAAAGCGCGACAGCGCCTGCGTTGCGGGTAAACTCCCGCATCGTTCCATAAATGCAGTCATCGCCGGTTTGACTGCCCGCAAATCTTGTCCGACTCCGCCCACGCTGAACTCGCCGCCGCGGTCGCCACCGTCCGCGCGGCTGCGGCCCGCCCCTTGTGGCGCCGCATCGCCGGGCGGCTGTTCGACGCGGCGCTGATCGCCTACGTCGTCGTCGCCTGCGTCGTGCTGGTCGCGCGCCACTGGGTGTTGCCCGAGGTGGATCAGCATCGCGCGCGCATCGAACAGGCGCTCGGTGATGCGCTGCAGCGCCAGGTGCGCATCGACAGCCTGAGCGCCGACTGGAGCGGCCTGCACCCGCAGCTGTCGCTGCGCGGTCTGACCCTGCTCGACGAATCCGGCCAGCCGGCGCTGCGGCTGGAACAGGTCGAAGCCGCCCTCGGCTTTTCGTCGCTGGTGCGCGGCGAACTGCATCTGCACCGGCTCGACATCAACGGCCCCGACCTCTGGATACGCCGCGAGGCCGACGGCCGCTTCTTCGTCGCCGGTCTGGAAATAAGGCAGGACGGCGAGCGGGGCGGCTTCATGCGCTGGCTGCTGTCGCAGGGCCAGATCAATATCCGCGGTGCGCGGCTGGAGTGGGACGACGCCTTGCGCGAAACCGCGCCACCGCTGCAGCTGACCCAGGTCGATTTCCGCCTCGACAATTCCGGCCGCGACCATCGCTTCGGCCTGTCGGCGCGGCCGCCGAGCGAGCTGGCGCAGCGGCTGGACATCCGCGGTGACGTGACCTTGCCGGACCGCGACGACTGGCGCAGCGCGTCGGGCGAACTGTTCGTGTCGCTCGAAGGCGCCGACATGGCGGTCTGGCAGACCTGGGTCGATTACCCGCTCGAACTGTCGCAGGGGCGCGGTGCGGCGCGTGCCTGGACGCGTTTCGACGGCGCCCGGCTGGCCGAGGTGACCGGCGAACTGGCGCTGGCGGACGTGCGGCTGCGCCTGGCGCCCGAACTGCCGCTGCTCGACCTGGTCAGCCTGTCCGGCCGCGTCAGCGCCGAACAACTGAGCCAGGAGCGCGTCGTCGCCTCGGCCCGTCAGTTGCAGCTGGCGACCCGCGGCGGGCTGCGCGTGCAGCCGACCAGCATCGATCTGCGCTGGCAGGCGGCGGCCGGCAACGAGGTGGAGCGTGGCGAGCTGTCGGCCAGTGCGCTCGATCTTGACGCGCTGACCCGACTGTCCGCCTATCTGCCGCTGCCCGACCCGGTGCGCGACCGACTGCAGCGCCACGCGGCCCAGGGCGTCGTGCATGAACTCGACGGCGGCTGGACCGGTCCGCTGTCGGCGCCGACCGCCTTCCGCGTCAGTGCGCGGCTGGACCGAGTCGGTCTGCGCGCCGACGGCGCACTGCCCGGCGTCAGCGGGCTGAGCGGCCGCATCGAAGGCAGCGATGTACGCGGCAGCGTGCAGATCGATGCGCCGGATCTGGTGCTCGACCTGCCGGCGGTGTTCCCGCAGCCGGAAATCCCGTTCTCGCAGTTCAAGGCACGCGCCGGCTGGGCGCGCAGCGACGGCGAAACCGAGGTGGTGATCGAGTCGCTCGCCTTCCGCAACGACGATGTGCAGGGTCAGGCGCGCGGGCGTTACCGCACGGCGGGCAGCACGGCCGGCGAGATCGATATCGAAGCCAAACTGCTCGACGGCGACGCACGGGCGGTGTGGCGCTACCTGCCGCTTGAGATCGGACCGGACACGCGCGACTGGCTGCGTACGGCGCTGACCGCGGGGCGCGCGCCGGAGGCGACGCTGAAGCTGCGCGGCCGGCTCGACGACTTCCCTTTCGACCGCGGCCAGCCCGGCATTTTCCAGGTCAAGGTGAAGGCCGAGGACGTGACCGTCGATTTCGGCCCGAGCTGGCCGCCGCTGACCGGCCTGCGCGCCGACGTGCTGTTCGAGGGGCCGCGCATGCTCATCACTTCGCGTGACGGTCGCATCATGAACACGAAGCTCGGTCCGACCACGGCCGAGATTCCCGATCTCGACGCGGCCGAGGAACTGCTGCTGGTGAAAGGCTCGACCAGCGGAGCGACCGCCGATTTCCTGCGCTATATCGACGCCAGCCCGGTGGCCGAACGCATCGACGGCTTCACCTCGGACATGCGCGCCGAAGGCAACGGCAAGCTGGCGATCGCGCTCACCATCCCGTTGCGCCACTCGAAGGACACCAAGGTCGAGGGCGAGTACAGCTTCACCGCCAACAAGCTCGTGCTCGACAGCACGCTGCCGCCGCTGACCGACGCCTCGGGCAAGGTCGCCTTCACTGACAGTTCGCTGTCGATACGTGGTGCCCAGGCCAGCGTGCTCGGCTTTCCGATGACGCTGGATGTCGGTACCGGTGGCGGCGGCACGGTCAATGTAGACGTGCGCGGCCGCGCCTCGATGGACGCGCTGCGTGCCCAGTTCGGCCAGCCGTGGATGACGGCGCTGTCCGGCGTCGCCGGCTGGCAGGCGCGGCTGGGGGTGCGCCGCAGTGGCACCGACATGACGCTCGACGCCGACCTGTCGCAGGTGGCCTCGACGCTGCCGGCGCCCTTCGGCAAGTCGGTCGGCGAAGCGCTGGCGCTCAAGGTCGAGCGCATCGGCGCCCTCGACGCGCGCGAAGCGGCACGGCGCGGCCTGCCGGCGCTCGGCGCCGAGCGCGAACTGCTGCACATCGACGCCGGCCGACTGGGCAGCGCCGACATCGTCCGCCGTTCGACCCCGGGTGGCTGGGTGCTGGAGCGCGGCGCGGTCGGCCTGCCGCAGATGCCGGCTCTGCCCGATCAGGGGCTGGCGCTGGCGCTGAGCACCGAAACGGTCGATCTCGACGCGCTGCGCCGCGCCTTTGCCTCGCCGACGTCAGCGGGCGGTGCCGCAGGCGAGCCCCTGCCGGTGTCGAAGGTGAAGCTCGACGCGAAGAATCTGCGCCTGTCCGGGCATTGGCTGGAGGCGGTGAAGATCGACGCAACGCGCCGCGGCGAGGTGTGGGACATCGATCTTGCCAGCGCTCAGGCGCGCGGTCGCGTGAGCTGGAACGCGCAGGGCAAGGGTCAGGTCAAGGCGCGTTTCGACCAGTTGCGCATCGACACGGCGGACGAGGCGGGCGCCCAGGTCAGCAGCGTCGAGCCGGACGAGGAACTGGACGAACTGCCGGCGCTGGACATCGAGGCCGAACGCTTCGTGCTCGACGGCCGCAACCTCGGCCGGCTCGAACTGCAGGCCAGTAATGAGCGCCGCGCCTGGCTGATCAACCGCCTCGCACTGACCATGCCAGAGGGCAGTTTCGTCGCCAGCGGCGCCTGGGGCCGCGCGCTGGCCGGCCTGCGCGGCACGCGCGAGACGCGTTTCGATTTCGCCATCGACACCGAGGACGCCGGCAAGCTGCTCGAACGCCTCGGCCACGCCGGCGCGCTGCGCCGCGGTACCGCCGGCATGAAGGGCATGCTGCGCTGGCAGGGCAGCCCGCTGTCGATCGACTACCCGTCGCTGTCAGGATCGTTCGAGCTGAAGGCGAACAACGGCCAGTTCAGCAAGATCAATCCGGGCGCCGGACGGCTGCTCGGCATCCTCAGTCTGCAGTCGCTGCCGCGCCGCATCACGCTCGATTTCCGCGACGTGTTCAGCGAAGGCTTCGCTTTCGACCGCATCGAAGGAACGGTGGCGGTCGAGCGTGGCATCATGAACACCGACAATCTCGAACTGGCCGGCCCGGCGGCGCGCGTGCAGATCAGCGGCAGTGCCAACATCGCCGCCGAAACCCAGAACCTGACGGTGAACGTACAGCCGGCGCTGAGCGACAGCGTGTCGGTCGGCGCGCTGATCGCCAATCCGGCGGTCGGCGTGGCGACCTATCTGGCGCAGAAGGTGCTGAAGGATCCGCTCGGCCAGATATTCTCGTTCCGCTACGCCGTTACCGGCTCGTGGGAGGATCCGCTGGTGGCCAAGCTGTCGACGGCGCCGGCCGCTGAATGAGCTTGTCATCCGATTGAAAGGTGCGTCATGAACACTACGACCAAGACCCGCGTTGCTGCCGTGCAGATGGTGTCCGGCCCGGTGGTGGCGGACAACCTGCAGGAAGCCGGGCACTGGATTGCCGAGGCGGCGCGCCAGGGTGCGCAGCTGGTGGCGCTGCCTGAGTACTTTCCGCTGATTTCCGGCGACGAGGCCGACAAGATCGGCATCCGCGAGGAAGAGGGGAATGGTCCGATCCAGCGCTTCCTTGCCGACTGCGCGCGCCGGCACGGCATCTGGCTGATCGGTGGTTCGGTGCCGCTGGTGGCGGATGCCGCGAACAAGGTCCGCAACACCTGCCTCGCTTACGGCCCGGACGGCAGCCAGGTGGCCCGTTACGACAAGGTCCACCTGTTTGCCTTCACCCGCGGCGCCGAGAATTACGACGAGGCGCGGACGATCGAGGCCGGCCATCAGCCGGTATCGATCGAGACCCCTTTCGGCCGGGTCGGGCTGTCGATCTGCTACGACCTGCGCTTTCCGGAGTATTTCCGCGCGCTGGGCGACATTAAGCTGCTGGTGCTCGGTGCCGCCTTCACCGAGACCACCGGTCGGGCGCACTGGGAACTGCTGCTGCGCGCCCGCGCGGTGGAGAACCAGTGCTACGTGCTGGCGGCGGCGCAGGGCGGCGTGCACCCGTCCGGACGACGTACCTGGGGTGACTCGATGCTGATCGATCCGTGGGGAAATGTGATCAATCGCCTGGCGCGTGGTCCGGGCGTGGTCGTAGGTGATCTTGATTCGGACTATCTTGTTGAAATAAGGCAGAATCTTCCTGCTTTGGGCCACCGGCGCATCGCTTGTTGAGGTCTCCCCGCATGAATGACCAGACCACTCGGAATCCGTCGAAATTTCCGCACACACTGGCGGAAGTGACGGTCATGGACGTCGAACGCCTGCGCTCGATGTGCATCGAGCAGGAGGACATTCCGGGTACGCGCGAAATGGCGCAGCAGAAGGACAAGTTCCGCGTGCGCCTGCTGAGCAGCGACAACGAGAAACGCGAGGGCACCAGCCTGCTGATCGAGAAGATGTACTCGTGGCGCGGCTATCACACGAAAAAGCAGATCGACGAGGCGCCCAACCGCATCACCCTTGTCGCCGAGTTCGACGGCCACATCTACGGCACCATCACCGTCAACCTCGACTCCGACACCGGCCTGTCGGCCGACGAAACCTATCCGGACGTGATGCACGGGCTGCGCGACGAAGGTCGCAAGGTGTGCGAGTTCGGCAAGTTCGCGGTCGAGCAGTCGGTGCGCTCGAAGCGGCTGATGGGCACGCTGTTCCACCTGATGTGCATCTACGCCTTCCGCATCCAGGACTGCGACGACGTGCTGATCGAGGTGAACCCGCGCCACCGCGCCTTCTACGAGAAATATCTCGACTTCGTTCCGGCCGCCGAGGAGCGCATGTGCAAGCGCGTCGGCGCGCCGGCCATCCTGCTGCGGCTGACGCGCGAGCTGTATCGCAGCCGCGTCGATGAACTGGGTGGCCGCTGGCGCGATCTGAAGGAAGAGAAATCGATGTACAAGTACTTCTTCCCGCGCCAGGAAGAGGACGCCATCGCCGAACGTCTCGGGCGTCCGGCGCGCAACTGAACCAGGACTGATGCATTCATGACCACCGGCTCCACCGTCACGACCCGCGAACCGATTGCGCTCACCGGCGCCGACCTGATGGGCACCGCGCGTGCCACGCTGCTCGCCCCCTTCGATCTCGACCGCGGCGAACTCGACCGCGTGTTCGGTCTGCTCGGCGGCCACCGCATCGACTACGCCGATCTCTACTTCCAGCACCAGTGCAGCGAGGCCTGGAGCCTGGAAGAGGGCATCGTCAAGTCCGGCAGCTTCAACATCGAACAGGGTGTCGGCGTACGCGCGATCCAGGGCGAGAAGACCGCCTTCGCCTATTCCGACGAAATCAGCCTGCCGGCGCTCGAAGCGGCGGCCCGTGCGACACGCGCGATCGCCTCGCAGGGGCAGAGCCTGACTGCGCGCACGGTCACCTCGGCGTCGCCGGTGCCGCTGTATTCGTCGCGCAACCCGCACGCCTCGCTCAGCGACACCGACAAGGTGAAACTGCTCGAACGGCTCGAAAGCTACGCCCGCGCCGAGGACAGTCGCGTCACCCAGGTGATGGCGCACATCGCCGGCACGCACGAGGTGGTGATGGTGATGCGCAGCGACGGCCACATGGCGGCCGACGTGCGCCCGCTGGTGCGGGTGTCGGTCACCGTCATCATGCAGGACGGCGACCGCCGCGAGCAGGGCTCCAGCGGCGGTGGTGGCCGCTTCGACTACGGCTATTTCACTGATGCGGTGCTGCGCGACTACGCGGCAAAGGCGGTGCATCAGGCGCGCGTCAACCTCGATGCACGCCCGGCGCCGGCCGGCACGATGAGCGTGGTGCTCGGCCCGGGCTGGCCCGGCATCCTGTTGCACGAGGCGATCGGTCACGGGCTGGAAGGCGACTTCAACCGCAAGGGCAGTTCCGCCTTTGCTGGCCGCATCGGCCAGCAGGTCGCGTCGCGCGGCGTCACCGTGGTCGACGACGGCACGCTGCCGAACCGCCGCGGCTCGCTGACCGTGGACGACGAAGGCAACCCGACCCGCTGCACCACGCTGATCGAGGACGGCATCCTGGTCGGCTACATGCAGGACAGCCTGAATGCCCGCCTGATGGGCGTGGCGCCGACCGGCAACGGCCGCCGCGAAAGCTTCGCCCACCTGCCGATGCCACGCATGACCAATACCTACATGCTGAACGGCGACCGCGAGCCGGAAGAAATCATCCGCTCGGTCAAGAAGGGCCTGTACGCGGTCAATTTCGGCGGCGGCCAGGTCGACATCACCAGCGGCAAGTTCGTGTTCTCGGGCGCCGAGGTGTACATGATCGAGAACGGCCGCGTGACCTACCCGGTCAAGGGGGCGACGCTGATCGGCAACGGTCCGGACGCGCTGACCCGCGTGTCGATGATAGGCAACGACATGGCGCTGGACAGCGGCGTCGGCACCTGCGGCAAGGAAGGGCAGAGCGTGCCGGTCGGCGTCGGCCAGCCGACGCTGCGCATCGACGGCCTCACCGTCGGAGGCACGGCCTGACGGTCAGTCGCAGCAGCATGCCCAACTGGTTGAGACGCTGGTTCCCGACGCGCGAGCAGATCCTCGCCTCGCGCGTCGTCGCACCGTTCGCCCATCACCTGCGCGACGACAGCCTGTGGCACGCCAATCGCCACAGCGTCGCGAAAGCGGTGTCGATCGGCCTGTTCTTCGGGCTGATGATCCCGTTCGCCCAGTTCCTGTTCGCGATCGCCACCGCACTCTTCCTGCGTGCGCACGTCGCGATCAGCGCCGGCTGCACGCTGATCACCAACCCCGTCACCTTCCCGCCAATCTACTGGGCGGCCTACGAACTGGGCAGCTTCGTGCTGGCCAAGCCGGCATCGGTCAGCGAATCGACGCAGATCGAACAGAGTGCGGAAAAGATCGGCGAACTGGCGACCGGCTGGTTCGAAGGTTTCTGGATCTGGCTCAGTGCCGCCGGCCTGCCGCTGGTGACCGGGCTGTTCATCATGGCCTGCAGCGCCTCTGTGATCGGCTATTTTGCGGTCCACCTGTTGTGGCGCGAGCGCCGCAACTGAGCAGGCCAGGATCCGCTTGAACGAAGGAAACCCCGCGCCGGGTTAGAATCCACCGCTTTGCAACGGCACACCTGCCGGCGCGGTACCGAACAACGTAGCCATGAACGCTCCCATGCACAAGATCACCGACGACGTCCGCATCAAGGAAATCCGCGAACTTCTGCCGCCCGCGCACGTGCTGCGCGAACTGCCGGCCAGCGATGTGGCGTCCGAAACGACGTTTGCCGCGCGCCAGGCCATCCATCGCATCCTGCGCGGCGCCGACGACCGCCTGCTGGTGGTGATCGGTCCCTGCTCGATCCACGACTACAAGGCCGGCATGGAATACGCGAAGCTGCTGAAAGCGCAGCGCGAGCGTCTTTCGGCCGACCTCGAAATCGTCATGCGCGTCTATTTCGAGAAGCCGCGCACCACGGTGGGCTGGAAGGGGCTGATCAACGATCCCTATCTGGACAACAGCTTCAAGATCAACGACGGCCTCCGCCTGGCGCGCCGCATCCTGCTGGAAGTGAACGAGCAGGGCCTGCCGGCCGGCACCGAGTTCCTCGACACCATCACGCCGCAGTACACGGCCGACCTCGTGGCCTGGGGCGCCATCGGCGCGCGCACGACGGAAAGTCAGGTGCACCGCGAACTGGCGTCCGGCCTGTCCTGCCCGGTCGGCTTCAAGAACGGCACCGACGGCAATGTGCGCATCGCCTCTGACGCGATCAAGTCGGCACAGTCGCCGCACGTGTTCCTGTCGGTCACCAAGGCCGGCCACTCGGCCATCGTGTCGACCGCCGGCAACGAGGACTGCCACGTCATCCTCCGTGGTGGCAAGGAGCCGAACTACGACGCCGACGCGGTCGAGAAGGTGTGCCGCGAACTGGCCGCCGCCGGCGTGCCGGCGAAGGTGATGATCGACTTCTCGCACGCCAACAGCCGCAAGCAGTGCGCGCTGCAGATGGATGTCGCGCGCGACGTCGCGGCGCAGATGGCCTGCGGCGAGGACCGCATCTTCGGCGTCATGGTCGAATCGCACCTGAAGGAAGGCCGTCAGGATCTGGTCGCCGGCAAGGAACCGGAGTACGGCATGAGCATCACCGACGCCTGCCTGGGCTGGGACAAGAGCGTCGAACTGCTCGACGTCCTCGCCGAAGCAGTGCGTGCACGTCGCCGTGCGCTGGCCGACCGCGACTGATCGGTGAATGCGCTGTTCTCTGCGGCGCCGGCTTCCAGCTGGCGCCGTTTCTATTTCATCAGCCTGCTGCTGACGCTGGTTTTCCGCGGCTGGCTGGGCGCCGTGCTGCCCTTCACCGGCGACGAAGCCTACTTCTACTGGTGGGGCAAGATCCCGGCCGGCGGCTTCTACGACCATCCGCCCATGGTGGGCTGGTGGCTGGCGGCGCTGATATCGGTGTCGGAAGCCGAGTGGTGGCTGCGTCTGCCGGCCATCCTGCAGCCGGCGTTGCTGTCCTTCATGCTGCTTGCCTTTCTGCGCGACGATGCCGCCGCCACACGCTGGGGCGCGGCCACGCTGGCGCTGTTGGCGCCGGCCAGCGTGCTCGACGTGCTGATCACGACCGACATCCCGCTGGTGTATTTCAGCGTGGCGTCGGCGCTGCTGTTCCTGCACGCGCAGCGTACGCGGTCGATGCCGGCTTTCGCGCTGGCCGGCCTGCTGCTCGGGGGCGCCTTCCTGTCCAAGTACTTCGCCGTGCTGCTCGGCCTCGCCTACATCGTGTGGGCGCTGTGGCGCCCGGCGGCGTGGAAGTGGAAGGGCCTGGCGCTGCTCGTGCTGTGCGCGCTGCCGGCCGGCCTGTACAACGCCTGGTGGAACAGCCAGCACTGCTGGGCCAACGTGATGTTCAACGTGTTCAACCGTCACGGCGGTGCCGGGCTGTCGTGGCAGACGCCACTGATGTACGCCGGCATGATGCTGTGGCTGCTGACGCCGATGGTGGCGTGGCGACTGCTGCGTGCGCCCGGCGCGTGGATGCGCCAGGCCGCGCTGCCGGCGCTGGTGGTCGTGCCGCTGGCGGTGTTCGGTCTGCTGTCGCTGGTCAAGACCATAGGCCTGCACTGGGTGTTCTCTTTCGTGCCGCTGGCCTTCCTGATGTATGCGCGTGCGGTGCCCGACGGCGTGCTGCGTCGTACCCGCAATATCACCGCGGTGCTCGCACTGCTGCACGTGGCCGGCGTGATCGCGGTGGCGACGCAGCCGGTTGACAGCTGGGCGCAGCGACTGGGGCCGCGCAAGTACGCCGGCGTCGTGCAGACGGTGAAGGCGGACGAGGTGATCGCCGCGCTGGGCGACGACGTCGACCGCTACGTGCTGATGACCGACGGCTATTCGCCCTCGGTCACGATGGGCTACAACCACGGCCGCTACTGGCCGGTGTTCGGCCCGGCGTCCAGCCACGCGCGGCACGATGACGTGCTGACCGACTTCCGCGCGCTGGCCGGTCGCGACATCCTGATCCTGAGCAAGGAAAAGCCGGACCTCGCCGACTACACGCCGTATTTCCGCGAAGTGAGCGAGGACACGCTGCAGGTGCGCGGTGCCACTTTCTGGCGCATCCGCGGCCACGGTTTCGACTACGCGGCCTACCATGCAGGTGTGCTGGAGCCGGCACGCCGTCTCTGGTACGCAATACCGAAGTGGCTGCCGGACTGCGGCTGCTATTTCGAGGAACGCTACTTCAACTGAGACCGCGATGATCGTCGCCGCCCTGCAGCTGATGCGTCCGAAGCAGTGGGTGAAGAACGGCTTCGTGTTCTTCGGCCTGCTGTTCGGCCACGCCTGGCACCAGGCCGCCATGGTGCAGTCGGCGCTGCTGGCTTTCGCCGCCTTCTGCCTGATGTCGAGCGCCGTCTATGCGCTGAACGACTTCCGCGATGTCGCGCAGGACAGGCTGCACCCGGTCAAGCGGCTGCGCCCGCTGGCGTCCGGCGCGCTGTCGCCGTCGGTGGCGGTGCTGCTGATGGGCGCGCTATCAGCCAGTTCGCTCGCGCTGGCCTGGCAGGTTGGCGAAATGCTGGTGTGGCTGCTGTGCATCTACGGCCTGATCAACCTCGGCTACAGCTACGGCCTCAAGCGCGTGGTTGTGCTCGACGTCTTCCTGATCAGCGCCGGTTTCATGCTGCGCCTGCTGGCCGGCACCACCGGCCTCGGCATCCCGCCGTCGAACTGGCTGCTGATGTGCGGCCTGCTGCTGACGCTTTTCCTCGGTTTCGCCAAGCGGCGGGCCGAAATGATGCTGATGGAGGAGGGCGGCGGCGCCCACCGCACCGTGCTGGACCAGTACTCGGCGGCGCTGCTCGACCAGTTCACCACCATCACCGGCGCCTGCGCCGTGGTGGCCTACGCGCTGTACACGGTGGATGAGGACACGGTGCGCATCCACGGCACCGGCGACCTGATCTACACGCTGCCCTTCGTGCTGTACGGGCTGTTCCGCTATCTCTATCTGCTGCATCGCCAGGGCGCGGGCGGCGACCCGTCGCACGACCTGTTCCGCGACCCTCACCTGATCGTCGCCATGGCGGGCTGGGTGATCGTCACCGTCCTCATCCTGCGCTGATCAACCGCCGGTCAGCGGCTCGACCGTCGCGTCCTGCCCCCACAGCCGCTGCAGCGCCGTGCTGCGTTGCGCCGGCGGCGCGCTGCTCCAGAAACGTTCGCCGCCGTGGTGGCCGCTGCGCAGCAGACCGGCTCGGCCGAGCGCGCGCGCGAGCTGGCGGGCGACCGCATCTCCGGTGTCGATCACGCGTACCGAGGGGCCGGCCGCCTGTTCGATCAGCGGGCGCAGGAAGGGGTAATGGGTGCAGCCGAGCACGATCACGTCGGCCCCCTCGGCGATCAGCGGTTCGACGTGCGAGGCCACCAGCGCCCGCGTGTCGGGGCTGTCGAAATCGCCGCGTTCGACCGCCTCGACCAGACCGCTGCCCGGGCGGGTGACCACGTGGATGTCGCGGCCGAAGGTGTCGAGCAGTGCTGCGAAGCGACTGCTGGCCAGTGTGCCGGTGGTGGCCAGCACGCCGACCGTGCCGGTCTTCGTCGCCGCCACCGCCGGTTTGACCGCCGGTTCCATGCCGATGATGGGGAGCGCGGGCCAGCGCTCGCGCAGCGCCTGCGCGGCCGCCGCGGTGGCCGTATTGCAGGCGATCAGCAGCGCCTTGGCGCCGCGCGCGATCAGGAATTCGCCCAGTTCGGCGCTGCGTGCGCGTATCCAGTCGGCGCTGCGCTCGCCATAGGGGGCGAAGCCGGAATCGGCGACGTACAGGAAATCCTCGGCCGGCAGCGCCGCGCGCGCGTGGCGCAGCACCGACAGTCCGCCGAGGCCGGAGTCGAATACGCCTATCGGCGCGTCGGGTGTGCGGGTCACGGGCAGTGCTCGGCCGCGGACGTGTCCGCGGCCATCCCTTCAGTCCGTTCCGCCGTCGTGGGCGCGGCCGCGCTGCCACAGCACGTCGCCGCAGCCGACCAGCCGGTTGTAAGTGCGGCCGAGCACGAACAGCAGGTCGGACAGACGGTTCAGATACTGCCGGCTCGCCTCCGACACCTTGCCTTCGGCGGCCGCGGCGATCACCGCGCGTTCGGCGCGACGGCAGATGGTGCGCGCGAGGTGAGCGTGCGCCGCGGCGCGGGTGCCGCCGGGCAGGATGAATTCCTTCAGCGGCGTCAGCTCGGCGTTCAGGCGTTCCAGTTCGGCATCGAGGCGGGCCACCTGTTCGGTCTTGATCAGGTGGTAGCCGGGGATGGCCAGCTCGCCGCCGAGGTCGAACAGATCGTGCTGGATTTCGGTCAGCAGCGCCG